>JANWZI010000118.1 GCA_025054695.1 Myxococcota bacterium | reverse complement strand
CGGAGCGCGGCTGCCAGGGACGTCCGGCGCGCTGGAGCGTTCGAGCCTCGTACCGTCGCGACGTGTGTCGATGCCTGTCGGGCTCCGGCCTCGCCGTCCCCTCGTCGGACGAGCGGATCTGATGGAACGACTCGAGCAGCCGCTCGTCCAGCCCCAGCCCGGGCTGCGCTGGCTCCATCTGTGTGGTGAGCCCGGCATCGGGAAAACGCGTCTGCTTGAGGAAGTCGATCTACGCGCGCGCGAGCGCGGCTGGCTGGTCTGCTGGACGGGCCCGGCGCCCAATCGCGCCCTGATGCCCTACGGGATGGTGCGTGCGCTGACGACGTCGCTCCTCGGTTGTCGGCAAGAGGATCTCGGGCGGTATGCGGACGCGGGTTATCTCGACGATCCGGTCGCCCGCGCGGGCGTGCGCGAGCTCGTGCAACCCAGGGGTCTGCGCGGTCTCGATCGGGCGCCCACGGCGGCGGTGGCTCGCGCCCTCGCCGTGCTGACGCGGGTGGCCGTGGCGGCAAGCGGAGCACGTGGTCTGGTCTGGCTCGCGGACGACATCCATCACTGCGATGCGCCCAGCCTGCACGTCGCCTCGTGGCTGCGCTCGGTTGTCGAACGCGAGTCCGTCGTTCTAGTCTCGGCGTCGAGCGGCTCGACTCCGCCCGAGGCCGAGGAAGTGCCGGTGCCCGCCTTCAATCTCGAAGAGGCCCAGGCGTTTCTGGCGTCCGGGGCCGACGGATCGTTGCCGGGAGCCAGCGACGAGAACGCTCGGAACCGCATACCGGCGTCGCGGGGACGACAGCGACTGCTGCCGCTGTACCTCGAGCAGATCGAAGCGCTCGGCGCGGTGGACGAGACACTGCCGCCGCGCCTTTCCGACGCCGTAATCGCCCGCGTCGAACGCCTCGCCGTCGACGCGCGCCGCCTCTTGCAGACGTTGGCCGTCGTCGGGGACCGCTGTCCGCGCGCGTGGTTGGATGAGGATCTCTATCAGGGAATGCCGTCGGCGGCGCTCGCGGCGCTGCAACGTGCCGGGTTCGTGCGCCAGGAGGGCGACGAGGTGGCGTTCCAAAACCCGTTCGTAAGAGACGTCGTCGAGGCGAGCATCCCGGCACAGGTGCGACGCGAGCTGCACGAACGCGTCCTCTCGCTTGTCATCGATCGGGGTTTGCCCGTCGAGGTGCGGGTGGAGCACGCGGTGCGCGCCGGCGACCCGATGCGTGCCCTCTTGATGCTGGAACAGGTGGGCGACGCCGCGCGTCGGGCGGGCGACGCCGCAGGCGCGGTGAACGCGTACCGCCGGGCGGTCGAGCTCGCGCGGCGGGAGCTGCTCGAGAGCGCGGAGCCCGCGTTCGAGGGCGCCATCGTATCCTTCAGCCGCAAGCTCGGTGACGCGCTTGCAGAGATGGGCGACGCGGTGGGCGCCGATGGCGTGCTGCGCGAGGCACTGGATCTGACCGGCCCGCTGTCCACCGAGCGCGTCGCGGTGCTGGCGGCGCTCGCTGCCGTGGCTTCGCGCCGCGAGCGTCAGCGCGATGCGTTGCGCATGCTGGGCCGCGCGCTCGAGCTCGCGGCGACGCTGGGCGAGCCTGCGGCCGAGCTCGGCGTGCAGGCCGTCCTTTCAGACGTGCGTCGTCGGGAGGGGGATCTCGTCGGTGCCGCCAACGCGCTCGCGCGCACGGTCGAGCTGGCAGAAGCCGCCCGGGTGGCGCCATGGCAGACGGCGCGGTGGCTGGTGGATCTCGGCGAGACGTTGCTCGAGTTGGGCGACGGCGGCGAGGCACGCAGGCGCCTGGAGGATGCGCTGCGGCTGCTCGGGGACGATCCGGCCGGCGACGCGCTCGCGGCGCGGGCTCTTTCCGTTCTTGGCGCGGCGGCCGAAATCGAGGGGGCGCACGACGCCGCCGTCACGCTGTACCGGGAAGCGCTCGCGCGGGCGCTTCGCGCGGGCGACGTGGACGGCGCGCGGAACTACCAGAAGGCTGCAGAGGCCTTCGGGAGGGCCTCCTGAGCTCGACGGCAGCGAGCACCTCGGGCGGACCGAGGCGTAGTGTCTGTCAGGCCCGCGCTCGAATCCGAGCCAGGGACCGAGCCCGAGCGGAGTCCGCGTCGCGCGGTCGCTCGCCGTCTTGGAGGCTCTCGACCCGCGTGCTCGGGGCGCCGGTGGTGCGGGCCCGTGGACGTTGTGTCGTCTTGCTCGGGTCGGTAGCATCGCGCAGCCCGACGGGGAGACGGGCAGTCGGAGGTCGTGTGAAGGTCCCTATCGCTTCGCTCCTCGTCGCGGTCCTCGGTGCGGGCGGCTGCATCGTCGAGACGGCGGCTCCGCAAACGCAGCCGGCCGTCGAGTGGATCGTGGGTGGCATGCCCGATTCGGGCAGTCCCCAGGTCGTGGTCGTCTACAACCGCTTTCTGGGCGGCCTGTGCACCGGGAGCCTCATCGCGCCGCGCGCGGTGCTCACGGCCAAGCACTGCGTCCAGCGACCGGGGGCGAGCGGACCGGAGGCTCCGTCGGCGTTCGTCATCGGCATGGGAAGCTCGGTGGCGCGGCTGACGCGGATGTTGTCCGCGGCCGAGGTGCGTACGACGCCCGGTGTCTGGACCGACGGAGGACGCGGCGGCCTCGGCGGGGCGCTCGTCGGGCAGGACGTGGCCGTGATCATTCTTCAGCGGGGCGTGACGGATGTGGAGCCGTATGCGCTTTACCGCGATGAGCCGCGCCGCCTCGTCGGAACGGACGCGACGGTGGTGGGGTTCGGTCAGACCCCGTCGGGGACGACGGGCGTCAAGTACCGCGCCCGCACGCGCGTGGTCTCCGTGATGGGGAACGTGATCTACACGGGGCCCAGCACCTGTCAGGGAGACAGCGGGGGGCCGATCTTGACGGGGGACCCCCCCGCCGTCTTCGGGGTCACGTCGTTCGGTACGGGGGGATGCGGCAGCGGGTTCGCGGGGTTCAACCGCATCGACACGTATCTCGAGCTCATCGACACCGCGATCCGCGACTCGGGCAGTTGCGTCAACGACGGGGCGGAGCGCTGCGACGGGTACGACAACGACTGCAACGGAGAGGTCGACGAGACCTGCCTTCCGCTCGGTTCTCCGTGCACGATGCACCAGCAGTGCATCGGTCTGAACTGTGAGTCGACGCCCGTCGGCGACATCTGCACGCAGCCGTGCGATCCGCTCCGGCCCACGCTCGGCTGTCCGATGGGCTTGTACTGCGCACGCATCGACGGATGCGAAGGCCGCTGCCTTCCCGGAGAGCCCGGCATGGGCGGCAACGACGCGCCCTGCACGCGCGACACGGACTGCGCGTCGCTGCATTGCGCCGATCCGGGCGACGGGCGGCGTCGTTGCCTGACGCCCTGTCGGGGGGACGCCGGTACGTGCCTCGCCGGCGAGGTGTGTGCCGCGCCGCCCGGCGCGTGCGGAGGATGCGTTCCCGCCGGGATCGTCGCCGGGGCCCGGGGCCTCGGCGAGGGGTGTCTGTCGGACACGGAATGTCAGTCGGGCGAGTGTCTGCGGGATGGGGATGCGCGGTACTGCACCAGACCGTGTGGTTCCGACGCCGATTGCGGCCGGGGCCATCACTGTCGCGCCGGGCTCGCGCGGTGCGTCCGCGGCGAGCGCGAGGGCGTCGGCGGCGCGTGCCTGCAGAACGAGGACTGCGAGGAGGGGGACATCTGCGTGACGCGCGGCGAGGTGCGCTGGTGCACGCCGTTCTGCGGCGGTGAGGCGGACTGTCCCGAGGACTTCACGTGCACACCGGCGGGAGGTGCGATGGTCTGCGCGCCGGACCGACGGCTCGTCGGCGAGCCGTGCGCGAGCGGCGAGGAGTGCATCAGCACGCTGTGCGTCGACGTCGGCGAGGGCATGCGCTGCACGCGTCGCTGTGGTCCCGACGCTCCGTGCGGCACCGGCTTCGAATGTCGCCGCACGGCCGACGGGCTCGACGCCGTGTGCGTCGAGGCGAGCGGGCCGCAGCCGCCCGCCGCGCAAGAGGGGTGCGGATGCCGCGTGCCGAGGCGGTCGGAGGCCACGGCGACCGCGCTCGGGCTGCTGTTGATGGTGGGGGTCGTGGTCCGGCGGCGAGCGCGCCGAGCTTCCTGACGGCTCGATCGGGTCGTTCGCTCTCGGAGTGTTCTACAGCGCGAGGCCGCGTCCGGCTCCAGGACCGATCGAGGATCCGAGTCCGAGCCCGAGCCGGAGCCCGAGTCCGAGCCCGAGTCGGAGTCCGAGTCCGAGTCCGAGACCGAGTCCGAGACCGAGTCCGAGCCCAAGTCCGAGCCCAAGTCCGAGCCCAAGGCGCGAGCACGCGATCGAGCCGGCCGGTCCCCGTGAGGCGGTGGTGGTCGCTTCGCTTTCGCGTGACGCGCTCGTGCGTGTGCGGGCCCCGACGCGGCTCGGCCCCTTGCCGTGGGCACGGGCGGCGCCATAGCAGGCCGCGGTGGACTTGCATCGCATCCGCGCCCTGCTCGTGCGGCCGTTCGAGCGCTTCTTCCGCACCGAGGCGCTCGGCGGCACCGTGCTCGTGCTCGCGACGATTGCCGCGCTGCTGTGGGCGAACTCGCCGTGGGCCGATTCCTACAGGGCGCTGTGGAGCACCGAGCTGACGATTGGCACGCCGCGCTTCGGCCTGACCAAACCGCTCCTGATCTGGATCAACGACCTGCTCATGGCCGTCTTCTTTCTCGTCGTGGGGCTCGAGATCAAGCGCGAGATCCTCATCGGCGAGCTGCGCAGCGCGCGCCGCGCGATCGTGCCGGTGCTCGCTGCGCTCGGAGGCATGGCCGTGCCGGCGGCGTTCTTCCTCGCCGTCGCGCGCGAGGGCGACGCGGTCCGCGGCTGGGGCATCCCCATGGCGACCGACATCGCCTTCGCGCTGGGCTGCATGCGGATGCTGGGCGCGCGCGTTCCGCCGGCGCTCGTGGTGTTCCTGACGGCGCTCGCCATCATCGACGATCTGGGCGCGATCCTCGTGATCGCGCTCTTCTACTCGAGCGGGCTGGGTGCGGCACCTCTGCTCGTCGCGGCCGGCTGCACGCTGCTGCTGGTCGTGCTCAATCTCGCGGGCGTTCGACGCCCCTCGCTGTACGTCGTCGCGGGACTGCCGTTGTGGGTCGCCGTGCTCAAGAGCGGTATTCACCCGACGATTGCCGGCGTTGTGGTCGGACTGTGCGTTCCGGCGCGCGCCCTGTACTCGCGTCGCGACGTGGTCGAGCAGGCGCGCGAGCTGGTCGGCTATGCCGAGGCGGGTGGCGCGGAACAGCAGGACGAGGCGCTGCGCGCGCTCGAGAATCGCCTCGACGAGTGCGAATCGCCCCTGTCGCGGCTCGAGCACGCGCTGCATCCGTGGGTGGCGTTCGTCATCGTTCCCCTCTTCGCGCTCGCCAATGCGGGGGTCTCGCTCGACGGAGTGGGTCTCGGCGCGCTCGGTCAGCCCGTCGCACTCGGTGTCTTGCTCGGGCTGTTTTTCGGCAAACAGCTCGGCATCTTCGGAGCGACCTGGCTCGCGGTGCGCCTGGGTATTGGCGCGCTGCCGACGGGCGCCGGGTGGCGGCAGCTGTGGGGAGCGAGCTTGCTCGGCGGCATCGGGTTCACGATGTCGCTCTTCATCGCTTCGCTCGCGTACGGCGAGGGAAGCGCCGAGCACGTCTCGGCGAAGATCGGGATTCTCGTCGGCTCGCTTCTGTCCGCCGTCGCCGGCGTGATCGTTCTGGCAACGGGTCCGCGGACAGCGGCGCACGGGCCGCGCGGCGAGACGGGTCCGGGTGGGTGATGGCAGCCCGGAGTCGGTGCGCACACTGAGGGTCCGTGTCCGAGTCTGAGCTCGAGTCGGAGTCCGAGCCCGAGCTCGGGTCCGAGACGGAGCCCCTCTCGGCTTTAGGCCATTCGTCGGGCGCTTGCACCCGTGCCGCTGCGGTCTCACAGTCTCGCGCGTCGAGGGGAGCCTGAGGCGATGTCCGACACTCCCCCGCCCTCGCTCGACACCCACTCGCCGTCGGAGCCTTCGCGGCGTGCGCGGTGGGTGGCTGCTTCGGTGGCGATGCTCGTCGTGGTCGCCGTCGGCGCCGCGCTCGCCGTGCGTCTGGCCCAGGCCACGGCGCGCCGCGCGGCCCAGGAGCAATCGCGCGCGGAGGCGGAACACAGCTCGCTCGAGGCGGTCGACGTGGTGAATCCGTCGCCGATCCGTTGGACGCCGACGGTCGTCGTCACAGGGACGCTCGAGCCCGTCCGCGCGGCCGAACTCGCTTTCGAGACGGGAGGACGCATTCGGTCCGTCGAGGTCGCTCTCGGAGACCGGGTTGAGGCCGGCGCGATCGTCGCAGTGCTCGACCGCGCCTCAATCGGTGCGGCCGGCGAGCAGTCGGCCGCGGCCGTCGCGATGGCCGAGGCGCAGCTCGCCATGGCACGCGATCGGCTCTCGCGGCTCGAGGCACTGGCTCGTTCCGGGGCCGCGGCGGAAGCGGAACGGACGGCGGCCCAGCAGGCCGTTGCGCTCGCCGAGGCGCAGCTCGCGCAGGCCCGCGCGTCGCAGCGCGCGACGCGAACGGCGGGCGCGCACCACGTGCTGCGCGCGCCGTTCGCGGGCACGATGACGCGCGTTCCCGAGGCGCCGGGCCTCGTGGTCGGGCCGGGCGTGCCGGTGGCGCGCATCGAGGACCTGAGCGCGTTCCGGTTGCGCACGAGCGTCTCCGAGCGCGAGGTCGCATTGGTGCGGGCCGGTCAGCTCGTCGAAGTCGGCGAGGGGGCGGTCGGCGGTCGGCTGCGCGTCGTGGTCCCCTCGCTCGATCCGACCAGCCGACGCGCACCGGTCGAGATCGACGTGCCCAATCCCGACGGCCGACTCGTCGGGCGCTCGCTGGTCGAGGCGCGCATCCGCCTGGGCGAGCCGGTCGATGCGCTCGCGTTGCCTGGCTCCGCGTTGCGGGCCGACGGAACGGTGCTTCTCGTCGACGACGACGGTACCCTCCGGGCGGCGGGGGTCGAGCACCGCGAGGCCGAGGACGGCTCCATCGTGGTACTCGACGGGCTGCAGCCGACCGCGCGCGTCGTCCTGCAACCCTCGGCACGACTCGCTCCGGGTATGCGCGTCCGGGCGCATTCCGTGCCGCCTCGGAGCGAGCGGCCGACGGAGCGAGCGCCGCAGTGACGCTCTCGGAGCTGTCGGTCCGCCGGCCCGTCTTTACGACGATGGTCTCGGTCGCCATCGTCGTGCTGGGGCTGGTCGCGCTTGGCCGCCTTCCCGTCAATCTGTTTCCCGACGTCCAGCTGCCGGTCGTCACCGTCGTGACGGTGTACCCGGGCGCGGGGCCGCAGCAGGTCGAGCGCGAGGTGACCCGCCACGTCGAGGACGCCGTCGCAGGGATCAACGGCGTGGACCAGATCTTCAGCTGGTCGCGCGACTCGGTCTCGCAGGTGATGATCGCGTTCGAGCTCGACGTCGACCTCGACGAGGCGGCGGCGCAGGTGCGCGAACGCGTGGAGGGCGCGCGGTTCCGCATGCCCCGCGAGGTCGAAGCGCCGCGCTACGAGCGCATGGACGTCGGCGCCGCCCCCATCGCCATCTACACGTTTTCGGGGCCGATGCCCGTCGATCAGCTGCGGCAGCTCGCCGAACGTCGCATCGCCCCGGAACTGGAGCGCGTCGACGGGGTGGCGGCGGTGCGCGTGCGAGGCGGCGCCGACCGCGAGGTGCACGTCGACGTGGACCTCGAGGCGCTGCGGGCGCACGGTATCTCGCTCGCGCAGCTCGTCGAGCGCATCGGGGGCGAGAACGTCGACGTGCCCGCCGGGTCGCTGCGCGAAGGCCATCGTCAGCTCGGCGTGCGGGCGACGGGTCGGCTGCGCGACGTGCAGGCGCTGGCCCGGCTGCCGGTCGCGACGACGGAGCAGGGCGCGATCGTGCGGCTCGCCGACGTGGCGCGGGTGCGGGAAGGACTCGCGGACGTCGAGGAAATCGTGCGGACCAACGGCGTCGCCTCGGTCGTGCTCGACGTGATGAAGGCGTCGGGCCGCAACACGGTCGAGGTGGCGCGGGGCGTGCGCGAACGCTTCGACGCGCTGCGGCTGCCCGAGGGCGTCCGCGCCGAGCTCGTCGTCGATCAGAGCGAGTTCATCCTCGAGAACGCGCGCGAGGTGCAGATCGCGCTGCTGTTCGGCGGCGCGATGGCGGTGCTGGTGATTTTGCTCTTCATGCTCGACCTGCGCTCGACGCTCATCAGCGCGGTCGCGCTGCCGACGAGCGTCATCGGCACCTTCCTGCTGATGTGGGTGCTCGATTTCTCGATCAACATGATGACGCTGCTCGGTCTGTCGCTCGCGATCGGGCTGCTCATCGACGACTCGATCGTGGTGCGCGAGAACATCGTCAAGCACCTGGAGCGCGGGGCGTCCCCCGTGCGTGCCGCCATCGACGGGACGCGCGAGATCACGCTCGCCGTGCTCGCCACGACCGCCACGTTGTGCGCGGTCTTCGTGCCCGTTGCGTTCACGGGGGGCATCGTCGGTCAATTCTTCCAGGAGTTCGGCATCACGGTGGCCGGCGCGACGGTGCTCTCGACGTGGGTCGCCCTCACGCTCGATCCGATGCTCTCGTCGCGATTCGCGCGGCCCCTCGACCCCGCGTCGCGCGCCGTGCGCTGGAGCGCGGTGATCGTGCGGCCGCTGCGCGCCTTTTATGCGGGCATGGACGCCGTCTATGCCGCGACGCTCCGCTGGATCGTCGCGCGTCGGTCGCGCATGGGCGCCGTGGCCGGCGCAGCGTTGCTCGTGCTCGGCGGCAGCTGCTCCCTGTTGCCGCTGATGGGCAGCGAGTTCGTACCGCTCGAGGATCGGGGCCAGTTCCATCTCGACTTCGAGCTGCCCGCGGGGACGAGCCTCGAGGAGACGTCGCGCCGCTCGGCGGCCGCCGAGGCGGAGCTGCTCCGCGACCGGCGATTCCGGCTGGTGCACGCGACGATCGGAGTCTTCGGCGATCCGCACGCGGGCTCCTGGCGCCTGATCGCCGTGCCCAAGTGGGAGCGCGACGTCGGGCTGCTCGAGCTGCAGCGGATCGCGCGTCGCGTCGTGGCGCGGCACATGCCCGAGGCGAAGGTGTCGATGGGTCTGCCGGCCATCGTCGAAGGCGCGCGCAACTGGCCGATTGCGATTTACGTGCGGGGCGAGCGCTTCGAGGACCTCGAGCGCGTCGCCCACCGCTTCGCCGAGCGGATGCGCGCGGTGCCGGGCGCGACGGACGTCGACGTTTCCTTCGCGCGCGGCAAACCGGAGCTGCGGTTCGAGATCCGGCACGATCGCGCTGCGCAGATGGGGGCGCCGACGGCGCTGGTCGCCGCGACGCTGCGTACCGCGATGCACGGCGCGGTGGCGGGCACGCTGAGCGTGGGTGACGAGGAGCTGGACGTGCGCGTTCGGGTCCGGGAAGAGGACCGGGCGAGCGTCGGGCTTCTGGGGCGGCTCGTCGTGCCCACCGCCGGCGGATTCGTGCCCCTGTCGGATCTGGCGACGGTGCGTCGCGACGAGGGTCCTGCGGTCATCGAGCGTCTCGACCGATCGCGCACCATCCGGATCAGCGCCAGTCCGGGCGATCGCCCGCTCGGCGACGTCGTGGCGGAGATGCTCGCGGCGATCGGTCGCGAGCCGCTGCCGCCGGGCGTCGACTTCGTCCTCGAGGGCGACGCCAAGCTGATGAACGAGAGCAACGAGAATCTGGGGCTCGCGCTGTGGCTCGGCATCGTCTTCATCTATCTGGTGCTCGCCTCGCAGTTCGAGAGCTTCGTGCACCCGCTGACCATCATGCTCGCTCTTCCGCTCGCGGTCGTGGGGGCGATGCTCGCGCTGTTCCTGCACGGTTCGGCCATGAACATGGGCGCGATGATCGGCCTCATCTTGCTGATGGGGCTGGTCACCAAGAACGGCATCCTCCTGGTCGATCACGCCGTCGTTCGCGTGCGGGCCGGCGCGAGCCCGCGCGAAGCGATCCTGTCGGCGGGCGCCGCCCGGTTGCGGCCCATCCTGATGACCAGCGCCGCGATGGTGCTCGGCATGCTTCCGACGGCGCTCGCCGGAGGGGCCGGAAGCGAGTTCCGCGCGCCGATGGCCCTCGCGGTCATCGGCGGCGTGATCAGCTCCACCGTGCTCACGCTGCTCGTCCTGCCCGTCTTCTATCTTGGCGTCGAGCACATCCGCGCGGCACTGCGCCGCCGGCTGCTCGTTCCGGCCTCGGGCGCTGCGGACGCATCCCACGGTCCGATCGAGCGCTGAAGACGGCACGGGCTCGGACTCGCACTCGGACTCGCGCTCGGTCTCGGGCTCGGACTCGGGCTCTGTCTCGGACTCGGGCTCGATTCTGCGAGTCGGACACGGACTCGGACTCGGACTCTGGCTCGGCCTCGGACTCGGGCTCGGACTCGGACTCGGGCTCGGATTGGAGCTCGCGCTCGGCGGGGCTCGGAACCGTTGCGATCGCGTGGCTCTTTCGCGACGCGTACGGCCCGGCTACAAGGGGGGCCGTGTTCGAAGGGGTCTTCACTGCGCTCGTGACTCCGTTTCGCGACGGCCAAGTCGACGTGCCGACGCTGCGCGATCTCGTGGAACGCCAGATCGCCGCCGGAGTCGATGGCTTGGTGCCGTGCGGGACGACGGGCGAGGCAATGAGCCTCGACTGGGACGAGCACGCGCTCGTGGTCCGCACCGTCGTCGAGCAGGCGCGTGGTCGGCTGCCTGTGGTCGCGGGCGCCGGCAGCGGATCGACCGGAGACACCGTCGCGCTGTGCAGAATCGCGCGCGAGGCGGGGGCGGATGGGGTGCTGCTCGTCTGTCCGTATTACGTGCGTCCGCAGCAGGCCGGCGTCGAGGGCCACTTCCGACGCGTGCTGCAGGAGGTGCCGATCCCGGCGATGCTCTACAACATTCCGGGCCGGACCGCGTTCGACCTGGAAGCGGCGACGCTCGCGCGCCTGGCCGACGTGCCGCACGTGGTCGCCATCAAGGAAGCGACGGGAAACGTGCTGCGCGCGCAGCAGATCGTCGCTCGATGCGGGGACCGCTTCGCGGTGTTGTCGGGGGACGACGCGCTTACGCTCGGCATGCTCGCGGTCGGCGGCCGCGGCGTGGTCAGC
>JANWZI010000117.1 GCA_025054695.1 Myxococcota bacterium | reverse complement strand
GGCTGGCGCCGTGATCGGAATGAGCGACAACGACCCATTCGTTCTTGCGTTCAACCTCCCTGGAAGAAGGGGTGACAGGTGCTGGGGCGACGGCAACTGTCTCGACATGCCGTGCGCAGACCCCAACACTATGGACGACAGTCCGGGCATCTGCTGCGATTGCGGGCCGTGCAAGACCTGCATGCCGGGTGTCGAAGAGTGCGTACCGGCAGCCTTGGGAGCACCGTGCGTGCCGATGGGCTGCCCCCCGGGCTCGCCCCCGGCAGGGATGTGCAACTCCATGGGGGAATGCGTAGGAAGCTGCGGGGATGCGGGCGGAATGCCGTCTCCGGGCGACGCAGGGACCCTGGATGGGGGCGGTGGTGGCGGGATGAGCGACGGATCGGATTCACCCACTCGGCCAGCCATGAAAGTCAGTGGCTGTGCGTGCAGGGTGATCCATCGCGCACCGAGGGGCTCGCTCGTCGCTCTCGGGCTGCTCGCGGTGCCATGGGCCTTCCGCCGCCGCTCGCACGCTCGAAGCCCCCGTTGAGCGCTCGACGCCGTTCGAGGGACGCCGCCGGCCTTTGGCACGGCCGCGCGTTCGCGCTACCCTTAACCCCGCCGTGACGGAGGCGTCGGCAGCCGCTCCCGCCCCGGAGCTGCTCGCGGGCAAGTACCGGCTGGTGCGGCTCATCGGTGAAGGCGGCATGGGCTCGGTGTGGGAGGCCATGCACGAGGTCACGGGCAAGCGGCTCGCGATCAAGCGCATGAGCGCGCAACTGCTCGGGCACGGCGAGGCGGTGGAGCGGTTCGTCCGCGAGGCGCGCGCCGCGAGCGCCATCACGCACCCGAACGTCGTGGAGATCTTCGACGTCGGCGTGCACGAGGGCGCCCCGTTCATGGTCATGGAGCTGCTGCAGGGCGAGTCGCTGGCGGACGTGCTGCGTCGCGGTGTGCTCGACGCCATCTCGGCGGTCGAGGTTCTCACGCCGGTGATGCTCGCGCTCGCGATGGCGCACGAGCGGGGGATCGTCCACCGCGACATGAAGCCGGACAACATCTACCTGGCCCGTCGCGGCAATCGCGTCGTCCCGAAGCTTCTCGACTTCGGGATCTCGAAGAGCCTCGGGCAATCGCAGGATCACCGGCTGACGCGTACCGGATCCGTGCTCGGAACGCCGTATTACATGGCGCCCGAACAGGCCGCCGGCAGGCGCGACATCGATCACCGCGTCGACGTCTACGCGCTCGGCGCGATCCTGTACGAAGCGCTCACTGGCCGCGTCCCCTTCGACGCGGACAACTACAATGCGCTCCTCATCGCAATCCTCACCAAGGACGTGACGCCCGTCTCGGCGTTCCGTCCCGACCTTCCCCCGGCCATATCCGACGTGGTGGCCCGCGCGATGAGCCGCGACGTGTCACTACGATACCCCAGCGTCGAGGCGCTCGCCCTCGACCTCGAACGCGCCGTCGGACGCGAAGGGCTCTGGGCGTCGCAACCCGACACGGCCCCCGCGCCTCGCATCGTCGGGGCGCCCGCACCTCCCGCTTCCGCGCAGCGCCCCGACGGCAGCACGCCCGAGCCAGGCATCCTGCCTCCCCTGAAAAGCTCGGGGGTGTTGCCGCGCGCAACGCCGGATCCCAGAGACCGCCGCCGCACGTGGATCCTGGCGGCCGGAGCGGGTGCCGCGCTCGTCGGCACGATCGGCGTTGTCGCCGCCCTCGCGCTAACCGGAACGAGTTCGCCTGCCGAGCCCGCGACGACGTCGCCGACGGTCCCCACGCCTCCGACGGGACCGCACGCGAGCGCCATGCAGGAGCCGGCGCGCCCCCCGACCCCGACCGGAACCGGTGAACCGAGTGTTGGACCGCCGACGGATCAGGCGTCGACCGAGGTCGCGTCGCGCCGGGCGCGTGCCGTGCGCTGTGCCGCGGATGGGCGGCACGACTGTGTCATCGCCGAACTCGCCGACGTGGCCGAGAGCGAGGCGGATCTCGCCCTCGTGATCGAGGCGCTCCGCGCGCGAGGCGACGACGAGCGGGCGGCCCAGTTCGTCCGTCGGTATCTCGACCTGCATGCGAGCGGACCGAACGCCTCGCGCTACGCCGCGTGGCTCGCCTCGAGATCCGCCGACTCTCCGTCCACGACTCCGGCGCAACCGGAGCACCGCGGGGATCGGCCACGCGGATCGGGACGTACGCCTCGTGATCGCGGAGGCTCGACGGCTCTTCAGCCCGCCGCGACGGGCGGCGATCTGCCGCCTGCGCGTCCCGAGCCAGGATCCGCTCCGCCGAGAAGCGAAGACCCGCCACGGCAACAAGACTCGCCCCGTCGTGAACGCGACGAAGCGAGCCGCATGACTGCGCCGACGCCGACGACGATGCGGGCCGGAGAACTGGATCCTTCGCAGTTCTGACCGCGGCCGCCAAGTCGAGGTGGGTAAAGAGCGCCGAGAGGTCCTTCCACACCGAGCCCGAGTCCCACGCCGAGCCTGAGCCCGAGCCGAGCTCGAGCTCGACCCCGATCCCGAGCCGGAGCCCGAGCCCTCCGCAACTCGGAGCTAGATCCCGCGTTCGAGCAACCCGACCGCCCCGTCAGGAGGAGGGCCCGATCCGGATCTCGCGTGCCTCCGCCTCGTCCACGGCGCGACAGAAACGCGCGAACTGCGGATAGTGCTCCGGCTCGATCCGAGCCGGACGCAGCTCGACGTTGCGCTCGAGCGTGACCCGGCCGTCCGCGGCGCTCAGCTGCATCGAGAAGCGCCCCGCCGTCGGACCGCCGTCGCGCAGCTGCACGGACGGCGGCAGCTCGACCGCGCGCATCCCGGGCGGTAGCGCGACGCGCACGCGGACCGTCAGCTCCACCGGTTCGACGACGAGCTGCGGCGTCGAGCGGCGGTCGGCCCGCGCGTGCCACGTCGAAAGCATCGTCGGAAGCAGGCCGGCGAGAACGAGCGTCCGGTCGGCCTCGACTCGCGCGATCGACGGAACGTGCACCTCGTAGCGAAGGACCACGGGCAGCTCCACCAGCTCCCGCTGCAACACGTGGAGCTGCCGCAATCGGGCTCCCGGAAACAGCTGCCCCACGTGGTGCTCCTCGACGTGCCGCAGTCGACGCGCTTCGGGGATTTCTTCCTCCATCTCGCGCCAGCGAACCGCCTTGACGCCGTGCAGCGTCTCGACGATGCGCCCCCGCGCCGAGCCGTCGGCGAGCAGCTCCAGGTCGGCCTCAATGACGTGCGCATCGCTCCCTTGCGGCGCTTCGGGCAAGACCACCGTCGGCGCGCCCGGCGCGAGTAACAGGGCGTCGGTCCCACGCAACACGGGCGGCCGATAGCCCACCGGCGCGTGACGCGATCCGGGGAACAGGAACCGAGGCTCGACGCCCTCGGGAAGCACGACGAGAAGATGATCGTAGGTCTCCGCGTCCGGCACGAGCCCACGCGTCTGGTCAAACGAGCGCAACCGGGCGATCGCGAGGACGGCGTCGATCCCCGCGAGGCGGAGCAAGTAGTGCAGCACGCGCGCACGGTGCCCCTGACGGGCCGCGACCATCGCCGGAGCGAGCCCGAACGTGTCGGGCTCGTGCCGTATTTCGCGCACCACCCACGCGAACAGGCGCGCCGCGACGTCCGCCGGCCGTTCCGGACCAACCTCCCCGACGATCCGCCGCACGAGCTGCACGGCGCGTGGATCGACCGGATCGCGATCGGCGAGCGCGTCGCGCAAGCCCTCGACGAGTTGCGACCAGCTCGCGCCGACGCCGACCGCGATCGATGGCAACAGCTCGCGGCGATGGACGCTATTCGGCTCGGCCCGCGGTGGACGGCTCTCCCGCGCGACCCAGCGGAGCACGCGCAGCCCATCCTCGCTCCGCTCCTCGAGCGTCGGCGGCCGGCCGCGTGGATCGATCTCCACGGGCATCGACGCGGGCACGACGACGACGTACTCGCTGTGGTCGAACGGCGTCTCGTACCCCTGGAAATAGAACCGCCACGGCAGCGCCCCGCCGGCAAACGCGGGCGGCGAGGGACGCGCGACGACGTACTCGTATTCGATCGCGTCGCCCACGGTCACGTGCGGCAACGAGATCGACGACTTGCCCGCGATGGCGTCGGGCTCCAGCCAGCGTCCATCGGACTTGATCGTGCGCACGGTCCAGATCTCCGCGTCCTCGGGAGGCTCCCACTCCGCGTGCTCGTCGATCGCCTCCTCGCTCTGCAGCTTCCAGACGTTGTGCGTCAGCTCGAGGCTCGAGCCGTCTTCGAAGACGCGCACCACGGTGTAGTCGAGCACGAGCACCGCGGGCTCCTCGTACCGGCGCCCGGAGGCCTCGAAACGCCGCCACGCCTCGTAGCCGTCGCGTCGCCACCCGTCCATCGGGTGGCGCCGACCAAGCCCGACCGCCGCCCGCGCCAGGCTCGCCATCGGCCCCGGCGCCTCGCGCATCGCGCGTTCGAGCAAGTCCGCCGCCTCCTCGGTCCGCCCGGCCGCCGCCCACGCGTCGGCCTGTGCGAGAACGGTCGCTGGATCGCGCGGCACCCGCTCGCGCAATCGTTCGAGCAGAGGCGCGAGCACATCGTCCGTAGCCCCGGCTGCTCGCTCGAGGTCGAGCCGCGCGCGCAGCACACCCGCCTCGCTCTGCACCGGCTCGAACGCGGCCAGTCGCGCGAGCTCGACCCGGGCTTCGTCCCACCGCCTCGCCTCGACGAGCCGGCGGTACCGCGCATCCGACCGCGCATCACAGCCGACCAGCGCCTCGGCCAGCCGCGCCGCAGCCGCGTGATCCCCGCGTGAGCCGGCGAGCTGCATCAGTGCACGCAGAGGCCGGCACGCATCGGCTCCCGCCAGCCGCGCCCGCTCGTACGCCGCCTCCGCACTCGCCGTCCAACCGCGTCCGAGCAGCGCATCACCGAGCGCCAGCTCGACGTCGACGAGCGGCCGACCGCCGCGGGACATTTCGCGCAGCGCGCCGATCGCCTCCAGGTCGCGACCATCGGCGAGCGCGAGGCGTGCGAGCCGCAAGCGCACCGACCAAGCGGATGCATCGCCCCGCGCCGCGCGCTCCAGTGCATCGCGCGCCTCGTCCCGCCGCAGCGACTCCGACAGTCGAGGGTCGGTGCGAACCGTCTCGCCCAGCGATGCGAGCAGCACCGGCGAAGCCGGATGCGTCTCGATCCATGTACGCAGCGTCTCGACGGCCTCGACCACGTCGCCGCGCGAGGCAGCGAGGCGCGCGCGCAAATGGGCGTGCCACGCCGTGCGTGCTTCCGGCAGCTCAAGCGCACCCTCGCCGTTCGTGACGGGGAGCAGAGCGACCGAGAGCAGCGGGTTGGGATGCCGCGAAGCGAGGACGACCTCGATCTCGAGGCGGCCAGTCTCGAGCGACACCCGATGGTGCGTGACCGTCGGACCGTACGCCGTCCGCGCGTCGCGCCACGCGATCGTTCGGCCGTCGACCCGCAGCGCGACACTGTTGGGCGTGTGCAACCTCACCACGTAAGGCCCAGGCTGGTCCACCTCGACGAAGGCCTCGGCGACGGTGAGCCCGCCGCCGGCGACGGGCCCGCCACCGACGTGCGCCACGCATCCACGCGCCTGCACCTCGCGCACGGGCCAGCGTCCGCGCGTCGGCCCCAGGTCGTGCACCTCGACCATCGGACCCGGGCCAACGGCGGGCCACGGCCCATCGAAGCCCAGCAACTCGCGTGGACCGAACGGACCGGCCACGCGCCAGCGCGTGATGCAACCGGCCTGCTCCGCCGCGGACGCGACCGCCGCAAGATCCCCCGCGCGGTACCCGAGCTCGATGCGCAGCGCCGCGAGTCGCGCTCGCGCCTCGGCGTCCAGTCTCCAGATGGCCGCGCGCCGCGCGATGCGATCCCCGACCGCGGCCCTCCAGTCCGGCGCCCGATCCTCGAGCGCCTCGATGGCCTCGAGCGCAGCCTCCGCGAGCCAGCGCGCTTCCGGCTCGCGGCTGCGCGTCGGGCGCGCGACCGAGTCGAGCAGGTCGAGCCAGCCCGAGAGAGCCTCGTCGAGCCGACCGCGCGTCTCGCGCTCGACGGCGTGTGCGTAACACAACCACGGGTCGTCCGGGAGCAGCGCGCGCGCCCGTTCGAGCGTCCGTTCGGCGCGTGCCACCTCGCCCCGACCGTCGAACGACTCGAGAAGCGCGAGCGTTCGCCATGCCCGCGCATCCGTCGGGTTGGCCTCGACGTGCCTGCGGAGCGCGGCGACGTCGTCGACGGGCGCACGCGAACGCACGGAAGCGGCGCCGCATCCGGTAAGAATCAGGACGACGGCCGTGAAGGGCGCGCTGCGGAGCGTCGAGAGGGCCGCGCCCATGCCGGGAGGCCGTCGCCGTTGGTCGCCTCCCGAACTAGAAGGTTGCGGCGAGCCTTCCCGAGGCGCGCGCGGCACACACGCTGTCACGGTCTTCTCCGCTCGAGCACGAGGGGACGCCGCAGCATCGCGTCGACGCGCTCAACCCACGCGCGCCACGCGGCGTACGACTCCGGTTCGATTCGATCCGCCTCGATGGCGAGCTCCGTCCGCACGAACGCGGCGTTGCCCTCGGCCTCGACGCGCATCGCGAAGGCGCCGTGCTCTCCGCGCACTTCGCCGCTTTCCGGCAGTGCCCCCAGCCGGTATCCCGGCGGGGGGCGCACGATCCGTTCCTCGACGTATCGGCTCGTCCCACCCAGCTCAAGCGGCAGCCGGCGGCTCGAGGCCCGCGCGAGCGTGCGGACGAGGTCCCCGAGCACCGCGGCCGGCACGCGCAGCGCGTCACCATCGCGGCGCCCGAGTTGCGGAACCTCGGCGCGCCATCGGATCTGCACGGGTACGTCGAGACGCTCGGTTCCCTCAATCCGCTGCTCGACGAGCTGCAGGCCAGGGAAGACCCGCCGCAGCGCACGCTCGAGCCGCTCGGCGCGCGTCCCCGGGCTCTCGTACTCGGCGCGAAGGTCCGACGCCTCGTTGCCGCGCACCGTCTCCTCGCCCAGCAGGCGCGCCGCGCCGTCGGGCTGCAACTCCACGTCGAGACGCCGCTCGCGCACGTTGCGATCTGCGCCGAGCACCGGCGTGCGTCGCAACGCGACGCCGTCCGGACCGACGTGCAGGACCATGACGCCCTGATCCATCGGGGGCAGCTCGTCGAGCCCAGCGTGCTCGGCGGTCCCGTCGAGGTACAGGTCCAGTGCCGGCACGTAGGCGATGGCGTGGTCGAAGACGGCGAGCGAGGCCGGCTCCGGGGCGATGCGACCGTTTTGTCGCGTCCGCACCAACACGAGCTGCGCGTCGATGCCCGCCTCCCGCAGCATCACGTACAGCAGCGACGCCTTGTCCTTGCAGTCGCCGAAACCGCGCTGGACCACCAGCGGGACCCGATACGGTTTGTAGCCGTGGATCCCGAACTCGAGCGCGACGTAGCGCGTGTTGCGGACCACCCACGCATGAATACGACGCACCGTCTCGCGTAGGTCCGGCGATCCGGCCAGCAGCGCGCGCACCGTCTCGCGGATGCGGTCGTCCGCCACGAGCTGATCGCGAACGAGCCCCCACCACCACCGCCCCACCTGTTCCCAGCGCTCGTACGTGGAGACGTGCAGATGCGCGGCCACCTCGGTGAGCCCCGGCATCCCGTCCTCCGGCTCGATCGCGGGCACGTCGTGAGCCTCGTACCGGACGATCCGCCGCCCGTTCTCCTCGACGGCGGAGCGCCGCAGGCCCGCGAGGCGAGGCTCGGCGACGTGAAATCGCCGACGCGCCGGACCGTCGAGCACGTACTGGACGACGCGACGCGGCTCGAAGCCCTGCAACAGCACCACGTCCCCGAAGTAGTCCGCGAACTGATTGCGGTGCGCGACGTCGTCGACGCGCCAGCGCAGCTCGACGACGTCGCCCGGCTCGAGCGGCGGCAGCTCGACGACGAGCAGGCGCGTGTCGTAGTACATGCGGTACCACGGCTCGCCGGTCGCCTGTTCCCACGTGGCGACCGCCTCGAGCGTTCGCCCATCGCGCCGCGTCACGCGCGCGAGCCGGAGCTCCGCGCGCTGGCTCCCCGGATCGAACGGAATCGAGTACGTCGACCACGCTCGCGCGCCTGCCTCGTCGTGGATCTCGACCGCGAGCTGCCGGAACACCGAGCCGAGCCCGTTGTCGTGGACCGTCTGTACTGTCAGCTCGTGCAGAATCGTCGCGGGATGACCCCGTCTGGCGCCGCGCCGCGCGAGCAGCCGGTGCGAGTCCTCGGCGTGGCGCTCGTCGCGTCGTGGCTCGGGCGCGAGCTGTTCGAGCAGCAGCCGCGTCTGGGCGTCCTGCGGTCGCAGCGACAAGGCGGCGCGGAACGCGTCGGCTGCAGCGGTCTGACGGCCGGCCCGCATCAGGATTCGACCCCGTTCCACGTGGAGCGCGGGTTCCTCGGGAGCCACGTCGAGCGCATGCCGAAGCACATCGAGCGCTTCGTCGGTCCGTCCGATGCCGTCGAGCAGCCCCGCCACCAGCATCGCGACGCTCGCGCTGCCCGGCGCGATCTCGCGCATCGCGTCGATCTGTGCGATGGCCCGCTGCACCTCGCCCCGCCGCAGCGCGTCCAGCGCCACCTCGTGCCGCGCGCGCAGATCGTCGCCGCGCGCCGCGACGAGTGCCTCCCACGAACGCGCCGCCCGCTCGGTCCGTCCTTCGGCATGCGCGGCTTCGATCCGCGCCTCGAGCGCCGCGGGAACCTCTCCGAGCACCGCAACCAGTTCTTCCGCCACGGCGCCCGCCGCGGCGGCGAGCCCCAGTTCGAGCAAGGAGCGCACGCGCAATCGCATCGCCTCGATGGCATGAACGCCCTCGAGCCTCGCGCCCCGCAACACGTCGAGCGCGGCCTCCGGTCGCGGACCACCCGCCACGAATTCGGCGTGCGCGAGCACGGCGTCCGGATGCCCCGGGAATCGCGCGATCGCCCGCTCGACGAATTGCCAGGCATCGCCACGTTCGGTCGCGAGCCGCGCCGCGAACCGTAGCCGCGCCGGCGTCGGCTCGCGCTCCGCCGCCCGTCGCGCCAAATCTCGCGCGTTTCGCCGAACCGGATCGTCCGCGCCCGTACCCTCCAGAAAGCGGGCGAGTCGCTCGAAGTCGGCCGCCCCCGCGCGTGCAGACGCCGCCGCCCGTTGCAGGGAGTCGAGCACGGCCCGTACCGTCGGCCTCGCGCCATCCGTCGACGCGCGCACGTTCGTGCGATCACCGGTCGGCGTCGTCGCGATCGCGGCGGGCATCGACGCGTCGATCCGCACGCCGCGGGGTGGAGCGCCCCCGTCGCGGCCTCCGATGCGCAGGTACAGGCCCCACGTACCTTCGAGGGCGCACACCTTGACCAGAACCACGTTGGCGCCGCGTCGCGCCTCGACCGTCGCGACGGATCGATCCGCGTCGGGCGCCCGATAGACGGGGTCCTCGAGCACGACGGCTCCGTTCCACCACACCCGCACGGCGCCACCCGCACCGGCCCACAACGTCAGCGTCTGGTCGCGATCCTCGACGTGGACCGCCGTCGCCGCGTAGGCACACACGTTGACGTCGGGTCGCAGCAGGTCGTCGAACGAGAGGTATCCCGTGCGCAGAATCGGAGGAACGTCGCGCCAGCGCACGGTACGCTCGCGCCCCTCGTAGCTCGCCTCCGTGCGCCACGGCTCGGTTGGACCTGCGGTCTCCGGCCCGAACGCGCGATCGAACCCCTCGCCCCCCTCGTTGTCGAACGGCCCCACGATCCGCCACGAGGCGACGTGACCGAGCGACCGCAAGCGCTGTTCCGCGGCGGCCCGCTCCCCGGCTGCGATCTCGAGCCGGGCGAGGAGGAAACCGACGTACGCGCGGCGCGCGGGCTCGAGCGCCGCATCCCCCGCGAGGGTCGCGAACGCTTCGCGCAGTGCATCCTGCGGCACCAGATGCCGATCCCGCCACGCGTCCAGAATGGGCAGGATGCCGGCAGGTGCACGCCCCTGACGCCGCGCCTCTGCGACGTGCTGCCGCAAGCGCTCGACGTACGGCTGTTCGGCGCGCGCTGGCGAGGCCACCGTCCACGCAGCGGCCACGAACGTGAGAAAAACGGAGAGTCGACGCACCGATACCGCGCTCCTGGACCCGGGGCTGCGAGGCTAGCCGTGGAGCTTGGACATCGCCAGCATCGCGTCGTTCTACGCCACGGAGTTGCATCGAAGGGCGCGTCGAGCCTCGAGCTCCGTGCGATTCCGAATCGAAGTCGCGGTCCGGCGCCGTGCCCCAATTCGAGCGCCAGGCACAGGCGGAGTCCGGCTCGAGTTTCGAACCCTAGCACGCACATCGCGCGATGCTCGTACCGGCGGCTCGTGTCCGAGAACGGACATGCCGGGCCCGGCGCTCGGCCTACTTCACGCAAAAAAAGACCCCGCGCCCTGACGGGCGCGGGGTGACGAACAATTCCGGCAGCGTCCTACTCTCCCACGCGGTCTCCCACGCAGTACCATCGGCTCCGGAGGGCTTGACTTCCGAGTTCGGGATGGGATCGGGTATGGCCCCTCCGACATGGCCACCGGAACACCTTCGAGAGCCGCCCGGGCTCCTCTCCTGCCGCCGCACGCCTCGCGGCGACTACCGGGGTCGTCCCGACGCCGCCTCGCGGCGTCGCGTTCTCGCTCCCAACCCCGGCCTCGAGTCACGTCGATTCGGGCCTGAGAGATAGGTCAAGCCGCACGGCCGATTAGTACCGGTCGGCTCCACACGTCTCGTGAGTCCGTGTGTCCACCTCCGGCCTATCACCTCGTCATCTCCGAGGGGCCTTCAGGGGCCTTGCGGCCCGGGATGCCTCATCTTGGGGCCGGCTTCCCGCTTAGATGCTTTCAGCGGTTATCCGTTCCGCACATGGCTACCCGGCTATGCCGCTGGCGCGACAACCGGAACACCAGAGGTGCGTCCGACCAGGTCCTCTCGTACTATGGTCAGCTCCCCTCAAGCATCCTCCGCCCACGACAGATAGGGACCGAACTGTCTCACGACGTTCTAAACCCAGCTCGCGTACCGCTTTAATTGGCGAACAGCCAAACCCTTGGGACCTGCTCCAGCCCCAGGATGCGATGAGCCGACATCGAGGTGCCAAACCGCGCCGCCGATGTGAACTCTCAGGCGCGATCAGCCTGTTA
>JANWZI010000116.1 GCA_025054695.1 Myxococcota bacterium | reverse complement strand
CCCCGAAAGCTTTGCGACCACGTCCACTGAGGGCACGAAGACCAGCGGACCGACCACATAGACGGGTGGCGAGATGTCGACCGAAGCCAGCGGTTCGCTCGTCTCGAAACTCTCCCACGCCGCTCCCTGCAGCCGCACGTCCACCGTTCCGTCCGCGGTGAGCTCGAAGCCGGCTTTGACCTCGGGCAAGATTTCGGCCAAGTCGCAGTCGGATCCGACCGAAAAGGCGCACTCGAACCCGGCGCCGAGCGCATCGAGGGCATCCCGCTCGAAATCGATGCCGAGCAGGTATTCGTAGCCGCCGCCGACCTTGGCCGACAACCGCACCTGGTCGTCGGTCGTCCCCTCGTTTCCGTCCCCGTCGAACAGCACCCAGTCGAGGTCCTTTTGGGACCGCGCCGTCAGAGGCGCGCCAGCTGCGTCGCTGGCATCCGTCCAGCTGACGCCGCTGCCGCCAAATCCTGCAGGCTTCGCCGCAGCCGAAGATGGAGCCGGCGGAACGCGAGCTGGATCGGCGCGGGTACGACCTCCAGACGCTGACTGCCGTCGGTCATCGATTCGGCGGACCGTACGAGCCACAGCACGCCGTGCGGATGGTCGGGATTGGCGGGACCGACGAGCACCGACCGCGCCGTCACTCTGGGAAATCCACGCCGAGCGACGAGCCGGCCGTCGAGTTCAACGGGCTCGAGAAGCTCCACTTGCGCGGAAGTCAGCACGAGCGTGTGATCGAAGGGCTCGAGCTCGAGCCGTTCCCCCGGTCCGAGGCCGGGCCAGCGCGGCGGCTCGGGGTCGCCGCCGCAACCCACCACGAGGAACAGGACGGTCAAGGTGGCGACGGACATGGGGGCGTGGTTGGCGAACGCGTGCGGCATGGAACCTCTCCTCATCGTCTCCTCGTCTCCGAGAGCGTGGATTCGGACGCGCGCCGGTCCGAGCGGCGCGGCGGACGATGGCGACGATGCGAGACCGACGACGCGTTCCGTTCACCCTCCGGTCTGGGACGGCAGATCGACCGTGGCCTCGTCGGCGTCGACGAGACCGTGATCCTCCTCGGCCGGCGGCTGCGCGCCGATCGCGCGTTCGAGCGCTTCGACGCGAGCGCGCAGCCGCTCGTTCTGGTCGCGGAGCTCTCGCAGCATCTCCGCGACCGGGTCGGGTAGATTGGCGTGGTCGAGCGTCGCGTCGAAGCGCGCGCGTCGGTCGGCGCGGCTGGGCACAGTGCGGCCTGGGACTCCGACCACCGTGGCCCCTTCGGGAACCGGGCGAATCACGACCGATCCCGAGCCGATGCGTGCGCCGTCGCCGATCGTGATGTGACCCAGGATACAGGCGTTGGAGCCGACCACGACGCGGCGGCCGAGCTGAGGGTGCCGCACCGTGCGTGCCTGGCTCGTCCCTCCGAGCACCACGCCTTTGTAAAGAATGCAGCCGTCGCCCACGGTGGCCGTCTCGCCGATGACCACGCCCATGCCGTGGTCGATGAACACGCCTTCCCCGATGCGCGCGCCCGGATGGATCTCGATGCCGGTGAGGAACCGGTTGACGTGCGAGACGATGCGCGCGGCGAGCGGGTGCTCACGCTGCCAGAGCGCGTGGGCGAGGCGGTGCATCCACAGCGCGTGCACGCCGGGGTACGTCAGCACGACCTCGAGCGCGCTGCGCGCGGCCGGATCGTGCTCGAGCACGGCCTGCACGTCGCGGCGCGCATTCTCGAACTGCCGCCGCACCGCTTCGAGCCAGCGCCGCATCCGCGGCGCGATCCTAGTCGGCGCATCGACGTGGAGCCAGCGGAGCAGGGGTGATCGATCGCGGGCGTGGGCGTCAACCGCGTGTCGGGCGCGCGACGGCGCGTCGCACGATCCCGACATCGCCGGGCGCGTGGGTCGGGGGCTGAAGGGCCTCCGGACCCTCGTCCCGGACGTCGCCGCTACGGAGTCCGAAACCGAGGCCGAGCCCAAGATCGAGGTCGACTCGGATCCCCTCACCGAGCCCGCCCTCGAGCCGTGGGCTGCCGCCGTCAGAACAGCGGCGTGACGTTGAGCCCGCCCGCGTAGCCGTAGCTGACGAACGCGTCGAAGCCCCAGACGACGATGCCGACCGGCGCATCGGCGACGATCGTGTGCACGCCGTCGTTCTGCACCCCCTCCTCGACCCGTACGTTGGGCAGCCCGATGACGTCCGGGAAGCTGAACTGACAGCGGTAGATGACCTCGAGCGGCGGCGGATCGCCCGGGCGACGGGGCAAGCCGTCGGCCGGAGAGGTCGTGCAGGTGCGCTCGGAGAGCGGCTCGCCGTCGAGCAGGATACGCGCGCTGGCAGGCGCCATGATCGTGACGAAGTCGAACGCGTACAGGTCCGGCGTCAGGAAGACGTAGTCCTGCCGGTACTGTTCAGTCGGCGGCACGACGACGATGGCGGGATCGCCCCCTGGGTACTCGGGACGGATGCCGACGGCCTCCTGGCTCGACATGACCTGCAAGACGGCCACGGGCTCGGTCGCTTCGAGGATGAAGTCTTGATCGGCGCGGAAAATGATGCTGTCGAACGGCGCGAGCACGACGTGGTCGTCGGGGGCCGGAAGCGTCGTCGTGAGCACGGTGTCGCGGTCGACGACCGACTGGACGCGCACCCACTCGGGCTCGTTGACCTCCGGCACGCTGTCGACGAGCGGATTGACGAACGCGGCATTGAGGGCCCGCGTTCGGGGCGGCATGCGCGCGATGATGAAGCGCCGCCCCAGGCTCGTGTCGGGCATCAGCTGTTCCTCGAGGTGGTCCGCGCAGCACTGCCGCGTCAGGTACGTATCGAAGCGCGGCGCGTCACTCGCCTCGCTGCCCACGAAGACGGCGACCGGCTCTTCGGACTCGATGCGCGTCCCGGTGAAGTCGGCGTTGAGGAATTGCGTCTCAAGGTTGACGACGTCGAACGCGCCGACCATCAGCTCGATCACTTCCCCGCCTCGGTAGAAGGTTCCGGCCTCGATGCCGACGGCCTGCCGGATGCGCATCCCGAGCTGGATGCGCACGCGCGACGGGGCGGCGCTCGTCCCAACGATCGTCAGGAACGCCCGCAGATCCTCATCCGTCCGCGACGGGTCGAAGTCCGTGTCGCTGCCGGCGACCGGGCCATTGGCGATGGTCTGCGGCCAGCCGACCACCGTGTAGCGCGTGCCGAGCGCGGACGTGGGCAGCAGCAGCGAGGCGTCGTTGCTGAAGACACCGACGTTGTCGAGGGGATTGAACTGGTAGGCGATGATCGGGAAGCGCGAGCGGATGCGATAGGCGGCGGCGCTCAGCGCGGTGTGCGTGCCGTCGTTCATGCCCGTCGAGCTCGGCGAGCGGCGGCACAGACACGGCGGTTCGCGGTCGCCGCGCGAGCAGACGCAGACCTCGCGTCCGGGACAACGCCGGTCGTCGGGCAAGCAGACGGCGTTGCTGCTCGATCCGTCCACCTCGCGTCGCGGCAAACGCAGCACTTCGAGGTCGCCGGGAGGCACCCGGACCGTTTCGATGACCCGCGCCATCGTCTCGCCGCCGAAGGTGCCTTCGTCGATCTCGACCTGCACCTCGGTCGGCTGGTGGCCCGGATTGCTGACGACCACGGCGAACTGCTGCGAACTGGCGTCGCGGCCCACGGCGATGGCCGCGTTGTCGAGATCGACCGCGTAGAACTCGCAACCGACGTAGCTGCGCTCCTCGAACGCGATCGCGCACAGATTCCGGCACACTCCGTCGCGACACGCGAAGCCCGCCGTCTCGTCGCAATCCTCGACGAGGTCCCAGCCGCTACCGTCGTCGCGACAAACGTACACGTCCGGGTCGTCGTCCCCGTCGTCGTCGCGACATTCGCGCGCGCCTGGCCGGCACGGCACGCATCCGTACTCCACCACGCACGCGCGCGGTGGATCGTGCGCCGCGCACTCCTCGACGCGCGGCTCGAGGAACTCGCCCACCCGCTCGCAGCGATAGAACGTCGCGCCGACGCATGCGCGCGCCTCGTCGCTCACGCAGAAGAAACTGCCATCGACAAACGGATTGGGTGGACCCGTCTCGGGCCGCCCCCCGTCGGCCGGGCCGTCGCCACCGCAGGCGACGAGCAGCGCCGATAGCGATGCAAGCAACGCCGCAGGCCCGGCACGACCGCGCATCGTGACGCCGAGGACATTTGGCCACCTCGAGCGCGCGTACGGCGCCGCCGGCCGTCGCGCTGCGAGGGCGTCCGTTCCGACGGTCCGCACGTCAGAAGGAGGCGACGAAGAAGTCGACCGCGGCGTGGCTCCAGTAGCGGTCGTTGAGGTGCGCATAGCTGAACGTGTCGAAGGTGAAGCCGGGGATCTTGATGCGGAAAACCGCCCACGTGAGGAAGCCCCGCGAGATGTCCGTGATCTCGGGAATCGAGGACAGGTCGGGAATGGGTGCCTCGAACACGTCGCCCGGCGTGAAGTGCCGCCACGCCGGATTGCCGTCGCCCCCGACCATCACGACCACATGCAGATCGGCGGGTGGGCCGTCGGCCGACCACCGCAGCACCCGATCCGTGGGCAATCGTTCGCCGTACGCGGGCGACGTTGCGCGCGGCACGCCGAGGAAGCCCTCCATCCGCACCGGCTCGCTAACGTCCCGTACCCCGGTACGCAGCACCCACGTGTAGGGCTGCGCGTCGAAGTCGCCCGTGAACCACCCCGCCTGCACGCGGTAGCGGCCGTCGGCGAGCGCTCCGTGCAGCGCCGGTTGCGCCCAGAATCGGAACGGACGGCTGGCCGTGCGCGCGCGTACCACGTCCAACGGATCGAGACCTCCGGCCATCGCCCCGGGGTTCGCGTAGCGCACGATCACGCCCTCGCCGCCCAGGTCGATGAACGCCGAGACGCGGAACCGATCCGGGCCTGTGCGGCCGGGCGACGGAAGCCCGGACAACTCGACGTCGAGCCGGTGGTCGAGCGGGATGTCCATCACGATGTTCACGTTGCGGACCGTCTCGCCCGGACCGGCGAGCACGTTGCGCGCGACGCCCATCACGTACGGGATGAACTCTCCCGTCCGGCGGTTTTCGAGACCCGCGAGCGCGTAGACCGCGAGCCCTGCCGGTCGCGCGAAGATCGAGTACGGATAGCCGAGCCGCCGCTCCTCGACCGGCGGCAGCACCTCGGTGACGCGCTGGCGAGCGCCGCCGAGGGACGGATCGGGATTGGGCAGGTCGACCGAGTACTGCGTCGTGTAGACGTAGGCGACCTTTTCCTCGTCCTCGCGCGGGTCGGGAATGTTGGCCCAGGGATTGGGACCGTACTCGTTGGGGCCGAGCCAGATGAGCTCGCCCTCGATGCGGGCGCCCTGTCGACCGCGCCCGGTCGGCGGCATCCCGCCCATGCCGCACATGGGGTCCATCCACGGCACGAGGAACACGGTGACGTCCCGCGCGTCGAACGCGACGACGCTCGTCTTCTCGAAGCAGAACTTGGCGACGTGAATCGTCTGCCGGCCGCCGAGATCCGGCCCCGAGAACGTGATCTGACCGCGCAGGTCGGTGAGCCCCTGGTAGGGGGTGCGGAGATCTTCACCGACGACGACGTAGGCATCGGGCACCGGATCCCCGCTCGCCGCGTTGAGCACGGTGACGTGGATCGAGCCGCGGATGGGACCCCCGCCGAGGCCACCTCCGAACGGATCGCTCGAATCGAAATAGGTGAACGCGTCCTCGGCGACGATCTCGCTGCCGTCGGCGGCGCGCACCACTTTGACGTCGACGGTGCCGGCCGCCATCGGCGGCGTTCGACACGTGATCGTGGTTTCGCTCACCACCGTCACGTCGGTGCACGGCGAGCGGCCGAAGAAGACGCGGTCGCCCGCGGCGAACGCCGTCCCACTCCCCGTGAGAGTGACGAACGTGCCGCCCGAGACGGCGCCGCGGTCGGGGTCGACCGCGAGCGCGTCGTACGTCCAGCCGCCAGGCAGCGTCGCCGTGACCCCGTCGACGACGACCGACACGTCCGCGGGCCCGGGCTCGCCGGCGGGAACGACGATCGCGAGGCGATTGCGGTCGATGAGGTCCGTGTCGGCCGGCTGCACCATGCGGCCGCCCACGGTGACGACGGCGTCGGCGGTGAACCCGTTGCCCCGGACCACCGCGCGCGTACCGCCCGTGAACGGCCCGTGATCGGGGACGATCCGTTCGATGAGAAGCGTCCGGCTACCGATTCCGGTGTCGGGGAAGCTCGTCGCGTCGTCCGCGACCCCGGCGTCGTGACCCGCGTCCTGCGCGCCGGCCTCCGGAACGCCCAGTCGCGGGCCGCCTTCTTTCTTGGAACAGCCGCCGGCCAGCGCCGCGACTGCCAGCAGCGCTCCGATCCGTCGCACGTCCATCACGGCACCTCGCTCCCGCCGGCCCCCGGCCCCGTGCCAAGCCGACGCATGGCAGTATCGGGCAGGCCCCGGTCAAGTCAAGCGTGCCCAACGGCTTCTCCGGGCGCCGTCAAGGCGGTGGGCAGCCCACGATGAAAGTCGTCCGCATCGTCGTCTCGGACCTTCACCTCGGCACGGGTCAGCGGCGCGGGGAGCTCAATCCGTTGGAGGACTTCGTCCACGACGAACGGTTCGCGGAGATGCTCGCGCACCACGACGCGCAGGCCGGCGAGGCCGAGCTCGAGCTGGTGCTCGCGGGCGACATCTTCGACCTGCTCAAGGTCAAGATCGACGGCACGTGGCCGACCGAGATCACGGCCGAGATCGCCGCCGAGAAACTGCGCCGCTGTCTGGAGGGCCACCCGGTGTTCGTCCAGGCGCTGCGGCGGTTCGTCGCGCGGCCTCGTCGCCGCATCACGTATCTGCCCGGCAATCACGACCTCGACCTGTGGTTCCCGGCGGCCCAGGACGTGTTCCGTCGCTACGTCGCGCCGGGCCCCCTCGGCGAGCGCGTCCGCTTCGTCACGTCCAGCGACACCTACCACCTCGACGAAGGCATCCAGATCCGCCACGGCCACCAGCTCGAGCGCATCCATCGCGTCGACTACGCACGCATGACCACCCGGACGCGCGACGGGCGCGAGATCCTCGCGCTGCCGTGGGGATCGCTGTGGATCCTCGAAGTGATGAACCCCGCCAAGGAGCGACGCAGTCACATCGATCGCATCCAACCGCTGCGGCGTTTCCTCATCGCGGCGCTGTTGTTCGACACGCGCTTCGCCATTGGATTTCTGTGGCGTTCCATGGTCCATTTCCTGCGCCGTCGGCTCTTCGCGCTGAGCGCCTGGTGGCGCGCATTGCGCAATCTGCCGCGCACGCTGAGCGACGAGATCTTCACGCTCGGCGGCTTCGACGAGGCGGCCACGCGCGAGCTGCGCCGGTTGCGCGGCGTGCACACGCTCATCGTCGGCCACAGCCACGCCCCGCGTTACCGTGCGCTGCCCGGCGGCAAAGTGCTCGTCAATACGGGCACCTGGATCCGCATGATCAATCTCGATCTGTCGCACCTCGGACAGGACAGCGGCCTGACGTACGCCCTCGTCGAGCACGACGGAACCGGCCCACCGCGAACCGCGCTCATGCGCTGGCACGGCACCACGCCCCCGTGCGAGGTCGTCCCCTACGCGGACTGACGGGATCGATCCCGAGCCCATCTGCCGCGACGCGGCAAGCCTCGAGCCCGAGTCCGATCCCGATTCCGATCCCGAGCCCGAGCCCGATCCCGAGCCCGAACCTGAGCCTGAGCCCGAGCCCGAGCCCGATCCGCCCACCCGTTCTCGTTTCCGTCTGGTGTCCCTAAACTAGGCGTTGCCCATGACGCGCACTCGAAGTCACTCGCCCTTACGCGCACGCCGTTCCGACCGCGTCGCGCGCATTCTCATCGCTTCCGCGGCACGATCTTCGATGCGGTGCGTGGTCGCTGTCGCGACCTTTCTCGTGGTGCTCGCGGCGGGCTGCTCGGCGGGCTCCGCACCGCCGGGCGGCGGCGCCCGATGCAGTCGGTCGAGTGACTGCCGCAGCGGAATGATGTGCGTCGACGGGCGCTGCGTGCCCGTGACGGACGCCGCCGCCGACACGGCGCCGTCCCTCGATGCAGCGGACGAAGCCCGGGCGTGCGAGCCGGTACTCCGCTGCGGAACGTCGTGCTGTGAGCCCGGTCAGCGCTGTACCGCGACCGGCTGTTGCGACGACGAGTCGGTCTGCGGCGACCGCTGCTGTGGCCCGGACCAGGTCTGCGAGCTGGGCGCCTGCCGCCTCGCGTGCGCCGCCGGCCGGCCGGCGTGCGGCGAGGGCGACGCGGCGCGATGCTGCGACGAGGGCCAGGTGTGTCTCGGTGGCTCCTGCACGACCCCCGGCGAGCCGTGCGGACCGACGCGTCGCTGCCCCGACGGCCAGTACTGCGAGCCGACGCTCGGTCGTTGCCTGCCCCGCGCGCCGACCGAGCCGTGCGAGGTGCGTCCGCCGCCGGGCACCTTCGACCCTGTCGTCGAGTGGTCCTGGCACGGCGATTCGGAGGTCGTGCCCACGCACAATCAAGTGATGATGGCGCCGGCGGTGGCGAGCCTGACCGACGACGACGGAGACGGCGACATCGATGTCGACGACGTCCCCGACGTCGTCTTCAACACGTTCTCGTCGGCGGGCGGCTATTACCTCAACGGCGTGCTGCGCGCGGTTTCGGGCCGCGACGGATCCCGGATCTTCCCGACGAGCACGCCGTCGTACTGGACGATGCCCGGCGCCGGCGTCGCCATCGCCGAGCTCGTCTCCAGCTCGCCCGGCCCCGAAATCCTCACCTGCTCGCCCAAGGTCGGCGGCGCTGGCTGCTGCGACGGAACACCGGGCGATCTGCTCCTCATCGCCGCGTCGGGCGCGCTGCTGCGCACCATCGACGTCGACTGCGGCTACAGCGCGCCGGTCGTCGGCGACATGGACGGCGACGGCACGCCCGAGATCGGCGTGCGCTACACGGTCGTGCACGCCGACGGCACCGTGCGGTTCTCCGTCGCCGCGCGGCGTGCGGCGGCTCCGAGCGGCGGCGGCGACTACAACGCGATGGCGGACCTCGACGAGGACGGCGACCTCGAGCTCGTCGGGGGCAACGGGGTCTTCCATCACGATGGTCGACCCCTGTGGGAACGGACGGACCTGCCCGACGGCTACCCCGCCGTGGCCGATCTCGACCTCGACGGGCGCCCCGAGGTCGTGGTCGTCAGTCCCTCCACGCACACCATCCGCGCGCATCGGGGCGCGACGGGCGAGACCGTCTGGGGCCCGATCGACATCAATCAGGAACTGCCGACCCCGCGCGGTCCGTCGGGCGGCGGGCCGCCGACGATTGCGAACTTCGACGACGACCCGCATCCCGAAGTGGCGACGGCGGGCGGCTACGGCTACCTCGTCCTGGAGCACGACGGCACGCGAAAGTGGCTGCGCGAGACGCGCGACTGGAGCTCGCGGGTGACCGGCTCGAGCGTGTTCGACTTCGACGGCGACGGTCGGGCCGAGGTCGTCTACAACGACGAGCTGTTCCTTCGCGTCTACGAGGGCGCCACGGGGCGCGTGTTGCTCGAACGGTGCAACACGACCGGCACGCTGTGGGAGTACCCGCTCGTCGTCGACGTCGACGGCGACGAGGGCGCCGAGATCGTCGTCGTGGCGAACAACTACGGCGGCCAGCGCTGTGCCGACGGCTCGGCCAGCTCCACGGGCGTGACGGTGTACGGCTCCGCGAGCCGCTCCTGGGTCCGCACGCGCCGCATCTGGCCGCAGCACACCTATCACGTCACGGACCGCGAAGACGACGCGACCGTCCCGCGCGCCGAGATCCGACACTGGGAGCGCAGCGCGCTCAACTCCTTCCGCCGCAACGTACAGCCCGACGGCCTGTTCGACGCGCCCGACCTGGTGCCGCTCGACGTGCAGCTCGACGTGGCCGCTTGCTCGACCGAGGGCGCGCTCGTCGTGCGCGTGGCCAACGTCGGCCGCGCAGGCGCCCCCGCGGGCATCCCGGTGGCCGTCTACGACATGGACCCTTCGACGGTGGGCGGCCGACCGATTGCGACGGCGCGCACGACCCGACCGCTCTTGCCGGGCGAAAGCGAGGTATTGCGAATCGTCCTGCCGGCGCCGATCCCGGCAGGTCGCACGGTGCCGTTCTGGGTCGTCGTCAACGCACCCGAGCCGCTCGATTCGGTGCGCCAGTGCCGCACCGAAAACGACGCGACGCGCCTGGACGCGTTCTGTCCGACGATTGGTTGACGCGGAGCGAGCCTCGCCTGCGCGGCTCGGCCGGTGACTTCCGGCTCGCGCGGTCGACCCATGGCCTGAGCGGCGGGCGAAGGGCGCTCCCCCATCCCAGGGGCCGTCCGACGACCGCGGCACGCCGATGACTTCCCGCGTGACCCACGGTATGCTGCGCGCCGTGACGCCGTCCTGCGTCCGTGTCAACACCCGGCGCTCGACGCTCGTCGCTTCGGGCCGCGATCCTCTCGAGTGCAGTCGCCGACGGCCCCGGCGGCGCGGTGCAGCCGCGCCCGTTCATTGACAACCCGAGAGGCGTCGAGCGTCCCTTCCTTCGGTCGCGCGCGGCTCGCAAGCCGGACCGGGAGCCGGAGCCGGACCCGAGTTGCGTACTCGTCCCGATGCAGGCCGCGACTTCGCGTAGGGGTCCGAACCCGCCGTTTGCTTTCGGTTGAGCAAGCCGTGACGTCGCGCTGGCCTGTTGCCTCGAGCTCATGCGACGGCCACGGCCCGGAGGGTAATGACGGATAGGCCGGCGTCCACACGGACCGCGGCCCAGTTAGGCACGAAGATTCATTCATCGCCGCGCCCATGTGGGCCCGAACGCGCCAGCGACGTGGTCGGGAGCGGTCCCGATGCGGCGAAGTTGAGCCAAATCACAGGAGAATCCGTCAGACCTCGTCGTGTGCCACTCCGATGTGGCACACCGAAGTTGGCGTACCTACAGGAGAAAGTCGACACTGCCTCGAGATCCATCAAATTCGATTATCTTCGAACCAAGTCGCGCAGATCGGCGCGGCGCGCAACTTATCGGAATCATGGCTGGATCGAGAAACCGGCCGCTCGGATCGGAGATGTGCCGACACCCCTCGAGGGTAGATCTGCAATTTCGGGCTCGTATCTGACCGAAATGTCGGTAGATTTAGGAGGGTGGGGACGCTCAGTCCCGTCCCCGTTAAGGGGTTTGAGACGCAATCCGCAACTCCTGCAAAATTTCGTTTTTATTTAGGTGGAAGCTCACTCACGACCCCCTTAAGGGGTTTGAGAAATCTGCTTAAATG
>JANWZI010000115.1 GCA_025054695.1 Myxococcota bacterium | reverse complement strand
TCGAACGACGCGGAACGAAGCGCGTGGGCCGTGCCGCGCAGGGCTGCCGTTTGAGCCAGAACCGAAGCGGCCGTTCTCGTGGTGCGCGGGAGGCGACGCGAGCGGCGCGCACGGCGGTTCGGCGCTATCGTTGAAGCATGCCGCTGTTCGAGCTCGAATGTCAGAGCTGCCATCACACGTTCGAGGAGCTGGTGTCGAGCGGCGCGGCGCTGCCGCCGTGTCCCGCGTGCGCGAGCGAGGACGTCGCCAAGCGGCTGTCGGCGTTCGCGGTGGGCTCCGCGGGGGCCGAGGCGGCGCCTGCCGTCTCGCCGTGCGGCCGATGCGGCGACCCGCGTGGGCCGGGCGCGTGCCGATTCGAGGCATGAGCGGGGTGTGAGCGAGCCGACCGCCGCAGACGCCACGCCGCCGCCGCACGAGGAGCTCGCGCGTCGCGCCGGGGTCTCGTCGGAGGCCGTGGCGCTGTTGCGCGCGTGCGAGGTCGTCGATCTGCACCTGGACGCGTTCATTCCGGCACGCCTGCTCGGGCGCGATCTGCGGCGTCGCGGCGGAACGGGGCCGCTCGGGGGGCGCTTCTTCGGTCACCTCGACGTGCCGCGCGCGCTCGACGGAGGCCTGACCGGCGCGATGTGGTCCATCACGACGAACGTCGCGCGGGGTGCGCGGGGCCGGCTCGAGGCGCTGCGCCGCAACGTCGAGCGATTGCTCGCGCTGTTCGCTTCGACGGATGGCGCGGTGCAGTGCGTGCGCACGGCCGCCGCGTATCGCGCCGCGCGCGCGCGTGGGTCGCACGCGGCGATGATCGCCGTGCAAGGCGGAAACGCCTTCGAGGCCGCCGCTGACGGACCTGCGGCGGTACCCGGAGACTGGATCGTGCGCGTCACCCTCGTGCACCTGACGAGCTCGGTCTACGGCAGTACGTCCAGCCCCGCGGCCGCGCTCGCGGGGCGGCGCCGCGGCCTGACCGAGCGGGGCCGGGTTTTCGTCCGCCAGCTCGACGAAGCGCGCGTGTTCGTCGATCTGGCGCACGCGGACGCGCGCACGTTCTGGGACGTCGTCGAGGTGCACGACCGCGAGCTTCCGCTGATCTGCACGCACACGGGCGTGCGGGGAGTGCGCGAGCACTGGCGCAACCTCGACGACGCGCAGCTTCGCGCCGTCGCCGAGAGCGGAGGCGTCATCGGCGTGATGTTTCACGGGGCGTTTCTGTCGCGGCGGGGCGGTCCGAAGGACGTGAGGATGGTCGTCGAGCACCTCGAGCACGTCATCCGCGTGGCTGGCGAGCAGGCTGCGGCGATCGGAAGCGACTACGACGGGTGCATCGTCCCGCCCCCCGACCTGCGCGACGGTGCGGTCGGCTACGCGCGCCTGGTGCAGGCGATGCTCGAAGCGGGTTGGCGTGAAGAACGCATCCGGCGCGTGCTCGGCGGCAACTTCCTTGCGTGCTTCGAACGCATGCGGCCCGGCTGATCGCGGCTTTCGAGGGCGAGCCGGAGTCCGAGACCGAGGCCGAGTCGGAGCCCGAGGCCGAGCCGGAGTCAGTCCGAGACCGAGACCGAGTTTCCGAGCCCGAGTCCGAGCCCGAGTCCGACACCGAATCGGTGACGGACGCCGGGGCCGCGCGCGGGTCGGCGATGCTACGCTGCGCGCGCGGTGAACGTCGACTGGCAGATATGGACGGGACAGCCGCACTGGATTCGCGTTCGGCGCGAGGGCGACCTGCTCACCGTTACGCTCGACGATCGCCGCGTGGCCACGTTGATCGCGTCGGCGCCGGGCTCGCGTCGCGGCGTCCATCACCTCCACATCGACGGGCGCACGTTCGAGCTTCGCTGGCTGTGGCGGCGACCGGAGGCCGACGTCGATGCGATGATCGTCGTCGAGGGCAACCAGATGCTCGCCCACGGCGGCGATCGCGCCGCGTGCGAGCACCTGCTCGATCCTCGCCGCCCGCTGCCCGAGCCGCCTCGCGGCATCGTGCCCGGGGCGATGGGACCGTCGGTGCCGATGGCGCCGAGCGCGTCGGGCACTCCCCAAGCGCCTTCCGCGGTCTCGAGCCCCGCGCCGGGTGACGACGTGGCCGCGTGGCGCGCCCAGGCGCTGGGGCTTCAGCCAACCCTCGTGGCCAGTGCGGAGGCGCTCACGGCCGTCGAGCCCTCGGGCCCCACCGCGCGGGGCAATCCGGCGTTCGGTGTGCGCGCGACATCGGGTCACGGCGCATGGGGGGAACGCGTCGCGACGGCAGGCGGCCTGCGCGACGAGGGGACGACCCAACGCGGAGTCGGAGCGGTGGGCCCGCAGCCGGCAGCGCCGAGCACGGGACCGATGGAGCAGCCGCCGACGTGGCTCGCCCCACGCGCCGCGAACGCGAGAAGCGACACGCCGCCGACCACGCACGATCCCATCGGCGACGCACCGACGATTGCGGTATCGATGCCGGGGGAGCCGACGACTCGACCGGCCGCGGTGCTGCCACCCACGCGCGCCGTTCCTGCGCACGAGCAGGCCGCGATGCTCGCGCCTTCGGTCCCTGCGGTCGTGGTCCCGGCTCCGGCCGGACCTTCGTCTTTGCAAGCGGCCACTTCCACGGTCCGCGAACGGCCGCAACACGGCGGAAGTTGGAACGCCACGGCCGATGCGACGCGAGGAGCCGGACGGCCGCGCCGCCGCTCGGCCGGGCTCGTCGTGTTCCTGCTCGTCATTGCGCTGCTCGCCGGTTGTGTGCTGAGCGTCGTGGCGGTGGTCGGGTTCCTGAGGATGGGCTCCGTGACTGCACCGGAGCCTCGACCCGAACCGCGCGCGACGCCCGTCGTGTTGCTCGATACCGAAGTCGCCGTCTCCTCGACGCAGTATTCGACGTGGCGGTTCACGCTCGACGACATCCGAGACGTCGAGCTCTCGTTCGAATCGCGCGGCGGTGGCCTGGTCGCGGCGTACGTGATGCCGGAGTCGGAGCTCGACGCGTTCATCGCCGCGACGAGGTCGGGCGACGGGACCTTCACGCACTACCACGCGCTCGCGGCCGAGGGGCTCGCCACGCATCGAGCCAGCACGACGCTGCCGGCCGGTGCCTTCGTGCTGGCCGTCACGGCGGTGCCGCCTCCGAGCACCGGCTTCGCGACGGCGACGGTGCGGCTGCGGCTGGAAGCGCGCTGAACGTTGCCCGCGCTGCGAAGCGGCGAGCGAGGGCCGCGACGTGGGCCGGCCGCGTGCCACAGCAGCTTCCCACGATGCGGGCACCGGCGCGCACCCAGCGCTCCGCCTCGCGCGCGTACGCCGCGACGTCCCCGGCGCGATCGGACGAGACGAAGCCGATCTCGGGATCGGCCCGGCCCGCGTTCGCGTAGCAACCGACCGGAACGCGGTCGCCCACGGCGTCGGCGAGGGCCGAGACCCATGCGTGCGCGCGCTCGAACGGCGCGCAGTTGACGAGCACGGCCGCGACGCCGAGCGAGACCGCGGATCGCGCTCCGTCGGCCATCGCACGCGGCGAAAGCAGCGAACCGTCCGGGCCCGGCGTGAACGAAATCCAGACGGGAACGCCGGTCTCGAGAGCCTGCTCGGCCGCGACGAGCGCCTCGCCGACGTGCGGGAACGTCTCGCACAAAAGGAGATCGACGCCGCTCGCGCACAGCGCGCGCGCGATGACTCCGTGCTCGACGCGTGCCTGCGCGCGGGGAGGCGACAAATCGGGCCGGTAGCAGTCCGCGAGCGGAGCCATCGATCCCGCGACCAGTCGCCCGGGCTCGGCCGCCTCGCGTGCGAGCCGCACGGCGAGCCGCAGCAGCGGGCGCCAGCGAGGGCCCGCGACGCGAGGCTGCGTGCGGAACGTGCACGCCGTCAAAACATGGGCGCCGGCGCGCGCGTGCTCGCGATGGATCGCACGAACGAGCCGCGGCGCTTGCAGAAGGCCATGGGCGCTCCACAGCGGGAGCGTGGTCCGCACCCCGCGCGCCTCGAGCTCGGTGCCGAGCGGTCCGTCGAGAAGCACGATCGACGACGACGGTCCGAACGTCACGTCGGGCGCGCCCGACGTTAGCACGACGGATTCACCATCCTTCGGACTCCGGCTCGGAATCGGACTCGGGCTCGGCCTCGGACACGGTCTCGGAATCGGACTCGGGCTCGGACTCCGACTCGGGCTCCGACTCGGACTCGGTCTCGGACTCCGACTCGGCCTCGGACTCGGGCTAGATCATCGACTTCGACCCCGTGTCAGCGGCGCATGGTGACGGCGGCTCCGGTCGTCACGTAGGCGCCGCGCGGCCAGTGTCGGTACCACTCCCCCGCGACGACCGGACCGCCCTGCTCGTCGGTGTCTCCGGTGGGGCGACCGTAGACGCGCAGCAACGAGCCCACCCAGACGCGATCGGAGCCGAAACGGTCCTCGTGGCGGAGCCGGATCCGGGCCGTCCACGGGCCGATGGCGCGCTCGCTGACGGTGACGCGGCAACTGGACTCGCGCTCGTCGGCGCACAGGTGGCGCGCCTGGTGCGTGCGATACGTGAGGGCGACCAAGGCCGATCCGTCGGCCGCGACGTCGACGGCCGTCACCACGCCGAACCAGCCGAGCAGCGTCGAGGTGTACGTCGTCGGCGCGCGACGCACTTCCTCGTAGCTCACGGAGGTCGCGCGCTCGAGATAGGGCTCTTCCTCGTCGAGCGGTTCGTACTGTCGCGCGAAACCGTACGGGCCGGCGCCGCCGCACCCTGCGAGCAGCGGCGCGACGAGCACCGTCCAGCCGATTGTCGCCCTTCGCATGAGCGCGCCTTGTACACCGAGCCCGTTCGCGCGTCACGCGGCGCCCGTCGCGCGGCGGGTTTCCGCGGCATGCCGGCGCGACTATGCTCGGGCCGTGCGCGCTTGGCTCGGCGCACTGGCGTTGCTGGCCGGATGCAGTCGATGCGGCGGAAGCCCGCAGGCCGCGCCGGCCCCCGATGCGGTCGATCCGGCGCCGAGCGCGCCGGCGCATGCCGTGGTCGAGGGTGTCGTACGGCTCGCGGACGGGGCCGAGCTGCCGACCCTGCCGCGCGGGGCGGACCCCAATCAGCCTGCCCCTCCGGAGCATTGCAGCCCGCCGCGCGAGGAGGACCGGCGGCCGGTCTCGCTCGACGAGGGCCGTGGTCTGGTGGGCGTGCTCGTGACGGGTGCCGGCTTCGGCGGCTGGCAGCGCCGCGAGCCCGTCGAGCACGCCGTGGTCATACGCGACTGCAGGCTCTCGCCACGCCTCGTCGTGGCGATGCGCGGCGACCGGCTCCGACTGACCAACGAGACCGATTATCCCTTCTTGCCCGGCTTCGGCCCGGGCGGCTTTCTCCAGGCGCTGCTTCGCGGCGAAAGCAGGACGTTGACGCTCGATCGGCGAGTCGCCGCGCTCGAGTGCCACTTCGCGGCGCCCTGCGGGCGGACCGACGTCGTGATGCTCGAGCACGACGTGTACGCGATCACGGGAGCCGGCGGCCGCTTCCGCATCGAGCGCTTCCCGACGGCCACCACCGACGTCGAGCTCCACGCCTGGCATCCGCTGTTCGAGTCCGACAGCCGCCGCATCCGCGTCGAGCCCGGTGCGCGCCTCTCCGTCGAGCTCGTCTTGCGACCCGCTCCGCCCGAGCCGGAGCCGCCCTCGCGTCCGCTTCTCAATCCGGACGGTACCGACATTCCGCGCGAGCCCATGGGTCAAACGGCGCCGACCGCGCCCCCTCCGCAGGGTCGCGGAGGCCAGCGCCAGCGCACGGGCGGTGCGCAATCGCCCGCGTCCGGCTCGCCCCCACCGTCACCGACGAAGATGCAGCCCGCGCGCGTGGGTGAGCTGCCCGCGCCGAGCTGACCGCGTCGGAGGCGCAATCGGCCGGAGGGCTCGGACTCGGTCTCACAGCGCCGGCCAGCCTGGTTGATCGCGACGTCTACTTGGACTCGGGCTCGGACTCGGACTCGGTCGAGGGCACGGACTCGGGCTCGGGCTCGGATTCGGTCTCGACCTCGGCCTCGCTCTCGGTCTCCGATTCGGGTTCCGTCTCGGGCGCGGCTTCGAACGCCAGCTCAAACGGTCACGCGATCGACGCCCCGACGGGGAGCCGATGGAGCGGCGTCTCGAGACGGCCCAAAGGACGCGAGGGCCGCATCGAGTCGGATCGGCGAGACGAGGAACAGATACTCGGTGTTGTACCGGCGTCCGACCCGACCGACTTTCTCGCCGCGGGGGTTGTAGATGCCGATCTGCGCACCGACGTATCGCTTCCACGGGTGCGCGAACACGTACACGTGACCGCGGCTTTGCAGCAGCGATTCGAGCTCCGCGCGCGAGACGAACCCCTCGTCGCTGAAGGAAACGAGCAGGAAACGCGCGCGGACCGTCGAGACGAGCGCGTGCAGGGCCTGGTGGATCGTCGCGCGCGCATTGAACGGACTTTTGCGTGTTTTACAATCGATGCGTTTGCGCGCCCTGCCGTAGACGTCCGGTTTGTCCCAAAGAACGAGCGTCTCCCAGACGTGGTAGTTGCTCAAATAGCTGTGTTGATTGTAGGGCGGGTCCAGATACGCGAGGTCGGCTTCGACGCACGCGGCCATCTCGAGCACGTCGGCGCGATGCGCTTCGCCCTTGCCGTAGCGCGCACGCGGCAGCACGTCCGGCATGCGCAGCTCCAGATCGCCCAGCGCGCGCGGCGCCCACTGCTTCAAGTACGCCATCTGGAGACCGACGGTCGAGTCGACGCGATCGGCGGCCTCCATCAACGACGTCAGCACGACCGCTTCGAGCTCCGGGGGGAGGCCCTTCTTGGCGATGGCCTCGCGGATCGCGTCGATGCGCTCGCCGTTCTTGGGATGGAAGAAACGGCTCTGGATGCAGTACGTCTCGGTGAAGTAGCCGGGCGAGCCCCGCAGGCCGCCCAGCTCGCGCAGGAGCCGCTCGGCGTCGCGCGCCACCTCTTCGCGGTCGGCCTGCACGTAACAGCGCGCGAGGGTGGCGGCATAGGCGTTGTGGTCGCTCGCGACGACGCGGAAGCCGGCTCGTTTGAGAGCGTGGCCGATGCGCGCGCTGCCGGAGAACGGATCGAGCACGGTTCGCACGCCGGGCAGCGCGCGTGCGATCTCGACGATGCGCCCGGCCAGCAGCCGCTTGGAGCCGAGGTACTTGATCACGTCGGATCGACGCCGAGGGCCCGCGCCGCGTCGCGGACGAGCGGGGCGGCGGCGGCGCTGCACGCCAGGATGCCGCGCACGTTGGCCATCTCCGCCTCGTCGTAGCGGAAGGGGGAGCCGAACACGTCGCCGAAGAACCCTCCCGCGGCCTTCACGATGGCCTCCGGGGCGCATGCGTCCCACTTGCTCGAACGGGGCGACGGATGGACGTAGACGTCGGCCTCGCCTTCGGCGATGAGGCCGCACTTGAGCCCGACGCTGCCGCTCGGCCGCTCGGTTCGGATGCCGGTGGCGCGAACGAACGCATCGAGCCGCGCGCTTCGGTGCGAGCGCGACACGACGAGCACCCATGACTCGGCGCGGTCGCGCGAGGCGACGCGCAGGGGCGTGCGACGACCGCCGCGCTCGAGCCAGGCGCCCTCGCCCACGACGGCCGCATACAGCAGGTCGCGCGCCGGCGCGTGCACGACGCCGAGGCGGCTCTCGCCGTCGATGGCCAGCCCGATCATCACGCTGAACTCGCCGTTGCGTGCGAGAAACTCCTTGGTGCCGTCGAGCGGATCGACGTACCAGCAGCGCGACCGCCGCCAGCCGCCCGTATCCAGCGGACTCTCTTCGGCCACGATGCCGTCGTCGGGGAACTGCTCCGCGAGCCCCCGGACGATGAGCGCATTGCTCCGTTCGTCGGCCAGCGTCACCGGGTCGGCCGGCTGCTTGTACGCGACGCGGACGTCGGTCTCGTACAGCTCCATGACGAGCGCACCGGCACGCCGGGCCAGCTCGACGGCGACGGTCAGCTCTCGCTCGAGCACGCCCTGGGTCTAGGCTCCGCCCAGGGCGCCGTCGAGCCGGTTTTCGACGGCGTGGTTCCTCCTCCCTTTCGGGACGAAGGAGCATGCGGCACTCTTCGATGGGCATGCAGCCTTCGACGTACGTGTGCCGACGTAGAGCAAATCATGGCGGCTCTTGCGCGCACGCGAGGGGTGCGTGCCACGGCGAGCGTTCGGGCGAGGACGGCGGCGTGTGGCGTGGGCGTCGCGTGCGCGCGTCGTGGGTCGGCTGGGTCGTCGTCTGCGCGCTCGGATTCGCCGCGGGGGCGCGCGCGGAGCTCGGCGACGAGAGCCTCGGGGTCAACGCGCACGTTCCTTCGGACGACTTGCTGGAGATGGCGCGCGACCTCGGCGTGCGGTGGATCCGCATCGACGTCAACTGGCGCGACGTGCACACCGGGCCGGGCCGGTTCCGGTGGGAGGAGATCGACCGCGTGGTCGCCGGGGCCGGGGCGCGCGGCCTGAACGTGTTCGCGACGCTGGCGTACACGCCGGACTGGGTCGGTCGCGTCGCCCGCGCGCGCGATGACGCATGGGGCGGCAACGACGAGCCGGCGAGCAGCGCCGAGTGGGTGGCCTTCGTCGAGGCGGCGGTGGAACGCTATCGCGGCCGCGGGGTGCGCCACTTCGGCCTCTGGAACGAGCCCAATTTGGACCATTTTTGGGAGGCCGCGGCGGGCGCCGACGCGTACATCGACAAAATCCTGCTGCCCGGCGCGGCGGCGGTGCGTGCGCGCTGTCGGGATTGCGTCGTGCTCGCGCCGGATCTGGCGCACCTGGACGATTACCATCTGTTCCTCGACCGCGTGCTCGCGCGCGCCGCGGACGTCATCGACGTGCTCGCGCACCACACCTACAACGGCTTTCCTGAGACGGGCACGGGCGCCTTCGACGGCGACAACTTCCTGCAAGCGCTCGAGCGCCGTCGCTTTCCCTTCAGTCGGCCGGGGCTCCGCGAGGTGCTCGCCCTGCACGGCTGGACGCGCGAGGTGTGGATCACCGAAACGGGCTATCGCGCCCGCTCGATGGCCGACGAGACGACGCAGGCGACGTACGTGCGACGCGTGATGGAGGAGCAGCTTCGCCGCAGCTGGTGGACGAACACGTTCTTTTACGAAATCACCGACTGCGGCGTCGATCAGCCCGACTGCCCCATCGACGGATTCGGACTGAGCCGTCCGCTGCGGCCCGTCTCGAGCGGACCGCGCGCGTTTCCCCGTGACTACCGGCTCAAGCCGGCGTATCGCGAGATCCAGCGGTTCGTCGCCGAGCACCCGGTGATCGTGGGCCGCGCGGCGCCGGCTGCCTGTGGCAACGGCGTCGACGACGACGGCGACGGGCGCATCGACGAGCGCGACCGCGGCTGCGCGGACGCCACCGATCGCGACGAGACCGACGATGCCGCGCCGCCCGCCTTGGAGGCCGTTCGTGCGCGGGCGGCCGTGCGCATCGACGGGGACCTCGCGGACTGGCCCGACGGTCCCGAGGCGAGCCCCGGACTGGAGCGCTGGGTCGGGCTCGCGCCCGTCGCCGGACCGACGGATGTGTCCGTTCGCCTGCGCGCGGCCTGGACCGACGAGGCGCTGCTGCTCGGCGCGATCGTCACCGACGACGTGCACCACGAGGACCCTCCCGACGTGCCGTTGTGGCAAGGTGACAGTTTGCAAATCGCGTTCGACGTCGCGCTCGATGGAGCGGCCGATTACGACGAGGACGACCACGAAATCACCGTCGCGTCGCGGGCGGGCAGCGCGCGCCTCTCGCGCGAGCACGGCCCGGGCGGGACGGCCGGGATCGAGGCGTCGGTGCGTCGGGACGGTCGGCGGACGATCTACGAAGTGCGCATCGATCGGAGCGCCCTCGAACCGTGGCGGGCCATCACCGGCGGGCGGATCGGGTTCAGCTTCCTCGTCAACGACGACGACGGCGAGCGCGGTCGCGACGGCACGGGCCGCGAGGGATGGCTCGAGTGGACGGCGGGCATCGGGCTCGACAAGGAGCCGTACGACTTCGGTCGGCTCGTACTGGTCGAGCGGTCGGAGTCGATTCGCGACGCGGGCTCGGGGGACGATGCGGGGACGCCGCCCGAGGCGGACGCGGACGCGGGCACGGGCGGGGACCGAGCCCCGTCGGGGGGCTGCACGGGGTGCGCGCTTCCTGGACGCGCCGACCGGTTCGGCGTCCCGTGGCTGCTCGTCGCGGGCATCGCGGTGGTCCGCAGGCGCCGGCGCCGGATGCGATGACTCGCGACGGGCGACGGGCCTGGCCTGGTTCGCGCGTGGGCCTCGAGCCCCTCGGCGTGATCGCGCAAGGCGTGGCGCGCCCACTCGTAGTACAGTGTCGACTCGTGCGCGCCGCTTGCCCCGTGTTGCTGTCGACGGCGTGCCTCCTCGTGATCGCAGCATCGGACGCGCGCGCCCAGCAACCGGCGCCGCCTGCTCCCGTCGACGCGCTGCCGGAACAGCCCGTTCCGCCTCCGCCATCGGCGGGGGATCCGTCCGTTCCGTCCGAAGCGGTGCCGCCACCTCCCGGCGCGGACGGTTCGCAGGCGCGCCTGCGCATGCTCGTCGTCGACGCGGCCGCCTACGCGATCGATCCCGTCGTGGCGCGGCACGTGACCGCGCGCATGCGCCTGACCGCGGCCGCGATGGGCTACGACGTGCTGACGGGCGAGGCGTCCGTCGCCGCGGCCAGGGCCATCGCGATGCCCTATCCGCCGAGCCCCGCCGACCTGTGGCGCGTGATGCACGCGGGGGGCGCGCAGCGCGCGGCGTTCGCGCGTGTCTGGGCTCACGGTGGCCAATACGTCTACGAGCTGACGGTCGCGAGCGCGGACGGTACCGGGCCATTCTTCGCGCGCGGCAACTCGGGGGCCGACGATCTGCACGCGACGGTCGAGCGATTGACGCGACAGGTGCTTCCGCCACCGACCCAGTGGAACGCTGCCGAGGCCGAGCGCATCGCGGCGCGCGCGCGGCGCCCGCGCAGCGAACCGCTTCCGACGCAGCCGACGGCTCGTTCCGCGACCGAGGCAGCGGGCGAACGGGACGACGAATGGGAGGAAGACGACTTCGAGCGCCCGCTGACGCGCGCCGGTCGCCAGGACCGAGAGCAGCAGCCCGTGGGCCGGCGCTGGCAGCTCGCATTGCAAACCGAGGCCGTGATCGGCACGTCGGACGACGGTTTCTACAACCACCTCGTCGGGGCGCGCCTCGATCGCCGGCTCACGCGCGCGACGTTCGTCGGCGCCTACGCCGCCTACGCCAATCTGCGCGGCAAGGACGGGCGGGTGCACAATGTGGCGCTCGCCGCGCAGATCGAGCACCGCGTCCGCCTGTCGGCCGGCAGCGACGTGAGTCTGCCGCTGCGATTCGCGCTCGGCATGCTGCCGTTCAACGGGCCGTTCCTGCGCTTCAGCGGCGGGCTCAACGTGCCTCTGTCCGAGCGCTGGGAGCTCGGCGCCGACGTGATCGTCCCCACGTTCTGGATGCTGCCCGGCGACATGACGGCC
>JANWZI010000114.1 GCA_025054695.1 Myxococcota bacterium | reverse complement strand
GACCGAGTCCGAGTCCGATCCGGATTCGTGCCGGGCGTAGAGCTAGAGATCGCCGCGGGTGCGAAGCGGACTTCGCAGACCTGCGTAGCTGCCGGCGCATTCCGAACCGGCCGGTCGGCCGAAAATTCAACGTCCATGCACCTCGATCGAGGGCGTGTTTCATGCAATTGCCGCTCTCGCCACCGTGAGGACACCTTCGAGCCACGACGCGGCCGCCGGCTGGACCGGCGAATCCCGTCTCGGTAGCGCCGGTCGGATCCTCGACGCGGTCGCCCGGAACGCGGCTGTTCAAGACTGGGTGCTTCTCGCGTTCCACGCGTACATGCTCGCGCGCGTCCTGGTCGCACCGGCGTCCTCGGAGCGCACGGTGGCGCTCGCATGGGCCGTCACGCTGTTCGGCGTGACCGCCGCGACCGTCTTCCTCGTGCGTGGCTCGGTGCTGCGTCAGGGCCCGTGGCGCGCGCTCGTCTACCGCATCGGCGTGTTCGCCCCCGCCGTCTGCAGCTACTTCTCGCTTCGCTGGCTGCTGCCGTCGTTGCGTCCCGACATCGTCGACGACACCCTGCTCGCGATCGACGAGGCGCTTTTCGGAACCACGCCGGCGATCTGGGTCGAGTCGTTCTGGTCGCCCGCCCTCACCGAGTGGTTCGCCTTCTTCTACTACTCGTACTTCTTCGTGCTGGGGCTGAACCTGCTGCCGGTGCTCTTCTTCGGCCGCGGCGCCATCCTGCGCGAGCTGATGGTGGGCGCGCTCGTGGTCTGTACGCTCGGACACGTGGGCTACACGCTCGTGCCGGCATACGGTCCGTACCACCACATGTCGTTCGCGACGCCGCTCGAAGGGGGACTGTTCTGGCACCTCGTGCTAGAGGCCGTCCGCTCCGCCGGGGCGATGCTCGACGTCTTCCCATCGCTGCACACCGCGTATCCGACGTTCTTCGCGATCTTCGCGGTTCGGCATCGGCGGACGGTGCCTTACCGATGGCTTTGGCCCCTCTCGGTGCTCGTCGCCGTCAACATCGTCCCGGCGACGATGGTCCTGCGCTGGCACTACGCGATCGACATCGTCGCGGGCATCGCGCTGGCCGCATTCGCGGCGTGGGCGGCCGCACGCGTCTCGGCACGGGAGGCGAGCCGGACCGATTCAGGGCGCCAGCCGACCTGGGAGCGGCTGTGGTGGCCGAGCGGCGGATGAAGGCGCGGGTCGCCCGATGCCTCGTGTGCGTGGGCGTCGCCTTCGGCGTAGACGCCACGCGCGCACGGGCGCAGGGTCACGGCGGCGTCGCGGAGTCCGGAATGGCTCAGGGCGAGGCTCAGGTCTCGACGCGCTCCGATGTGCGGATGTCGGTCGAGAACGGACCGGGGACGAGCGCGGCGAGGCTGGGGCCGCTGGCCGGGGCCCTCGCCGGCGCGATGGCCGAGATCCGTCGGTGCTACCAGCAGACGCTCGCCGATCGGCCGACCGTGACCGGTCGAATGCGCCTTCGCGTGGAGTTGCCGGCGGAGCGCGGGCCGCTGCGCGTCGCGCTCGCCGATGACGGCACGGGGGACGCGTCCCTGGGCCGCTGCGTAGGGCGGGCGCTTGGAGCCGTACCCGTCCGTGACCTCGAACGGCCCGCCGTCGCCTTCGTCGTCCTCGACTTCGACAACACGGCTGCTGCGAGCGCCGCCGTGCACGCCGAGCGCGTCGCGGCGGCCTCGGTCGTCGCCTTGCAGCGCGACGAGCAGGGCCGGCCGTTCACCGAAGTGAGCCTGCCGGGACGCGAGATCGTGATCCGGATGCATGCCGAGGGCACGACCCCGGAGCAGGCGCTCGTCCAGCTCACGCGCGACGTACGCGCCGCGATCCCGGGGCTGCTCGATTGCCGCAGGCGTGCGGGGCGGCGTGGAGCGAGCCCGGCCGGCGATCTGGTCGTGGACCTCGCGGTGGCCGCGCGCGGGCGACCGCGGGTTCGGGTCGGCTCGAGCAGCGTCGCCGATCCGCGCGCGCCGACCTGTGTCTCCCGTGCCCTGACTTCGGCGCGTTTCTCGCCCGAATCAGCAGGTCGAGCGCGACTGTCGATGCGCTGGAACTGACGGCCAGGCAGCGAATCGCGCTGCGGCTGCAACTCGAGTCGCGGCGAGGACTGGGCCGACTCGGACGATCCGGTTTGCGCGTCGCGGTCATCGATCGAGTCGACGGCGCCGCCCGCCGAGCGCGGCGAGAAAACACGTCGGGTCGCGATCGTCACCACGCTCTCGATGCGACGGTCTTCAATCCACACGTTTTGACGTGCGCTGGTGTCGAACGACCCCAACGAACGCGCGGTGGAGCGGGTCGTGCGCGCACCCCGCTCGTGATTCAGTTACGGAATCAGAGCGGCACCGACCTTGCTCGGACGAGGTGGCGCGGCCATGCGTTCGATTCCCTGGTTCCGTGTCCTCGTGTCGTGTGCGTCGGTGCCCGCGCTCGCGTCGTGCGGAGAGCACGTCGAGTGCGGCGAGGGAACACGGCGGCTCGGTTCCCGCTGCGTTGCCGTCGCCACGATGCCGCCGCCTGGTCCCGGCCCGATGGCCTCGCCAGACGCAGGCCCGTCGACAACTCCACCACCGCCTTCCGGCGGTGCGGACGCGGGCTCCTCGACGACGCCTCCGCCGAGCGACGACGCCGCTACGACCCCGGCGGACGCGGGAAGCGGATTCCTCACGGACCCGCCGGTTGACGGAGGACGAACTGGATCGGGGCCACGAGGCTGCGACGCCGCGAGCGGCCAGTGCGACATGTGGGCCATGCAGATCGCCGCCGGTGTGCGCGCGGCTCAGATGGAGTCCGGTTGCCGACCCGGGCCCGTCGACGACGCGCGGCTGGCGGCCATCGCGCGCAGCAACGCTTCCGCGATGGCGAGCGCCGATCGCCTCGATGCCGACGATCCGGCCGGAAGCCCATTCGACCAGATGGAGCGCATGGGGATCGCGTATCGGGATGCGGGCGCCCTGTACGCCGCCACGCGACGCGGGCCGGAGGACGTGCTCATGCGCTGGCGCGGGCGTGGCGATACCGCCGAGATGCTTCGCCGCTGCGACACCCACCTCGGCGCCGCTGTCGTGACCGGCGCCTCCGGCATGAGCTACGTGGCCGTCGTGCTCGCGAGGCTGTGACGGATCCGATCCGTTCGCGTGCTCGCCTCGATGGGATTCTAGCGAGTCGGAGTCCGAGCCCGATTCCGAGTCGGAGTCCGAGCCCGAGCCCGATTCCGATACCGACGCCGAACACGACCCGGTCGGGCCGAGATGCGAGACAGCCCCCGCTCGTCGATGGTACGTGAAGGGCCCGTATCCTCTCGTCCGGAGCACGTCCATGATCCGTTTCGCTCGAGTCACGCACGTCGCGCCCATCGCCGTCTCCATCGTCGTCTTCGGCTGCAACCTGCTCGGCGGCGGCGACGAACCCCCCTCGCAACCCGTCGTCACGGTTCAACAACAGCCGTCGGGAGGCGGCACGACGGTGAACGTCGGCGTCCCCGGCGCAGGAATCGTCGCCACGGAGCAGGGCGACGAGCAGCGCGCCGTAGTCGGAGCGGGCGGTGCGGGCGTACACGCCGTCAACAGTCCCGAGGGACAAAGCGCTTACGTCGGCGTCCCCGGTGGGGGCATCCAGGCGACCAACACGCCCTCCGGTCAGCACGTCAACGTCGGCGGACCGGGCGGCATCGACGTGCAGCGAGGCCCGCAAGGATCCACCATCCGCATCGGGGGACTGACGCTCCAGGTGCCCGAGGGGACCGGCCGACCGGCGCCGGGCGCGGGACCCGCAAACGCGCCTTCCAACGCCCCGGGCGCGCCGCCGGCCACCGCGCCCAGCCCGCCGCCCGTTCCCTCACAACCCACGACGAGCGCGCCTCTCGTCTGCGACGGCAACGACGACGTCGTGCGCTCCAACGTCCTCATCGACGGCGGCGACGGCCCCGCGGTGCGTGCTTCCGGGAACTGCGATCTTCGCTGCGTGAACTGCACGCTGCGGTCGCGTGGAACCGCGGTCGAGGTGTCGGGCAACGCCAAAGTCACGCTGGAGCGCTGTCGTGTGAGCGGCGGTCAGCGCTCGGTGTCGGTCACCGCCAACGGCGAACTGATGGCACGGAGCAGCGTGCTCGAGGGACCGACGCATCGAGGGGCCAACGCGGAGCTCCGCATCGTTCCTTGACGGCGCGTCGGTGGCGCGTCGGTGGCCGTCCGACTGACCGGTGGCCATCGCCATCGCCACGTACCCCGGCGGTTTCCGGCGCATCTTCGTGAGCCCAGCCATGGCACCGGACTTGCGCTTGACGCGACGCCGTCATGGCGCAAATCGGATGGATCCGCATCGGTCGGCTGGCTCCCTGGCTCGCGTCCGTCGCTGCCCTGGCATGCGCGGCACCGGCCGCGACGCGCGGCGGCGGTGAGAAGGAGGCGGAGCTACCTCCCGAAGAGCTCGATCTCGTTGCCCCCGAAAGCGAGACCGACACCGGCTACCTCAGCACGCTCGCCACGGAGCTCGAGGGAGAGCTCGTCGCCGAGCTCGTGCTCGCGGCCGACGACGAGGCCCGTCGCGCCATCCAGGACCGCTGGACGCGCTCCCGACTCGTGACCGAGCAGATCAAGTTCGCCAAGAACCAGCTTCACGCCGAGCGCCTGCACCTGAATCTGACGGCGGGGGATCCGTCCGACGTGCAGGTCGAAGAGCTCGAGGGCCAGATCCGGATCCGCTACCGCATGCGCACGGAGACGATCGTGACGTTCGCCGCGTTGCGTGAAGCCGGAATCGACGATCCCGCCTCCCTGCGCGACCGCGAGTACGCCTTCCGCGTCCCGGCCGACCCGCGCAATCTCTTCGAGCGCGTCGGCGAGCGCTGCGCGCGCGGCCACGAGTCGGGCTCGCTCGCGAGCTTCAACTACTTCAGCTACTTCGCGCCCGACGCCGAGGGCTGCGACGTGCCGCTGGTGATGGGTCGCTTCACGGTGCGCTCGCTGCTGCCGGCGCAGGCCACCTATCCCGAGTACGACCGCCTCGTGCAGGACGGGCGCATCGACGTGGTCGCGTTCTACGGCGCCGCCGAATACGGCAGCGAGGTGGACGAGTGGGATTGGGGCATGCGCGAGTGGCGGGACTTCGAGCGCGGGCTGCAACAGCGAGGGTTCCGGCGCAGCGGCGTCGCGGACGAGACGACGGGCAAGGGGACGCGCTGGACGCGGACGCGCGGCGGCCTGGAGCAGGTGGTCGACGTCGTCTCGCCACGCGACCTGGCCGCGCTGCGCGACGACCGAGACGGGCTGTTCCAGCGCATGGTCCGCACGCACGAGATCGTGCTGTACAACGGTCATTCGTTCTACGGATCGCTACGCGTGCTCGACGATCCGCAGGTCTACGCGCCGGGCCTCTACCAGATCCTCTTCATGAACTCGTGCTGGAGCTACGAGTACTACACGAAGCAGGTTTTCCGTCACAAGGCGACCGACGACGACCCGACGGGCTGGGCCCTAGCGGACGTCGTCAACGACACCCAGGCCGGCTGGTTCCACAACATGGAGGAGTTCTCGCGCATCCTGCTCACGAACCTGCTCGCGGGGGCCGAGTCGGGCGGCCGTGAGGGTAACCGCCGCTACCACTGGCAAAACATCATCGACGCGATGAACCGGCACGCGCTGGACGCGCAGCGTCGGTGGGGCACCGAAACGCACGAGATCATGGGCGTGAGCGGGGTGCGCACCAATCGGTTCGATCCGGACCGGACCGATCCGGCGCCCGGACCGACGCCCGAGCCGGAACGCTGGGAGCGCCGCGCCACGCACGTCGCATCGGCGCACCCGTACGCCGACGACGTCGATCAGTCCTTCGACGTCGAGGCACCGGCCGGGGCTCGGCAGATGCGACTTGTCTTCTCGCGGATCGAAACGGAGGCCCGCTACGACTTCGTCGAGGTCCACGACGGCTCGGGGCGGCTCGTCGCACGATACGACGGGACGCATCAGAACGTCGTCACGCCGCCCATCGAAGGCAGCCGTGCCCGCATCCGTCTCGTGACGGACTACTCGATCACGGCGTGGGGCTTCGAGCTGTCCGCAATCGAGTACCGCTGATCGACCGGCGGGCTCGGTCTCGGGCTCGAACTCGGTCTCGGACTCGGACTCGGACTCGGTCTCGGGCTCGGGCTCGGACTTTGACTCTGACTCGGACTCGGATTCGGGCTCGGACCCCGCAGCACCCCGCGACGACATCGACCCAAGTGACCGCCGCCGGCGGACCCTGGGCAGGAATACGTTATTCCGCGTCGGGTCCGAGGCGATAATGGCGCAGCACGTCGGCTTCCGTTAGCGCGTCGCAATAGATCGCGACGAGATGGAACGTGCCGAGCCACGGCCGGTCGTTCGTCAGCTCGTTGCCCAGGGCGAGTCGAAAGGATGGGTCCCAGTTGGTCAAATCGCCTCCCCGCGTGGTGAGCACCACGAGCAGGCCGTTGACGTAAAGCCGTGCCCACCCGCTCGTCTCGCGGACGAAGACGATCTGGCTTGGCGCGCTTGCCAAGACGATGCGCGTGGCCGTGGAGATCTGCGGCATACCGTTGAGATCCCCGAATCCGCTCGTGCGAATCCGCGCGATCCAGGACGAGCCATCCTGACCAATCGTCACGTTGCGGAAATGGGGGTCCGCCGACACCGTGACGATCCGGGCGGGTCCTCCCTGGGTTTCGTTGTCGGGCTCGACCCATGCCTCGATGCTCACCTCGCCGCTCGTTCGGCAGGCATCGGTGAGGCGCGTGGCCGCGCCGCTGGTCTGGAGGATGTTGGAGCGGTCGAAACGAATCGCGCCGCGGCGCCAGTGCGCCGCCGGCGGTGTCGGGTCCCCCAGGACCAGGTCGAGGGGCGGGTCGAGCCCCGAGCGATCGCGTACGACGTTTCCGGTTCCCTCCTCGAACGTGTAGAGCGCGACCAAGCCCTCGCGGCGCCGCTGCAGGCCCGCATCCGCGGCGGTCGCGTCCATCGCCCCCGCCGCGTCGGGGTCCTCGGTTCGACCGTCCGAGGAACCATCGTCGTGCAGGCCGCCGTCGCGCCCCGGCTCGAGCGCATCGGACGCGTCGGGCGCGCGGTCCACGCCGCCCTCCGCGCGAGGGGCACGCAACCCGTGCCGGTCGACCGTGCAGCTCGCTCCGACCGCCGCGCCGAGCAGCCCCACCGACGCGATTGCACGCACGCCGCACGTCGGCCGTCGCAACGCTCGCCATGGTAACGCGTCCGGCGCGCGCGGTTCAGGAGCCCGGCGTCTACTTTCGACGCAACGTTTCCGGCGTCTCGCCCCGGGCCGGGCGCAGGGCTCCCCGTTCCGTGTACAGCACGTCGATCAGGCGCGCCGGCGTCACGTCGAACGCCGGATGACGACACGGAACGCCGTCGGGCACGATCCGGCGGCCCGCGACGAGCGCGATTTCCTCCCGCGAGCGCTGCTCGATGGGAATGTCGGCTCCCGTCGGCGTGGCCATGTCGAGCGTGCTCGTCGGCGCCGCGACCGCGAAGGGCACCTCATGCGCGCGTGCGAGAACGGCGAGGCCATACGTGCCCACCTTGTTGGCCACGTCCCCGTTGCGCGCGACGCGATCGGCGCCCACGAGCACGCGATGCACCTCGCCGGCGGCGAGCACGACCGCGGCCGCGCCGTCGGGAACGACCTCGACCTCGATGCCGTCGCGCTGCAGCTCCCACGCCGTCAGCCTCGCCCCCTGCAGGTACGGGCGCGTTTCGGTGGCGAGCACGCGCACGCGCTTGCCCGCATCGCGCGCCGCGCGCACCACGCCGAGCGCCGTCCCGTAGCCTCCCGTCGCCAGTGCTCCGGCGTTGCAATGAGTCAGCACCACGGCGCCGTCGGGCAAGTCGGCCGCTCCGAGCACGCCGATGGCACGACAGGCCGCCACGTCCTCGCGGTGGATCGCCTCGGCTTCGAGCTGGATTCGTTCGGCTCGCACCGCAGGCGGTCGATGGGCCACCTCGGCCGCGACGCGCGCCATGCGGGCGACGGCCCACTGCAAGTTGACGGCCGTCGGTCGCGCGGCCGCGAGCATCCGGCCCGCGATGCCCATCGCGAGCAGGAACGCGCGCGCATCGCCTCGCTCGGCGCGCGCCTGCAGCACCAACGCATACGCCGCCGCGATGCCGATGGCGGGTGCTCCCCGCACGACCATGTCCGCGATCGCGCGACGCACCTCGTCGGGGCTGCGCAGCCGCTCGTAATGTTCCTCGTCGGGCAGCCGGCGCTGGTCGAGGACGACGACCGTGCCCTCGTCAGGGTCGAGCTCGACCGCGAACCACTCGGATCCGGACAGCGGAGGACGCGACAGTCGTGCGCGCGTCGCACTCATGCGCCGAGCAGCCGGTCGAGCACCCGACGCACCAGGTCGGGTTGCGCGCGGCCACCCGTCTGCCGCATCACCTGGCCGACGAAAAACCCCGCGACGTTCGTCTTCCCTGCGCGAAAGCGCGCGAGCTCCTTCGGGTGCGCCTCGAGCACCTGCCGACAAACCGCCTCGATGGCGGCCTCGTCCGAGAGCTGGACCAGGCCCTCGGTCTCGGCGATCGCGCGCGCCGAACGGCCGGTGGCGACCATGCGCGCGAAGACGTCCTTGGCCATCGAGCCGCTCAGCGTGCCTCGCTCGACCAGCTCGAGCAGCTCGACGACGCGGTCCGGTGAGACGGGAATGTGCGCGCGCAGCCCGTCGATGCTCACGACGCGCAGCAGCTCGGTCGTCGCGAAGTTCGCGATGCGCTTGGGCCCCCCCGCCCCGAGCCGTCCCTCGGCCGCGGCGACCGCCGCGTCGAACCAGTCCGCGATGGCGGGATGGCCGGTCAACACCTGCGCGTCGTAGGCGGTCAGGCCCAGCGTCTGCTGCCAGCGCGCACGGCGCGAGGCCGCCGATTCGGGCAGCCGTTGCGCCACACGCCGCACGAGCGCTTCGTCGACGCGCAGCTCCGGGAGATCCGGGTCGGGAAAGTAGCGGTAGTCGTGCGCCTGTTCCTTCGTGCGTTGGGGCACCGTGTCGTCGAGCCCCTCGCGATAGCCGCGCGTCTCGTGCACCACCTGCCCGCCCGACTCGAGGATCCCGATCTGCCGCCGGATCTCGGCCTGCAGCGCCCGCCGCACGAAGCGGAACGAGTTGAGATTCTTGATCTCGACCCGCGTGCCCAGCTCCGAGCGACCCACCGGACGCACCGAGACGTTCGCGTCGCAACGGAAACTGCCTTCCTCGAGATTGCCGTCGTTGACGCGCGCGAACATGAGCGTCTCGCGCAGTGCGCGCAGATAGCGCTCGGCCTGCTCGGCCGAACGCAGGTCGGGCTCGCCGACGATCTCGACGAGCGGCACCCCGGCTCGGTTGAAATCCACGAGCGTGTCGCTGCCCGCCGCGACCCCGTGCAGATTCTTCGCGGCGTCTTCCTCCAGATGCACGCGCCGGATGCGCACCGTGACCCCGTCCACCTCGAGCGCGCCGCCGAGCGCGAGTGGCGCGTCGAACTGCGAGATCTGGTAGCCCTTGGCGAGGTCCGGATAGAAGTAGTTCTTGCGCGCCCAGCGGCTGCGAGGCTGCACGCGGCAACCGAGCGCGAGCGCGACGGCGACGGCCATCTCGACCGCTTCCTCGCTCGGCACGGGCAACGCGCCCGGCAAGCCGAGGCAGACGGGACAGACGTTCGTGTTCGGCGGCGCGCCGAACGCCGTCGAGCACGCGCAAAACAGCTTCGCGCGCGTCAGCAACTGCGCGTGCACCTCCAGTCCGATGACCGCTTCCCACGCGCTCACGGCGCCCACTCATAGCAACGCGCCGCGCCGCGGGCCAAGCATGCGGACTCGGACTTGGACTCGGACTCGGCCTCGGTCTCGGACTCGGACACGGACTCGGACTCAGGCTCGGTCTCCGACTCGGACTCGGTCTCGGACTCGGCCTCGGACTCGGCCTCGGTCTCGGACTCGGACTCGGGCTCGGGCTCGGGCTCGGGCTGGGGCTGGGGCTGGGGCTGGGGCTCCGACGGGAGGCTCGGACTCGAACTCGTGCTCGAACGCCGATGCCGTCGCTATGCAGCCCGTACGTATCGCGTGCGCGCCGCTCAGAACCGGGCGGCCGCGCTCAGCCCGAACCCGAACGCGTGCGGATTGCGAAAAAAGCGCCGCGTCCCCTCGACCTCGTCGACCACGAGTCCGGTGAGGTTGCCGTCGTGGACGTATTGCAGCCACGCGAGCGTGTAGAGCATTTCGCTCAGGTCGAGGCGCGCGTGCAGCCGCGCGCCGACCACGGGCACCGCCTCCGTGCCGAACGGCAGGATGTTGCTCGCGGCCTCCGAGCGCACGACCGTGGTGGCGCTCGCCTCCTCGTCCCCGATCGCGAGCAGCGTGGTGAAGGTCGCCGGGAGCTGCACCCCGGCGCCGAGGCCCACGGTCAGGCGCGGCCGCGCGAAGTGGTAGTCGGTCGCCATGGCGACGAAGAGCTCCGGATTGACGATCGCCTCGTCCGGAATCGAGAGGAAGGGAAAGTAGCTCGGCCGGTTCTTCAAAATGTAACCCAGATCACGATGCAGCACGGTCAGCTCGCCGCGCCAGAAGCCGTACTGCAACCGAAGCTGGCCCGCGGCCGCCAGCATGCCCTCGAGCGTCGTCGCGTTGCTGCGGTCGATGTCCGCCAGATGTTGCACGATGTAGTTGGCCTCGGCGCTCAGCAGCCAGCCGAAGCGTCCGGGCTCGTAGGCGACGGGGCGGAACGCGACGAACGGGTGATTGGGGTCGTTGCGGTACAGCGCGAAGTCGATCGATTCCTGCAGCGCGATCCCGTCGCGCCACGCGATGCGGGCCGCCCCGCCCATGCTGTAGACGGGCACGCGCGGATACCCCGTCAAATCGAGCACGCCTTGCTGGAAGAACCCCGCGCCGAACTCGACGCGCAGCCGCTCGCCGGCCACGTCCCACCCCGCGCCCGCGAGCACCGAATACTGGGTCTCGGAGACCCGCACGGTCTCGATTTCGGTCTCGCCGCCGCCTTCGAGCTCGACGTCGAGCGCGACGCGCGCCGGAATCGCCTTGAAGCCAACGAAGTAGTAGCCGGCGCCACGGTCCAGTTGGAGCTTGAGCCCCGGCGCGCGCATCAGGGTGCGGCGCGGCACGAACTCGGCGCCACCGAACGAGAGCGCGTAGAGGTAGCCCAGACGCATCCGATCGCTGTCGAAGGGGAAGAGCACTGCGGACAGTCCGTCCTCTTCCGACTCGGGCCACAGGCGGTAGGCGAGCCGTAGGTAGGTGCCCGTGTCCGACAGGCCCACGTTCTCGAGGTTGAGGCGGACGACGATGGCCGCCTCGGTCGTCAGGCGCGGGTCGAAGCCCGCCATCTTCCGGTAGACGACGAGGTGCGTGAGCGTCTCGCGCGACGAGAACCGGCTGTTCAGGTTGTCGAAGAACAGGCTGTACTGGGGCCGATCGCCGAAGCCGGGCCGCGGAGAGAGGGGCACCTGCTCGCCCGTCGGCGACAGCACGTCGTCGTCGCCGAACGTCACCGTCAACCGCGTGTCGGTGAAGTCC
>JANWZI010000113.1 GCA_025054695.1 Myxococcota bacterium | reverse complement strand
GACCGCCCTCGAGGGCGGCAGTGGCGACAGCGCGATTCCGCTCGACTGGGACGCGCCCGCGGGCGAGGTGGACGAATACCGCATCTACGTCGCGCCCGGGGACTGCCCGGGGAGCATGCTGACGCCCGGTGGGCGGCCCCCCGGCCGGCCGGCGCATACGGTGTCGGGATCGACGACGTCGGCGTCGTTGTCAGGAGCGGCGCTCGGTTTGCCCGTGGGCGGCAGCGCCGCCGTGGCCGTCACCGCCGTCGACGACGCGGGCAACGAGAGCGCGCTGTCGAACGTTGCTTGCCTGCGGCGCGTGCAGACCGACGGCTTCTGTGCGCGGCACGTGGCGATGGGCGGGCGCTGCGAGAGCTGCGCCGTCTCGGCTCCGGGCGCCGGGAGCGGCTCGGGGCAGGGTGCATGGATCGCCCTCGGACTCGCCGCGCTCGTGCTCGTGCCATGGCGCCGAGCGAGGCGGCCGATGCGTCACGCGGAGCGAGCGCCGCGTCTGCGCTCGCGCGCAAGCACGCCGGGCGTCGTCCTCGTCGCACTGGTCGCGACGGTCAGCGTCGCGGATGGAGCCGCCGCGCAGAGCTACTGGGACGATCAGGACCACGGGCGGCGTTCCATCGGTTCGCCGGAGCGCTTCGCGATCGAGCTGCGGCTCGGGACGTACGAGCCGGACGTCGGAACCGGCGCGTTCCAGGAGACGTTCGGCGACGACGACGGGCCGCTGCTCGCGCTCGAGCTGGACGCGCTGCCGCTGCGCCTGCCGCACGTGGGCCTGCTCGGCGTGGGCTTGGGCGCGGGCTGGACCCTGTACACCGGTCGGGGTTTCGAGTCCGGCTCGTCCAATCGCGTCAGCGAACGGGCCACGCTCTACCTGCTCGCGTTCCCCGTGCTCGGCGTGCTGCGCGTCGACGGGCTCGCACGCGAGGTGGGCATTCCGCTGCTGCTTGTCGGCAAGATCGGCCTCGACGCCATCTACTGGTCGTCGTCGGTCGGCGAGCGCGACGAGGCGTCGGGCTGGAGCACGGGATTGCGTTGGGCGGTGCAGATCGGGCTCGACCTGGACTTCTTCGATCGCGCGGCAGCGCGTGCGCTCGACGAGGAGTGGGGCATCAACCACACGTTCCTCTTCTTCGAGCTGTTCGGCTCGTCGGCGGGCGGCGGCCTGCCGCTCGGTCCGGACGGCGGCCTGGCGTGGTCGGCCGGGCTGGGCGCAACGTTCTGAGTCCGACCGCGCGGATGGGAGAGGCCGCGGGCCACGCGGGGTTGTTGCTGACGGTCGCCTATGACGGGACGGCTTTCTCGGGTTTTGCCGCGCAGCCGGGCCGTCGCACGGTGCAGGGCGTGCTGCAGTCGGCGATCGCGACGCTGACCGGTGAGCGCGTCGAGCTTCGCGGCGCCAGTCGCACCGACGCGGGTGTGCACGCGACCGGACAGCGCGTCGCGTTCGACACCGCCCGGCGGATGCCTCTGGACCGCTGGGTGCGTGCCTTCGGCGCGGTGCTGGACGCGGACGTCGCGGTGCGGGCCGTCGAGGAATGTGATCCAGGATACAATCCTCGTCTCGACGCGCGCCACAAGCGCTACCGGTACCTGTTGCAACTGGGGCCCGCGCGCGACCCGCTGTGGCGCACGCGCGCGTGGCACCTTGGGCTGCGCTTCGCCCATCCGGACGCGCGTCGGGGCGGGCCGTGGCTCGACGTGGAGGCGATGCGTCGTGCGGCGGCTCTCCTCGTCGGGACCCACGATTTCTCGGCATTTGCGGCTTCCGGCGACCGGCGCGCCGACCGGACGCGCACGCTGTTCGAGGTCCGCGTCGCGGAGCGCGCGCACGACGAGGCGGACCTGGTCTCGATCGACGTCGTCGGCACGGCCTTTCTGCAGCACATGGTGCGGATCCTCGTGGGCACGCTCGTCGAGGTCGGTCGCGGGCACCGCGCACCGGAGTACGTCGGAACGCTGCTGCGGCCCGGAGCGAGTCGCGCGTCGGCGGGCCCCACGGCGCCGCCGCACGGACTTTGTCTGGTCGAGGTCGCGTTGGGTCGGGGGGCGGGCTCGGCCTCGGGCTCGTACTCGGCCTTGGGCTCGGCCTCGGACTCGGGCTAGGGGACGGTCTCTGTCTCCGACTCGGACTCGGCTTCGGACTCGGTCTCTGTCTCGCGTTCGGACTCGGTCTCGGACTCCGACTCCGACTCCGACTCCGACTCGGACTTGTGTTCCGTCTCGGCTTCCGACGCCCACTCGACCTCGGTCTCGGCCCCGAGCGACTTCGTCTTCATGCCACTCGCGTCAATCGAACTCCACGCGGGCCCGCACGCGCGGGCGCGGATCCCCATGGGCGTACAGAGCGGCACGGACGCCGACGTGCCCGCTCGCGGTGCCCGCTTGCGGCGCGCGGAACGCCTGCAGACGCCAGCGCACCCGGTCCGTCGCGAAGCTCGGTCGCACGAATCGCAGATCGACGTGGCGCACGCGCAGGGCAGAGGGCAGTGCGCCCAGCGCATCGAGTCGTCGCAGTGCGGCGTCCATCAACAGGCGGACGTAGACGAGTGAGTTGACGTGGTGGTTGCCATCGGTGTGATCCATGCCGAAAACCGTCACGCACGCGTCGTCCTGGGCCTCCGGTTCGAGCGCCTCGGCGTCCGGCGGCAACGCGTCGATCGAGTCTCCGTCGACCCACGCGTGGACGGCGGCGGGAATGCTGCCGTCGGGTAGCGCGTACACGCGCCGTTGCCCGTGCGGCGCCATGGGTCGGCTCAGCACGTGCTCGGCCCAGACACGACCGAGCAGGGTGGCTTGGGCGATCCCGCCCGGTGCCTCCCGGAAGCAGTGACCCTCCATCACGAACACGATGCGCAGGTCCGCCGGCGAAGCCGCGGGCACGTGGGCCAGATGGCAGCGCACGCGAGCCCCGACGCGGTCGCGGACGGTGACCAGGCCGTCGCCGCCGGCCGGCTCGCAGACGAGTCGGCTCAGCACGGGCAGGATGCCCGATGCGAGCAGCTCGCCGTGGAGGGGATGGTGGACGATCGCGGTTCGCCAGGCGATCGAGAGCGCGTGGGGAAGTGCCGTCGGCGTCAGTCGCCCCTGCTGCGTGACGTCCTCGAACCGCAGCTCGAGCGGGCCCTCCACGACGAGGGGGTCGATTGCGCGTAGCGGATGCACGGCGGGATGAGCGTGGGGCCGACCGAGCGGGCGGGCAATGCACGGCGGCCGACGATCCGCGTCGTCGTCAGCGCAGCGCGCGCTGCGTGTGCTCGGAGCCGTCGAAGCGCAGCATCGTCGGGCGGCCCTCGACGACGGTGTGCAGCTCCACCGGCCTTCGCCAGATGCGGACGAGGGCGCGCAGCACCTCGCGCGCCCAGTCGAGCCGCAGATCGACGCCGTGGTGCTCGTGCACGAGCAGCAGCTCGCCGCGGTTGTGCAAGTTGGCGTCGTGGACGCGGACGACGGGCTGGCCGGCGTTGGTCAACTGCGCGAGCAGGCGGCGTTTGACCTCGTCGAACTTGCGCGTCTCGATCTCCCAGCGGTCGTTGCGGGGATTGTAACCGAACGCGTACAGCTTCTGCTCGGCGACGAACTCCGGCGTGAGGAACTCGTCGATGAACGTGACGTCCGTGTAGAGCGCGCGCACTTCGAAGATCTTCTTGCGCCCGAGGCCGGTCCGGCGGTCCCAGTCGCGTCGCGCCTCCAGATCGTCGCACTCTTCCCATTCCTTGCCGAACTGACCACGGTCCCAGCGCTCCTCGATGTGCCGGAACAGCTCGACGCCGAGCTTGTACGGATTGAGACGTCCGCCCGACGTCGCCAGCACCGACGAGGTCCGGTCGGCGTACTCGACAATGTCGGAGGCGTCGCAGACCTTCTCGGTCATGATCCGGGAATGCCAGTACGTCGCCCACCCTTCGTTCATGATCTTGGTCTGCATCTGCGGCCAGAAGTAATAGGCCTCGGTCCGCACGACGGAAAGCAGGTCGCGTTCCCAGCGCTCGAGCGGGGCGTGCTCCAGCAGGAAGCCCATCACGTCGCGTTCCGGTTCCTCGGGAACGCGCCGCTCGCGTTCCTTCTCGCGTTCGCGGCGCTCGCGCTGACGGCGCACGAAGTCTTCGGGGTTGATGAACGGTGCCATGTAGTCCCGCTCGACGCGGAGCAGGCCCAGGTCGTCGCTGGGCCCCGCTTGCTCTTCGTCGAGCCACGTGACTTCCTCGAGCGCGCTGCGCCGCGGCGCGGGGGCAGGACGAAACGGGCGGCCGGGGTCGACGAGGTTTTCGAGCGAGAGGCAGTCGTCGAGGAACGTCTCGACGCGCTCGTAGCCGATGCGGGCCGCCCAGCGGCGCACGACGGCGCCGTGGTTGGCCATCGTGTCGATCCACTTGCGAACGGGCTCGCCGGTGCGCGGGTCGCGACCCTGATCGGTCGCGGCGAAGGCGAAGTTGTGGCGGAAGAAGTCCACGTGGGCGTAGACGTGCGCCATCACGAGCTTCTGGTCGACGAGCGAGTTGCCCTCGAGGAGGTAGGCGACGGCGGGGTTGTTGTTGACGACCATCTCGTAGATGCGGCTCAGTCCCCACTCGGCGCTCTTGCTCATTCGCTCGTACTCCATCCCGAAGCGCCAGTGCGGATAGCGTGTGGGAAAGCCCCCGAAGCTCGCGATCTCGTTCATCTGCTCGAAGGAGACGACCTCGAAGAGCGTCGGGAAGAAGTCGAGCCCGTAGCCGCGTGCAATCTCCTCGATACGCGCGGCCTCGTCGCGCAGGTACGCGGGCAGCACCGGACGGGCGGTCGAAACCAAGGTCATCGCCCCTTGCCCAGGAAGTCGCGAATCGAGCCGACGATGGCGTCGCGGTCGCGAATCTCGCTGAGGATGATGCGATCGTCGCCGCGCAGGTGCTCGCGCAAATCCTTGATGAACTGGCCCGAGCCGTAGGGGCTCTCGACTTGTCCGTAGCAGAAGACGTTGGCCGCCGGCAGCAGCTTCGTGCGGAGCAGCTCGATGCACTGTAGGGTGTCGTCGACGCTCCAGTTGTCGCCGTCGCTGAAGTGGAACGGGTAGACGTTCCATTCGGCCGGCGGGTGGTCGCGCTCGATCATCTGCACGCAGAGCTTGTAGGCGCTCGAGATCATCGTGCCGCCCGACTCGCGCGTGCGGAAGAACGTGTCGCGGTCGACCTCGCGGGCCGACGCGTCGTGAATGATGAACCGCGTCTCCAGCCCCCGATAGTGGCGACGCAACCACGTGTCGATCCAGAACGTCTCGATGCGGACGATTTCCTTCTGCTCCTCGCCCATCGAGCCCGACACGTCCATCATGTAGATGATGACCGCGTTGGCGACGGGCTCGGCTTGCGTTTTCCAGGAGCGGTAGCGCATGTCGTGGCGCGTCGGCACGATCACCGGTCGGCGCGGGTCGTAGATGCCCATCGAGAGCTGGCGCCGCAGCGCATTGCGGAACGTGCGCTTGAAGTGTCGCAGCGAATCGGGGCCGACGGACCGGATGCCGACGTACCGGTCCTTGCGGTCGACGATCCGGCTCTTGCCGCGGTTCTCGATGCGGGGCAGCTCGAGCTCTTCGCCGAGAATGTCGGCCAGCTCCTCGAGGCTCACCTCGACCTCGAGCGCGTGCTCACCCGCCTCCTGACCGGCGGCCCCCTTGCCGCCGCCCTTGCCGTCGCTCGCGGCGATGGGGTCGCCTTCGTTGCCGTCTCCCTGACCGACGCCGCCCAGTTGCCTATCGTCGTGCCGAAGGCGCGGTGTGTCGATCTGCGGGATCGGGACGGAGACCGTCTTGCCGTTGTGGCGCGCGATCAGCTCGCCCTGCGAGATGAACTTGCGCAGGTTCTGCCGGATTTTGCCGCGGACGATTTGGCGGAAGCGCGCGTGGTCCTGCTCGATGCGCAGCGACACGACGCCTTCAATGTAGCAGGGGCGACCGTAGGGGGGTTGTCGACTGCCGCGTCAAGCACGCCACGTCCGCCGCGCAGAGCGTCTGCGGATGGCTACGGGGCAATTCCGATGGGTTCGCACCGGCCTTCCGCATCGGGGACCAAGCACGCCGCGCCGCAGGGGCAGACGCTCGCGCCGATGCAACGTGTCCCGCGCGGGCAGTCGGCGTCTTCCCAACACTGGCCGCGGGCGGGCGGCTCCTTGCAGACGCCGAAGACGTCCACGTCGCCTCCGCACATCTCGCCCACGCATCGCTCCCCGCGGGCACAGTCGCCGTCGCTTCCGCAGCACCCTCGGGGCGCCGCACCACAATCGCCTCGATCCTCACACGGGCCCGCGTGCGCGATGCGCATCCCGGCCGCGGCGGCGTAGCAGTCGTTGGGGTAGGTTCGCCCGTCGCAACCGCACACGGGTCGGTAGATCTCGATGCAGATTTCGGGCCGCATCGCGCAACGGCCGGGCTCGGTGCATCCCATGCCCGCGCAGTACCAGCCGCGAGCAGGACAGTCGGCATTCGACCTACAGGGTCCCCCCGTACCACCGTCCGCGCCAGCCCCTGCGTCACGCCCGCCGCCGGCGTCAACGCCAGCCCCTGCGTCACGCCCGCCGCCGGCGTCAACGCCAGCCCCTGCGTCACGCCCGCCGCCGGCGTCGGCTTCCATCGCGGCGTCTCGATGGGTTCCCGCGTCGGTCTCGCCCCCCGCGTCCCTCGCGTCGCCGGCGTCCGTATCGCCGCCCGAGCCTCCCTCGGTCGTCGCGCCGCCGTCGGCGACCGCGCCTCCGTCGGTCCTCGGCGAGCCATCTTCCGACGCGCCTCCGTCGACGCTCGATCCATCGGCGCCACCGCCGCCATCGACGCGTGCGTCCAGACCCGCGTCGCGGGCGGGCGGGGTGACCTCGTCGCCGCCGCAGCCGTACCCGAGCACGAGCAACCACCAAGCGAGAAGCGACCGACTCATGCCAAACACCTCCGGCGGGCAAGTATTCGTCGGCAGCCGTAGCGCGACAAGCCCCAAAGATGCTTCGGCTCGTCGCCGCGTGCGAGTTCCCGCCGGATTCGTCGGAACCCCATCGCTCGACCTGTTTTACCCGTCTGCGCGCGTTCGCGGGCGCAGTGGGATGATTCGCCGGCGTCCGTCGACGCGCGCCGGAAGGACTTCGAGCACGTCGAGCGTGATGGACTTGAAGCTCCCGTCCGGAAGTCGGATGCGAAGCGCGCCGGGCCGTTCCTCGCGCTCGACGCGACACAGTCCGAATCGATGGTGCTCGACCCAGTCGCCGCGTCGAGGTCCCTTCGTGCTCGGTTCCTGGGCCGCGGCACTCGCCGCGACGGCGCCCGCCCAGGCGTCGGAAATCGGTCGGCTCGTCGGCACGGCGCTCGATCGATCGGGCTCCGTAGCGCCGCGGGGGCGGGCGCTCGCGTCCGCGGTCGACTCCGCAATCCGAAGCTCCTCGAGCACGAGGTCGAATGCGACGCCGATCGCGTCGACGAGGCGGCCCCCGAGCAACGGTTGCGGATCGCCGTCGTGCCGTGAACGGACGAGCAGCACGTGCAGCACGGCCTCCGTCCCGTTCGACCCCGTGTGCACGCTTCCTCGCAGCAGCGGCACGTCGTAGGCGCCGGCGAGACGTCGCCCGCCCTCGAGCTCGATGGATTCGAGCACGCCGTGCCCCTCGACGAGGGCCTGGCGGAGCCCATGATCGAGCATCGCGGCGCCGAGCGCGGCGCGAAGCCGCGCTCCCGGCGGCAACCGCGTCACCATGCGCCGGCCCGCATTCGGCTCGCGTCCGTCCATGAGGGGGCGATAGCACGCGCAGGCGCCTTGCGAACGTGGCCGGCGACATCGGAGCGATTCGCCGGTCGGCTCGTCTCGAGGGTATCCTCGCGTCGAGGGATGGACGTGCGGGCGTGCGTCCAGTGCGGCTCGCGGTTCCGGGGGTCGCCGCCTCCGCGGTGTCCCCTGGACGGGGCCGAGCTGCGGGAGCTGCCGGACCCGATGCTCGCGCTGCGCCTGGCGGGTCGGTACGCATTGCTCGAACGCATCGGGACGGGCGGGATGGGCGCCGTCTATCGCGCGCGGGACGAAGTCTCGGGTCGGGACGTCGCCGTCAAGTTGCTGCACGATGGGCTCGCGAAGGATCCGTCGTACCGGGAGCGTTTCGTGCGCGAGGCGCGTACGGCGGCCCGCCTCGACCACGAGAACATCGTCGCCGTCCACGACGCCGGCGCGACGCAGGAGGGTCTCGCGTACATGGTCATGGAGCTGCTCGACGGCGAGACGTTGACCGCCGCGATCGCGCGCGGCCCGCTCGAGCCGCCGCGCGCCCTGCGCATCGCGCTCGACGTCTGCGCCGCCCTGGCGCGCGCGCACGAGCTCGACGTGCTGCACCGCGACGTCAAGCCCGACAACGTCTTCCTCGCGCGCGTCGACGGCCGCACGACGTCGAAGCTGCTCGACTTCGGTCTCGCGCAGGTCAAAGGCGAGCGCCGGCTGACGCAGACCGGCGTCGTGCACGGCACGCCCGAGTACATGGCGCCGGAGCAGGCACGCGGCGCGCCGCTCTCACCCGCCACGGACCTGTACGCGCTCGGTTGCGTGCTGTTCGAGATGCTGACCGGAGAGCGGCCCTATCCGGGCTCGGGTCCCTCCGTCGTCGTCCGTCATCTCAAGGATCCGGTCCCGCTTCCGTCCTCGCGGCGCGCCTCGCTCGGAACGGGCTACGACGGGCTCGTCGGCCGTCTGCTCGCCAAGGACGCGCGGGAGCGATATCGCGACGCGCACCAGGTGGCGACGGAGCTTCGCGCGCTGCTGGGCGCCGCGCAGCTCGAATCGACTCTACGACCGCCCCTCTCCACGAAGACGCAGGCGATTCCCCTCGTGACCCGTGTGCGGATCGAGCGCACCCAGCTGCCCGAAACGCCTTCGAGAGCGCGGACGAGCGAGATCTGGCGCAGCCGCGTCGACGCCCTGCGCACGACGCTCGGAACGTTCACGGGCTCCTCCGCGCGGCGTCGCGAGCTCGAATCGGGGATTGCGCGGATGGGAGCCTCGCTCGACATGCTCACGTCGCTTCAGCGCGAGCTCGAGTCGCTGCGTGAGGCGGTGCGGACGCGCGAGGAGGAGCTGCGCGGCGCACGCTTGCGGATCGGACACGCGCTCGACGAGCTGGGCCGGGATGAGTCGCGCCTGGCCGATGCGCGCGAGGCCGCGGCACGTCGTGTGGCCGAATTGCGCGAGGCGCAGGACGCGCGAGCCGCGAGCATCCTCGAGCGGATTCGACCCCGGAGTGCAGTGACACCGACCGCTTCGACGGGCGCGGTGCTCGAGCTGACGCGGGAGCTTGCGGAAGCCGTGCGCGATTGCGCACCGCTCGCGACCGAGTGGCTGCTGCTTGAGGAACGGCGGGTCCAGGCTGCGCGGGAGCTCGAGGCCCTCGAACGTCAGCACGAGGATCTGCGCTTCCAAATCGATCAGCTCAAGGGACGACTCGCGATCCTGACCGCCGAGCGCGAGCTGGAGATCGGCACGTTGCGCGCACGCATCGCGGATCTCGACGTACGCGTCGAGGCGCTCGTCGATTCGCTCACGCGCGATGCGGCGCTCGTCGCGGACGCGCTCGGACCTGGCGCGACGGCACGGTGACCGGTTGGCCGATCGCGACGATGGGGCGTCTCCATCGCGATGTCGGTTCGGATTCGGTCTCGGTGTCGGACTCTGACAGCGCCGGCCAGGATGGTTGATCGCGCCTTCTGCTCGGATTCGGGTTCGGGGGTCGACTCGGTCTCGGACTCTGTCTCGGACTCGGACTCGGACTCGGTTTCGGTCTCGGATTCGGCCTCGATCCCGGCCCCGGCCTCTGGCTCGTGATCGGCCCCTCGTCGCCGTCGAGTCGATCGCTCGGCGCCGTCACGCGAGCCACAACCCGAGCAGGAACGCGAACAGACCGGCAAGCGCGGCGAGCGCGCACCGGGCAGCGACGGGCCGCACGAACCGGTCCTCGGCGTCGAGGCCGCGGACAAGCAGCGTGGCGACGGCGCCGACGAACAGCGCGAACCCGCCCACCGCGAGCAGGGCCCATCCCGGCGTGGGGCGCTCACGCGCGGCGCGAAGCTGCGCGAGGTACTCGGTGTGCCGCTCGTCGGCGCTGCGACCGGCATCGATCGGCGGGGGCGGCTGACTCGCCATGAGCGCCGCGATGCGCTCGTCGGCGAGGTCCACCCACGCCTCGTGCGGCGTGTACAGACTCCGGGTCGACAGGATCGCCCCTCGGAGCGAACGCCATGCGAGCAGCGCGCGCTCGGTGTCGTTCGCTCGTTCCGCCTGCCTGGCCAGCCGCGCGAGGGCTTCGATGCCCTCGACGACGTGCGGGGCGGCTGGCAGGTACCACCGCACGGCGCGCCGGTAGTGGGCCACCGCGGCGTCGAGGTCGCCACGACGCTCCGCCTGGCGCCCGTCGGCGAGCTCCTGACGCCCGGCGACCCACGCCCGCACCGCGAGCAGGGTGTAGATCGCAGCCGCGACGAGCAGGACGCGACCGCCGATGCGGACCCAGCGTCCGGGGCTCACGGCAGGTCCCGCCGTCGGAAGACGAACGCGGCGAAGACGAGCAGGGCCGCCGCGTAGGCGAGCCCGTACGCCCACGCCATCGCCACGTACGTCCAGGCGCCGCCTGCGGTGGCGAAATCGACTTCGAGGGCGCGTCGGCCGGGCACGTAGAGCTGGAAGTTGGGTACGACGTGCGCGAGCGCGCGCAGGGCCGCCTGCACGCCTTCGGGCAACACGCGCGTCTTGAGCGTGGCCATCTGGCCGGCGGACCGGCCCAGAATCCAGACCCCGACGGTGAGCACACCGGTCAAGAAAGGCGTCGAGAACGACGAGAAGAACAAAGCCACCGCCGTCAGCACGCACAGCTCCGCCGCGGTGAGCGCGAGGGCGCCGAGTACGGGAGTCAGCGGGACACCGCCCGCCTCGGCGCTCAGGGTCGCGACGAGGACGACGACGACCGTCCACGGCACGATCAGCGCCGTGCGATCGCGTATGCGCCACAGGCCGAGGCCCAGCAGTGCGCCGCATCCGAGCACGGCCGCGAGCACGGCGAGGGGCGCCACCCCGGCTTGCAGCGCCATCACCCAGAGCTGGACGCCGCCCATCAGTCCGACGAAGACCCAACCCGTCAGCGCGATCCCGGCGAACTTGCCGAGCAACAGCTCGGCTCTGCCCACGGGCTTGGGCAGGATCACGTAGAGCGTGCGGCGTTCGATCTCCTTGTCGAGCATCGAGGAGCCGAGGAAGACCGCCGCCACGACCGCGAATAGGGAGATGGAAGCCAGGCCCACGTCGTGCACCACGCGCCGCTGCTCGTGCAACGACAGCTCGGCGAGGGCGAGCGTGAACAGCAACACGCCGCAGGCCACGGCCAGCAGCGCGACCAGGACGCGGTCGCGCACGGCCTCGCGGAACGTGTTGAGCGCGAGCGCTCCGATGCGACCGATCACGGCCGTGGCGCTCCAAGGCCGGCGCCGGCGAGGAACGCAGGTCCGAGCGTCGCGCCGGTCGCCAGGTGCGCGACGGCCTGCATGGCGACGATCCAGCCCAGTGCGGCCAGCACGCTCGTCGTCCCGTAGGCGGCGATCCGCCCACCCGATCCGCGCAGCCAGCCCGTCCGAAGCGCCGCGACGGCGAGTCCCTGCGCCGCGTGCGCGCACGTCGCCGTCAGCCCCACGACGTACAGGAGCGCGACCGCCGGCTCGGCCAGCCGCTCGCGCAACGTGTCGTAGGCACGCGCGGCACCCCATCCGGCGAGCTTGGGCCACCAGACGTGCGCGAGGTGGAAGACGACGAAGAGCAGCGCGAGCATGCCCGT
>JANWZI010000112.1 GCA_025054695.1 Myxococcota bacterium | reverse complement strand
GCGCGAAGTCCTCCGTGGGCCCGAACTGGAGCGGATTGACGAAAATGCTGAGCGCGACGTACCCCGCGCCGCGCGCCCGTGCCTCGTGCACGAGGGCGATGTGCCCCTCGTGCAGCGCACCCATCGTCAACACCAGACCCACGCGGTCGCCGCGGGCCCGCGCCCGCTCCAGCGCATCGACGAACGCGAAAGGTTCGCGGACGAGGACGCTCATCTCGGCTCGTCACGTCCAAACGCCGGGGCCTCGACCGCCACCGGCGCCGAGGGAGGCGGCGTCGCGCCGAAGGCGAGCTCGGGAGTGGGAAAGAGCCCCGCACGCACCTCATCGCGGAAACGACGTGCCGCGCGCACCCCTTCCTCGAACCACTCGGCGTAACGGCGCACGAAGCGCGGACGCAGCTCGGGCGTCAGCCCGAGCAGGTCGTATCCGACGAGCACCTGCCCGTCGCAGGCGGGACCCGCACCGATGCCGATCGTCGGAACGGGCACGGCCGCGGTGATCTCGGCGGCGAGGTCCATCGGAATGGCTTCGAGCACGATCGCGTACGCGCCGGCGTCCGCGACGGCGCGCGCGTCGTCGAGGATGCGCCGCGCCTCGGCCTCCGTGCGACCCTGAACGCGATGGCCGCCCATCTCGTGCACGCGCTGCGGCATCAGCCCGACGTGTCCCATCACGGGGATGCCCACCTCGACCAGGCGCGCGATGGTTGACGCGAACGGTCGGCCGCCCTCGAGCTTGACCGATTGCGCCCCACCCTCGGCGAGCAACCGCCCGGCCGAGCGCACCGCCTCCTCGACGCTCGCCTGGTAGCTCAGGAACGGCATGTCGGCGACGACGTGTGCGCGCGCGGAGCCGCGGACGACCGCGGATGTATGATAGATTACATCTTCGAGGCGCACCCCGAGCGTCGTCTCACGGCCCTGCACGACCATCCCAAGCGAGTCCCCCACGAGGAGAATCTCGACCCCCGCCTCGTCGAACAGCCGCGCGAACGTCGCGTCGTAGGCGGTCACCATCGTGAGTCGCTCGCCGGCCGCCTTGGCCGCCCGAATGGCCGGGACGGTCAGCCGCGTCTGCCGCGCCATCGTCGTAGCCTCCTGCCGCCGGTCCCGGCCACCCCGCACGGCGGTCCGTGCCGGCGTCGCGCACAGCCTAGCACGCGGCCGCGGCGCGGCGGCACGACGCGCGCAGGGCCGGCATTGCGTGCGCGAACCGCCTGACGTATCCGGAGCCCGTGCATCCGATGCCGGTCGGCGCGGGGTGGGTCGAGGTGATCGCCGGTCCGATGTTCAGCGGCAAGACCGAGGAGCTCATTCGTCGGCTCCGCCGCGCGCGTATCGCCCGCCAGCGCGTGCAGATCTTCAAGCCGCGGATCGACGGCCGCTACCACGCCAGCCGCGTGGTCAGCCACTCCGAGCAGTCCATCGACGCCGAGCCGGTGGCCGATTCGGCCGAGTTGCTCCGTTGCGTCGCCCTCGAGACCCGCGTCGTCGGAATCGACGAGGCGCAGTTCTTCGACGCGGGCCTCGTGGAGGTGTGCGAGCGACTGGCGGCGGTCGGCATCCGGGTGATCGTGGCCGGGCTCGATCAGGATTACCTCGGCCGGCCCTTCGAACCGATGCCCGCGCTGCTGGCCGTGGCCGAGTCGGTGACCAAGACGCTCGCCATCTGCGCACGCTGCGGCGCACCGGCCGGTCGCAGCCAGCGCCTGGTCGTCTCGACCGATCGCATCGCGATCGGCGCGGCCGAGTCCTACGAGCCGCGCTGCCGCCGCTGTCACGTGCCGAGGCCCGAGCCTCGGACGGGCGAACTGTTCGCGGACGACGCGGTCGTCTCAAGCGAGAATCGCACCGAAACGACGCCCTGAACCCGGGGCTGCACCGCGCGGCCGATGACGACGGGCCGCAGGCAGCCGAGGAGCGGCTCACGCGGCAAATCGGTGCCGGGGCCGAAATACAGGTCGCGCGCGACGCCATGTTCGACGACGACGCGCAGGTCGCCCGAGCCGGCGTGCGCGCGCACGGTCGCACACGACGCGAGGCCGCCCACCGCGTCGAGCAACGCGCGTTCGAAGGCGGTGTCCCGGGGGCACGGTTCCGTGCAACGCAGGTACGCGACGCGGCCCGGGCGCACGACGAACGGCGCCCGATCCGCCTGGACGGGCACGGCTTGCGAACTTCTCGGGATCGAAGGCCCACGGGCCGTCTGCTCGGTCGACGCCTCGCGCTCATCACCGGCTCGACCCATCCCCGCCGACGGCGCATCGTCACCGGGTACGTTGCTCGCCAAAGGCATCGGCGAATCGTCGGTCCTCGGCGCGCCATCGGGAGCCGCCACTGGCACCGCATCGATCGCATCGAGCGACGCATCGGAGCCGGCAGGCTGCATCGTGGCGCGCGCGAGCAGCATGCCGGTCATCATGGCCCCGGCACCGACGGCGGCCAGCGTCCACCAGCGCGGGGGGCGATCGGTCCACGGGGCTCGTACGCGCGGGTCGTCCATCAGCGTCGGCGCGCCGGGGACCGCGCGACTCGTTCGAGAGCCTCGCGCACGGTCGGATCCGGCTCCGCCCCGATGCGCCGGCGCGCCGCTCCACGGGCTCTCTCGTCGCCGATGCGACCGAGCGCGATGGCCACAGCCTCGCGCACGAGCGTCGAAGGATGCTCGAGGAACGGGCCGATGTCGGCGACCGCCGCCGCGCCGAACGCACGGGCGAGCGCCAGCAGCGCTTCGCGGACGACGAGCTCCGGCTGCGCCGGATCGCGCGCCACGGCCCTCAAGAAGGCACGCGAATCCTCGGTGCGGAAGTAACCGGCAGCGGCGACGGCGCGAAGGCGCACCCAGGGCGCTTCCGCGGGATCTTCGTACGCGCGTCGCAACACGTGCACCGTTTCGGGGCCCATCGCACGCCACGCGGAGGCATCGGGCATACGCTCGAAGCCGGACAACCACAAGCGTAGCTGCTCGCTCGAGGGAGCCTGCGCGCCTGCCACGCTGGCCGCGGACGTCACGAGCAACGACGTGCCCAGCAGCCCGATCGCAGCCCGGAACGACATTCGCGTGCTGCCTGCGGCGCGACGAAGCCCGCGCGAACGCACGCCTTGTACGATACACGCGCACGCCCTTGCTGCAACGATCCTCGGACCAGGCTCACGCCTCGCACCACGTCGCGGGATGGCCGCATCGGGAGGCCCACGCGGGCGCTGGTTCGCAACCCGGGAGGCGGGTCCAAGGACGAAGGCGAGGCCGGTCCGAGACGGAGACCGAGAATCGAGACCGAGGCCGAGTCCGCGTCCGAAACGGAGTCCGAGTCCGAGCCCGAGGCCGAGACCGAGACCGGGACCGAGACCGAAACTGAGTCCGAGGCCGAGCTCGAGCTCCGTTCAACGAACGGTGTACGTCACCTGCTGTCGGTCGCCTCGCCGTGTCCTCGGAAACCGAACCGACTGCACGAGCGGCCTCATGCACTCGACCACGCTTTGCGGAAGGGCGGTTACCTCGCGTACCGATCCATCCGCTTCCACCGAGATGACCAGTCGTGCCGAAGCCGGCCGGCCCGCTGCGGAGCGCAAGCATGCTCGCAACCCGTCGCGCACCGGCCCCAGGGCCGCAGCGATGTGCTCGGCCTGCAGCACCTCCGGTCGATCCGACGCGCCGGCCTCGGACGGCTGCGGGCCACCCGCCGGCTCGGTCCTGCCGGCCGCATCGGCCCCGCCACTCGAATCGCCCGATCCCGATTCGCTCGCCGGCTGCTGCAGCCGTGCGAGCGCCTCCACCGCGGCCTGCCGCACGGCGGCGACGCCCAGCGCGTCGCTCGCCACCGGCTCGAGCCATTCGCGGGCGGCCGGCCCCGCGAGCCGCTCGAGCGCCTCGACGATCGCGACGAGGGCTCGCGCGAGGGCGGGGTCGTCGTCGTCGGCGTGATAGAGACGCAGGAAGTCCCCGAGCGGCGCGACGGCGTCGCGATCCCCGAGCGTCGAGACGGCGCGCGCGATCGCCGCGACGGCCTCGGCGGGCGTGTCGGGGTGCCGCAGATGCGCGAGCAGCAGCGGCACCGCGCGACGTTCCCCCATCGCCACGGCAGCGCCAGCGAGCGCGGCGAGCGGCGGCGTCCGGGTCCCCTCGAGGAAGGACGCCCTGCGCTCGAGCGCCGCGAGCACCTCAGAAGGGCCGGCGTTCCGACGCGTGAGGGCCTCGCACGCCGAAGCGCGCACGGGCGCGGCCGCGCGCGCGTCCTCGCACAGCGCGATCAAGTGGCCGGTCACTTCGGGCTCGCCGCGCGACGCCAGCGCCGCGACCGCGTACGAGCGGACCGGTACGAGCCGCGCATCGGGATGGGAGGCGACCTCGAGGAGCTGGTCGGGCAACGAGGTGCTTCGCGCCTCGTGAACGACGCCCGGCGGCATCGCGTCGAGCACGATCCGCGCGGCGATCAGCGCTTTGCCGACCTCCCCGGCGCTGGCCGCGGCGCCATCGGTCGCGCGCAGGGCCGTGAGCCGGCCGCGCTCGTCGACGACGACGAGCCCGCCGGCAACCGCGGCGGCGCCGACCACGTCGCGATCGAGCGGGGTCATCCACCGGATCGCGCCGCCTGCGGGATCGAGCGCCGTGACGACGCGATAGAAAAGGTGATAGACGGTACTGTCCGAAAAAGCGAAGCTGCCCCCGTCGCGGTGTGCGTACCACGCGAGCCGCACGCGGTGCGCCGCACCGTGCGGCGGAGCCGCGGGGCGATAGGTATCCGCGAGCAACGGCGGCTCACCCGGCAGCGCGCCCACGTCGAGCGTGAGCGCGACCGCGCCGGCGCGACGGCTGCCGCTCGCGAGCTGCGGCGAGACGAGATAGACAGCGCGGTGCGCGAGCAACACGTCCCCACCTGCGACGAGCGCCGTGCCGAGCATGTCGTCCTCGAGCCGCACCCGCGCCAGCTCGCGCAGCGACTCGACCTCGAGCACGCTCGCGTTCTGAGCGCCCCAGGGCAGGACGACGAGCTCCCCGCGCACGGCCGGCGCACCGACCGCGTGCTCGATCTCCACGTCGGAATCTGGCTCGCCATCGCGCAGCACCACGAGACGACTCCGTGCCTGCACGCCGCCGCCCGTCGAGAGCACGAGCGCCGCCCACGCGCCCTCGCCATCCGCGCCGACGAGCCCCAGGCCGCCGTCGTCGATTCGGAATCGCTCCGCCCCCGACGCAAGGTCGAGGCCGAGCACGCCACCACGCTCCTGAACGACGACGAGCGAGCCCGCCACCCATGGCAACGACGCCACGGCCCCGGGACGCGACCACGACACGCGTCGCGTCCCCAGGTCGTAGACGACGATGCCCGGCGGCTCCGCCGTCACGCCGACGAGAACGGAGCGTGCAGCGCGCGGTGCGCTCGCGCGGACCCGCTCGACGACGGCCTCGATGTCCGGCCGCCGGTTGTCCGGGAACGTCGGGGCCAATACGCCGCGCCCCGCGCTCGTACCACCCCCGCACGCCGCGGCCATCAGTGCGGCGGTCATCATCGTGCAGGCCGCCGGCCCGCGGCGCGCGACCCGCGGACCGAGGCGCCCACGGCTTTCCGACGCACGCACCACCGAAGAACGCTTTGCACGCATGCCCAGCTCCCTTCGCCTATTCACTCGACGATGCGCGCCGCGGCCTCCTCGGCCGCGCGCCGAATGGCGTTGCGGCCTCCCGGCCCCGCAGGGAGCGACGCCACGACCTCGCGAAGGAACGTCCTCGCCTCCGGCGTCGCGAGCTCCCCGATGCGCGCGATCACGTCGAGCTTGGTGCGCTCGTCGACGTCTCGACGCGCGATCACTTCCTGCAAGGCGGGCGTGAGGACGTCGAACGGCACGCGGCCCACCAAGCCGAGCAGTCGTCGCACGTGCTCCGAGCCGCCCAACTGGCCGATGGATGTCGCAGCCTCGTAGACGCCGCGCTCGAGGGCCACGAACAGCGTCTCGACCGAGTCGCGTGCGCCCAATTGCCCTAGCCCCGTCGCCGCCGCGGAGCGCACACGCGCATCGGAATCGGCGAGGGCCGCGACCAGGGCCCGGTCCGCGCCGGGCGGCCGGAGCGCGACGATGGCGCCGACGGCCCGCAGACGCACGGCCGGACGCCGGTGAGAGACGAGCTCGAAGAGCACGGGGCCGGCCTCCGGGCGACGCAGGGCGAGCAGCGCATCGAGCGCCGCCTCGAGCAGCGGTGCGGGCAATCCCTGCCGGATCCGGTCCGCGATCGGCGCGACCGCGGCCGCCGAGCCGCTGGCCCCGAGCGTTTCGAAGGCCAACCGCAATTCGTCCGGGTTGGCCGATGCGAGCAGCGCAGCCGCTTCGGCGACCGGCGAGGCCGGCTCGGCCCTTCGCCCTCCTCCCGCCGCCCGACGCTGCGCGCTCGCGTCCTGCGCCAGCATCACGGCCATCGAAAACGAGACGACGATCGCCAGGGACTCGCGCATCGGCCCTCCCACGGCGTGCCTGCCTAGCAGCGCGTCCCCGAGACGCGCAAGGGGCGCGCTCGATATCCCCACGCTCTTCGAAGGACGAGACGGGATTGCCCTCGACGGGGGGCGCAAGCCCACCGAGCTCGCGCCCGTGCGCGGGTTTGGCGCGCGCTCAGAATTCCCTGCGGATCCGCAGCAGGTCCGATAGCGGCCGGTATTGCCCGAGCGGCTCGAGCGAGGCATCGAGCAAGAGGTCCTCGTCGCGCAACCTCCCCTCGCGGTAGGCGTCGGCCGCCTCGGACCACCATGCACCGAGATCCGGGCGCGGCGCGACGACGGGCATCGCGTCGCGGGCCCACGGAGGCGGCAACGCGGACGAGGTGCACAGTGCGCGTCGTACGGCGAAGGCGTGATCGCGCTCGGGCCCGGCCGGAGCCTCTTCGCACAACGTGTCCATCAGCGCCAGCCACGGTTCGAGGTCCGGCGCGCGCGCCGCGAGTCGGGCGACGACGTCCGCCACGCGGCCCGGACTGACCCCCCGCGCCTGCCAGCGACTGTCGGGGCCACGCGCACAGACGCGGCGCGCCGCCTCGAGCGCCTCGGCGTCGCGTCGGAGCAAGGCGGCGAGCTTGAGCGCCTCCCACTCGCAGTGCGGCAGCGACGGGACACAGCGCGCCGCGCGCAGATAGGACTCGAGCGCGCCCTCGGGGTCGCCGGACCTGCGCAGCGCGTGCGCGAGCGTCGCGTGGGCCGTGCAGACGTCCGGCTCGATCTCGACGTGGCGCCGCCCTTGCGCCAGATACTTCTCGAGCGTGAAGCCCTCGCCGTCGTCAGGCACGCTCCAGGTATCGACGGCCACGCGACACCACCCGTCGAACGTGCGGTGCACCAGCCGCCGCTCGCGCGTCGGCTCGTAGTAGTCGTCGATCGACCACGTGTCCGGCACCGGCCCCGAGCTGCGGTCGAAGACGAGCAGGCTTTCCTCGTCGGTCCGCAAAAACGGCAGCGGAACCTCCGGATCGAGGAAATCGAGCCCCTCGCGTTCGGCGAAACGCCGCAGCGCCTCGTGCATGGTGCCGGGGCCCGTCCCCGCGGACAGCAGCGTCCCCGTCGGAAGCTGGCCACCGTTGAAACGACTGAGCACCAGTCGCAGATCCGCCGGCAGCGGCGCGCCGAGGGCGTGCTCGAGGGCCGAGATCTCCGCGGCACTTGCTGCGGGACGCAAGGACAGGCCGCGTGCGTCTCGGTTCTCGTCAATCCACCGCAGCAGCCGCGCGACGCCCCGATGCACCGGGGCGGGACGATACCGCGAACGCGCTGGCATGACGACTGACGGGGCTCCGCGGGCCGACCGGCCCGAGCGTTCGGGCCCCGCGGCCGCGAAGGGGGCTCGCGGCCCGAGCTCGAGCCCAGAGCGGAGACGGAGGGGGGGAGCCCGCACCTCCCGCACGTTCGTGAACCGCCCGTGGGCAGCTTGGGGCCGCTCGAGCCAGCGTGGCGTCCCGTCACGTCGACCGAGGTTGCCGCGACGCCCTCAAGCCCCTACGTTGCGCGCTCGTGACGGGCCCCCTCGGCACGGTACGGCTCGAGGGAGCGGTTCTGCGGCTGGGCAGTCGGCGCGTCCCGCTGCGTTCGGGCGCGCTGCACTACTGGCGGCTGGACCCCGATCGTTGGAGCGACGCGCTTCGGGGGCTCGCCTCGCTCGGGCTCCCGATCGTCGAGACGTATGCGCCCTGGTCCGTCCACGAGATCGAGCGCGGCCGCTTCGACTTCGGTCGGCTCGACCGCCGACGCGATCTCGGCCGATTCCTCGATCTGGCGGCCGAGCTGGGGTTGCTCGCGTTCGTCCGACCCGGACCGCACGTCAACGCGGAGCTGACGTGGTTCGGGCTTCCCGAACGTGTGCTGCACGACGCGGCCTGTCAGGCTCGCTCGCCGCGTCAGAACCCCGTGCTGTTGCCGTGGCCGCCGCGGATGTTCCCGGTCCCTTCGCACGCGAGCAGCGCGTTTCTGCGCGAGGCTGGCGCCTGGTACGACGCCGTCGCGACGGTGCTCGCACCCCGGCTGTACCCCGCGGGCAACGTCGTGCTCGTGCAGGTGGACAACGAGGCCGCGTTCTACTTCCGCAACGGCGCCTACGATCAGGACTACCACCCGGAGGCGGTGGCTCTGTATCGGCAGTTCCTTCTCGAACGGTACGGCTCGCTCGAGCAGATCGGAGCCGCGCACCGTCGTCGGTACGCGAGCCTGGACGACGTGGTTCCGCCCTCACGGTTCGACGCCACGGGCCCCGATGCGCTGGCCGAGCACCTGGACTGGGCGGCGTTCGCCGAGCACCTCGTGGCCACCTCGCTCGACCGACTGTGCGCACGCCTGGACCGGGCCGGGGTGCGCGGGGTGCCCCGGGTGCACAACGTCGCGCTGGGCGACGGCGGACTGCCCATCCACGTGCCGACGCTCGCGCGGCACGTCGATCTGGTCGGTTTCGACTACTACCACACCGCGCGCGAGTACCGCACCGTCAAGCGGCGCACCTTGTACCTATGCGGAACCCTCGGCACGGCCTACGCCCCCGAGCTCGGCGTCGGCGCGCCGCCGTGGTTCACACCCCTGACGCACGACGACTCGTTCTTCACGGCCCTCGTCGCCTGCGCGTTCGGCCTGCGCGGCCTCAACCTCTACATGGCCGTCGACCGCGACCGGTGGTACGGGGCCGCGCTCGACGCATACGGTGGAGCCCGCCGCGACTCGGCGTCGTGGCGCTCGTTGCTGGCGGCACTCGACGCGCTGCGGTTCGAGCGGCTCGAGCGGCCGGCCGAGGTCGGGCTCGTCGTGCCACCGGAGTACCGTCGACTCTCGCGCGTCACCCACACGCTCGGCGGCGTGCTGTCCGCCGCCGCGCTCGAGGCCCTGGGCGGCACGCCGGTGGACGGATGCCGCCGCCAGACCCTGGGCTTCGCGCAGCCCATCCAGATCGCATGGTGGGAGCGGCTCGAACGACTGGCCGAAGCGTTGACGCGCCTCGGAATCCCGTACGTCTACGTCGACGCGGGCGCGTCGCCAGCCCAGCTGCGCAAGCGTCGGCTGCTGCTCGTGCCGAGCTACGAGTTCATGGCACCAGCGAGCTGGGACGCGCTCGTCGAAGCCGCGAGCGCCGGCAGCACGGTCGTCTGGGGGCCGCACACGCCTCATCTCGACGACGCGATGCGACGGCGTCCGTTCCCGGTCCCCGAGCGCGGCTGGTGCGCCCCGGCCGAGACCGACGCGCAGGCCGGCGCGCTCGTCGAGGAGCTGGCGCGGCGGTTCGAGCTGGGCCCGCCCTTCGGCATCGAGCCGGCTCCGTGCGAATGCTCGTTGCACACCGACGAACGCGGACCGCGGGCGCTGTTCGTGCTCAATCCGTCTCCGCGACCGGTGTGCGCCACGCTCCGGTTGCCGGGGCCCACGGTGTTGCACGACGCGCTCGGGGACGTCCGGCTCGAGGGATCCGACCGCATCGAGCTCTCGCTGTCGGCGCGCGAATGCAGGTTGTTTCGCGTCGAGCGCCATCCGAACGCGGCCCAGAGCCGTCAGGCCCCCTCGCGACGCGCCGCGGCCTGAAAGTCACCGCCGTGATCGCCGACGACATCCGGATCGATGGCTTCGATGCACGGAGCTGGACGAATCTCCTCTCGCTCTTCTCTCCCCGGCTCCAAGTCACGGATGCGGGCGAGGCCGGTCCCGAGCCGCCGCAGCCCGCGCGCGAGGCGTCGGGCACGCTCGTCGTCGTCGTCGATGCGCAGGGACGGGTTCTCGCGGCGCTCGGATCGCGGCGGGGACGGATCGACGACGTCGAGTCGGCCGACGACCTGGCCGCGCTGCGCGAACGATACGGCGTGCGTCGCGTCGTCGTGCTACGCGAGGGCGTTCTCGAGGAAATCGTCGAACGGCTCGCGCTCCGCGTCCGGCGCGACGACGATTACGTCGCGCAGTGGCTCGCGCTCGCTCGCATCGTGCGCGAGATGACCGACGCGGGGCTCGTCCGCGTCCATCCTCGGCGCTGGGCGGGGCTGCCCATCCCGACGGCCGCGACCGTGCGACGCGCCGTCGACGTCGTGCTGCCTGACGAGCGCGCCGCCGTCTTCACCCTGTGGGACGGCCCCCAACCGTGGACCGCGGTGGTGATCCGCCGCCGGCGCGGCTGCATCGACCGGCTCGCCGGACCCGAATCGCTGCTCCGATGGACGGGCCCGCTCGGCGGAGACTGGCGACGCGACCATCGCGTGATCGAGGAGGCGGTGACCCGCTCGTGCGCGCCGGTACACGTCGGTCTGTACGCCGAAGCGCACACGTTCCGACGGCTCCTCGCCAGGCCCACTGCCGGCCACTGGGCGCTGGCGGTCGCCACGCGCGACCTCATCGTCCATCCGATGCCCCCCTACGTCTCCGTGGCGCTCGCCGCCGACGCCGCCCGGGCGGCAACGACGCGCGCGCGCCGCTGGGGCCCGACGGCAGGCCTGTTCGACGCCGCGGGCACCCTGCTCTCGGCGGTGCGTGCGCGACTGCCGGAGGTCGCGAGCATCACCGAGATTCTCGGGTTCGATCCCCTGCGCGCGCTCGAGGCCCTGCAGCGCCGCGAACCCTAGCGCGACCGAACGACGTGCCCGTCTCGAGCCGGGGCTCCGGCTCCGACTCCAGCCCGGACGCCGTCTCGCGACACGTTCCGGAATCGGACCGACGGGCCCGGGAGGCCCGAGCCCGTTCCAACACCGGATACCTGGACATTTGACTCGGTGACTTCCGTTCCTGTATCCATCCCACCGATGCGACCGTCCTCGTGGAGTAGGCTCCCGTGCGCGGGCTGACTCCCCGGCAGCGCGTGGTGCTGGAAATCATCCGCCATCACGTCGAGGTCCACGGCTATCCGCCGACCCTGCGCGAGATCGGGCGGCAGCTCGGCATCCGCAGCACCAACGCCGTCAACGACCACCTGCGGGCACTCGAACGCAAGGGCTACCTCGAGCGCGACGACATGAAATCGCGCGCGCTGCGCCCGACCGCATCGCTGCGAACCGTCGTGGCCCACTCGCGCGGGCGACCCCGGTTCGTCGAGGTCCCCATCGTCGGGCGCGTCGCGGCCGGCGCGCTCAGCGAGGCCGTCGAGGCGCCCGAGGACCGCGTGGTGATCGACCGACTGCTCGTCGCGGCCGAGGGTCCCGAGCTGTTCGGCCTGCGCGTGCGCGGCGATTCCATGATCGAGGCCGGCATCCTCGACGGCGATTACGTGTTCGTGCGCAAGCAGCCCCTGGCGCGTCGCGGCGACGTCGTCGTGGTCATGGTCGGCGACGAGGCGACCTGCAAGTTTTATTACCCGGAGCGGGATCACATCCGCCTCGAGCCCGCCAATACCTCCATGAAGCCCATCATCGTTCCCAAGAGCGAATGGCGCCCGACGCGCATCCTCGGCGTCGTCGTGGGGGTCTACCGCCGGCTCGCGTGACCGCGCCGAGGCCACGGTCGACGGCGCCGAGGAAGTCGTAGAGCCCGGATCCGAGTCGGAGCCCGAGTCCGAGGCCGAGTCGGAGTCCGAGGCCGAGGACGAGATA
>JANWZI010000111.1 GCA_025054695.1 Myxococcota bacterium | reverse complement strand
GCGCAGTTTGCTGGCACGGCTTCTTTCGCGACTTTGGGGCGGGGCCCGGCGAGCGGGCCCGGAGGCACCGGTGCCTGAGCACGAGACGCTGACCCTGCGGACCCGCGCGCCGTGCGCTCGGACTCGGACTCGGGCTCGGTCTCGGACTCGGTCTCGGACTCCGACTCGGACTCGGGCTCGGTCTCGGGCTCGGACTCGGACTCGCACCCTCGGTCGAACCGGCGATCGGATGCCGGATCGGGCCTCGGCCTCGAGCGACTTCTCCTTGCCCACGAGAGGCGGGGCGCCGCCGTCGTGCCCACGGCTCGACGCGCCGTCGTCCACGGACCGTCACATGACGTGACGCCCTCGCCGTGCCATCCTCGGCGCCTCCGTGGACTACGCCTCGCTTCCGCGATGGGCGCAGGAGCTCATTCCCATCGCCCTGTTGCTGCTTGTGGTCAGCGTCGTCGTGTGGCGGCTGCCCCACGTCGACCTCGGCCACTCGGCCGCGTACCGACGTCGGCGATTCCTCAACTGGTTCCCCGTCGGGCTCACGTACGCGTTCCTCTACATGGGCCGGTACAACCTGACGGCCTTCAAGAATGCATCGGGCATGAGCCACGACGCGTACGGCACGATCGACGGAGCCGGCGCGCTCGTCTACGGCTGTGCGTTCATCCTCAATGGACCGCTGACGGACCGGCTCGGCGGCAAGGTGACCATCCTGCTTGCGGCGGTCGGAGCGGCGGTGTGCAACGCCGCGATGGGCGTGCTCGCGCTGGACGGCTGGCGGGAGGACGACGTGACGTCGTTCACCCTGCTGTACGCCGCGAACATGTACTTCCAGAGCTTCGGCGCCGTCTCCATCGTGAAGCTCAACGCGCCGTGGTTCCACCTGCGCGAGCGCGGCACGTTCGGGGGCATCTTCGGAATTCTCATCTCGCTCGGGCTGTGGTTCGCCTACGACTGGGCGCCGAAGATCACCGCAGGGCTCGATGCGCCCTGGGCGTTCTTCGTCCCCGCGATCGTCCTGCTTGTCTTCGCGGCCATCGATGCCCTCGTGGTGCGCAATACGCCCGGCGAGGCGGGGCACCGCGATTTCGACACGGGTGACGCGGGAAGTCAGGACCAGGGTCCGCCGCTCGGGCTCGCCGTGGTCGCGCGGCGCATGCTCACCAACCCCGTGATCTTGACGATCGCGGGCATCGAGTTGTGCTCGGGATTCCTGCGCAATGCGATCATGAAGTGGTATCAGCCGTTCGCGAAGGCCACGGGCATCACGGATACGTTCGTGCCGTCCAACTGGGGCCTGCTGCTGTGCCTGGCGGGGATCCTCGGTGGCATCTTCGCAGGAGCGATCAGCGATCACGTGTTCGGTTCGCGGCGGGGCCCGGTCGCTTCGATCCTCTACGCGGGGATGGTTCTGGGTTGCGTCGGCGTCTTCGCGCTCGTCACGACGCCCGCGCTCGGATGGGTGATGGTCGGCATGTCGCTGTGCGTCATCGGCGTACACGGCATGCTTTCCGGGACGGCGAGCATGGATTTCGGCGGCAAACGCAACACGGGGCTCGTCGTCGGCATCATCGACGGCTTCGTGTACCTGGGCACGGGCCTGCAGGCGCTCACGCTCAAACGCATCCTTCCGGACGGGGCGGCCTCGGCGGATGCGGCCAACTGGCGCATCTGGGCGGTCGCGATGGCGCCGGCAGCCGTGCTCGGGCTGCTGCTCGCGCTCCGCGTCTGGAACGCACGGCCAGCGACCCGCACGGCGGGGCACTGAAAGCGGCGGCCAGGTGGGTTGACGGCGGCTCAAACTCAGGCTCGGCCTCGGTCACAGACCCGGGCTCGGTCTCGGACTCGGACACGGGCTCGGACTCCGACTCGGTCTCTGTCGCCGACTCGGACTCGGACTCGGTCTCGGACTCGGTCACGGACCCGGGCTCGGTCTCGGACTCGGACACGGGCTCGGGCTCGGGCTCGAAGTCGGTCTCGGACTCGGACACGGGGTCCGACTGGGGCTCAGTCTCTGCCTCGGTCTCGGTCTCGGACCCGGTCTCGGACGCCGACCGGGATCCGGGCTCGAGCACACCCCGCGCCCCGATGCACTTCGAGCATGGGTGACAGCAGCGCGACCGGTTGCGTATCGTGCGCGCCGTGCGCGTGCTGGGCGCGATCTTGGTCGTGGCCAATCTCCTCGCGCCCGTGCGCGTGCTGGCGCAGCCCGATACCGTCCCCGTCGAGGACGAGCCCCCGCGACCGCGCGAAGATGCGACGTCCACGACTGAGGATTCTGGGGTCGCCGAGGCGGTGTCGGCGCGCGAGGCGACGCGCGGCGCGGCGGACGACGCGGTCTCGGTGGTTCGTGCGGTGGATCCCGGCCCGCCGGAGGATGCTCCGGGGGCGCGCGAAGGTTTCACGTTCGGCTCGTACGGCCGCGTCGTGGTCGCATCGGACCTCGTGGGAGGGGCGGGGCGCGACGCGGATTTCGTGCGCTACGGCTCGCGCCTCGACGAGGACAGCTACGTCGAGCTCGAGCTCGCACGGCACGACGTGCTCGGGACCGTTCGCTCGCGCGTCGTGGCGACGCTCGCAATCGCCGGTCCGCTGTTCCACTACGACGGGCGCTTCGACGACCGCGTGGCGGTCCGCAATCTGTTCCTCGAGGTCGAGGGGGTTCCGAGCCGCACGGTCGCGCTGTGGGCCGGCTCGCGCATGGCGCGCGGCGACGACGTGTATTTGTTCGATCTCTGGCCTCTGGACGAGCTCAACGTCATCGGAGGGGGCGCGAGCCTGACGCTGGGCGCGCACGTCGTGTCGCTGTGCGGGGGGCTGTCGCGTCCCGACGACCCGTTTCAGCGCCAGAGCAGGCTGGCCATGGCGCCGGGTCTGCTCGCGCCCGTCGAGGTCGTCGTGCTCGACCGACCCCGGCTCGTGCTCGCGGCGCGCGGTTTGATGCACGTGCTGGGTGTCGAGGCGCCCCACGAGCCCCGCGTGCAGCTGGTCGCATACGGCGAGGCGCACCGGCTCCCCGAGGGGCGGCGCGCGCGCCCCGACGGCCCCGGACACGAGACGCTCGCGGCCGACGAGGGATGGCTCGCGGGGCTCGAGCTCGCCGGGACGTTGGCCCGATGGCACGGCCAGCTGTTCGTGCGCTGGGCGCGCGGGCTCGGCGCGTACGACCCGCTGGGCGTGCCGTTCCGCCCCGAGGCGACCGTGCACGACACCGGGCGGGCCGAGGAGTGGCTCGCGGCGTTGAACGTGCGATGGGAGCTGCCTCGATTCGGGTTGCTCGCCGCAGGCTGGTGGCGGCGCTTCCGCGACGCCGATCCGACGCTCTTCCAGCGGGCCGTCGTCACCGAGGGGGCGTTCGCGTTGCGACCCCACGTCTTTCTCGGCGCGCATACCGGCGTCGCGTTCGAGCTCGGCTGGCAGCGTCACGAGGCGGCTTCGCTCGACGATCGGACGGGGCGGCCGGTCGGGGGTGGCGCGTGGAAGCTGGGCTTCGTGCCCTTCGTCACGCCGCGAGGGCCGGGGCTGTTCACGCGGCCGCACCTGCGTGCCGTCTACGCATTGACGGCGCGCGACGACGGAGCGCGGTCTCTGTATCCGGAGGCCGACGCGCGCTCGCGGCGGCCGTTCGAGCATTTTCTCGGCGTCGGCGCCGAGTGGTGGTTCGAGACGAGCAGCCGGAGGGAGCCATGAGTCGGGCCGTCTTGGGGGCGATTGCGGCGTTGGTGGGTTGGGGATGTGCGTCGGATGCGCTCGAGCCCGTGCGCGAGGTGCGCCTCGGCACGCACGTCGAGGACTGGCGCGACGAGATTCTGTACCAGATCGTCGTCGACCGATTCGCCAACGGCGACCCGCGCAACGACTGGCGTGTCGACCCGGACTGGCGCGCGCTCGGTCGCTACAAGGGGGGGGACTGGCAGGGAATCATCGAGCGACTCGATTACCTCGAGGCACTCGGCGTGACGGCGATCTGGATCAGTCCCATCGTGCTCAATGTCGACACCGACGCCGGTGTCGACGGCTACCACGGCTACTGGCAAGTCGATCTGGAACGGCTCAATCCGCACTTCGGCGATCTGGCCACGCTGCGGGCGCTCGTACGCGCGTGTCACGCGCGCGGCATCAAGGTGGTGCTCGACGTCGTGACCAATCACATGGGCCAGGTCTTCTACTACGACATCAATATGAACGGCCGGCCGGACGTGCTCGTGGCCGGCTCGGGCACGCGCAGCGCCGTCACGCACGTCACCGAGTACGACCCGGACTACGATCCGCGCGGCATCCAGGCGTTCACGTCGCTCGGCGAGGCGGGCCCCGCCCCCATCCGGTTCTTCGACATGCCCGAGATCTTCCGCGTGCCGCCGTCGCCCGCCGTCCTGCGCCGTCCCGAGGCCTACCACCGTCGTGGACGCGTCACCGACTGGGGCGTGCGCGAACAGGTCCTCTTCGGCGATTTTCCGGGCGGGCTGAAGGACTTGGCGACGGGCGAGCCGGCCGTGCGCGAGGCGCTCGTCGACGCCTTCGTGCGGTGGGTGTTGTGGACGGACGTCGACGGCTTCCGCATCGATACCCTCAAGCACGTCGAGCACGAGTTCTGGGCGTATTTCGCCCCGGAGGTGCGGCGGCGGCTGGCGGCCGCGGGCAAGCGCAACTTCATCCTGTTCGGCGAGGCGTTCGACGGCGACGAGGCGCTCGTGGGCAGCTACACGGCGCCGGGACTGCTCGATTCGGTCTTTCACTTTCCACACAAGTTTCAGGTGTTCGACGACGTGTTCCTGCGGGGTGCGCCGACGCGTCGCATCGAGGCTTTGCTTGAGCGCCGCGAGACGTTCTTCGGCACCGAGCCGCAGCCGGACGGAATCGGGATTGCACCCGCCCGCGCGCTCGTCCATTTCATCGACAACCACGACGTGCCGCGGTTTTTGTTCTACACGGACGACCCGCGGCGATTGCGCGCCGCGCTCGCGTATCTGCTTACGCAGGACGGTATCCCGTGCATCTATTACGGGACCGAGCAGGATTTCTTCGGCGGCAACGATCCCGCCAACCGCGAACCGCTGTGGTGGAGCGGCTACCGAACCGACGGCGAGACGTTTCGCTGGATCGCGCGGCTGACGCGGATCCGGCGCGCACTGGAGCCGCTGCGCCGCGGCGACTTTCGCCTGCGCTGGGTTAGCGATCGCGTCGGGGACGAGGCCGATGCCGGCATCGTCGCCTTCGAGCGCGTGACCCCGTCGGGCGGTTACGCGCTGGTCGTGATCAACGCGCGCGACGGCGAGCGACGCACGGCCTTCGGGGGCGAGGTGATGCGCGTCGGCGAGCAGGCCCCCCCGGGCACGGTGCTCGTCGATGTGCTCGGTGGCGAGCGTTTCACGGTCGCGTCCTCGGGCACGCTCGAGGTTCGCGTTGGCCCGTACGGCGCGCGCATCCTCGTGCGCGAGTCCGATCGCGTGACCATTCCGTCGCCGTGACACGGCGTGGGCCGGGTCGGTCGTTCGACGGACCGCAGTCCGCGCGGTACATCGGGAACCCGATGGGAGCGACGCCGTTCGAGCGCATGGGGGGCGAGCCCGTCCTGCGCGCGGTCATCCGAGATTTCGTCGGGCGCGTGTTCGACGACCCGATGATCGGGTTCTTTTTTCGGCGCGCGAGCCGGGATCGCATCGAGCGCCTCGAGTACGAGCTTGCGGCGGAGTTTCTCGGTGCCCCGGTCCGATACTCGGGTCGCCCGCTCGACGTGGCTCATGCGCCACATCCGATCCGGGGAGGCCATTTCGCGCGCAGACGCGAGCTGCTACGCCGCACGCTCGTCGAGCACCAGGTGCCGCAGGACATCATCGCGGCGTTGCTCGCGCATACGGACGCTCTGCGCGCACTGGTGACGCCCGACCGGTACGACGGGTGCGATCCGGAGCCCGCCTCGGATGCGCGGAAGTGAGCCCGGGGCTCGCAACGCCGGAATGGAGCGGCACGGTACGAGCATCGACCCGCGATCGATTCCGACCCAGAGTCCGAGTCGGAGCCCGAGCCCGATTCCGCGCTGCCGAGATGCGGCGTCGATATCGCGACGGGGGGGTTGACGACGCCGGGGCGCGGCGGCATGGTTCGCTCCCCCGTGTCTGGAATCCTTCCAAACAAGCTCGATGCGGCGCGTGGCGTGCTGCGGCGCGCCGGGCTGCGCGCGACGGCTCCCCGTCTGCGGCTGCTCGCGTTGCTGGAAGGGGACCGGACGCATCCGACGGCGGCCGACCTGTACGCCAGGCTCCGCCGTCTCGACCCGACCGTCTCGTTCGCCACCGTGTACAACACGCTCGCGGCGCTCGAGCGGGTGGGGAAGCTGCGGCCGGTGGATGTCGGCGGCGCGCGGCGATTCGATCCCTTCGTGGTTGCACACGACCACGCGGTCTGTACGCGCTGCGGAGCCGTTCAGGACGTCCCGACGCGGCGACGCACGCGCCCGGCTCCACTCCCGGGCTTCGAGGTGGAGCGGGTGGAGACGATTTACCGCGGCACCTGCGGGAGGTGCCAGCGGGCACGGACGTCCATGCACTCCAGGAGGAAGGAACGATGAGCAAGTCGCTGGCAGGAACCAAGACCCACGAGAACCTCAAGGCCGCATTCGCGGGCGAGTCGCAGGCCAACCGCCGTTACCTGTACTTCGCGAAGATCGCGGACGTCGAGGGCTACCCGGACGTCGCCGGACTGTTCAAGGACACGGCGGACGGTGAGACGGGCCACGCGCACGGGCACCTGGACTACCTCAAGCAGGTGGGCGACCCGGCGACGGGCAAGCCCATCGGCTCGACCGCGAAGAACCTGGCGGCGGCGGTGGCGGGCGAGACGTACGAGTACTCGGAGATGTACCCCTCGATGGCGAAGACGGCGCGCGAGGAGGGATTCGACGACATCGCCGAGTGGTTCGAGACGCTCGCCAAGGCCGAGAAGAGCCACGCGGGGCGCTTCCAGAAGGCGCTCGACACGTTGTCCTGAGGCGCGCCCGACGGACCCCGCGATACCGGCCGTGACGCCCGAGAAGACGCCCGCGCTCGACCCGAACGATCCGCGGTACTGGGATCCCCGGGATCTCGAGGCCGAGCTGCGGCGCGTCTTCTCGATCTGTCACGGATGCCGGATGTGCGTCGGCTACTGTCCCGCATTTCCGGAGCTGTTCGCACGCATCGACGAGCACGTGCGCCGCGGCAAGGGAGAGGCCGAGGCGCTGGACGACCGCGACTTCCAGGCGGTCGACGCGCTCTGTTTCCAGTGCAAGCTCTGTTACTTCAAGTGCCCCTACACGCCGGACGACGGCCATCCCTGGCACGTCGATTTCCCGCGATTGATGCTGCGCCACCGCGCGCAGCGCGCCCGGCGCGACGGAATCCCGATACAGGACCGGGTCCTCGGCGAACCGCAATGGCTGGGCCGCGCGGGAAGTGGTCCGGCCGCGCCGCTCGCCAATCTCGTCTCGGCCAGCCGCCTCGTCCGCAAGGTGCAGGAGCGATTGACCGGAATCAGCGCGGACTTTCCGCAGCCGCCCTTTGCGCGCGAGCCATTCCCCACGTGGTGGCGGCGGCGCGAGCCCGCCGTCGTGGCACCGGTACGGGGCGAGGTGGCCCTTTTCTCGACGTGCACGGCGAACTTTCACATGCCTGCGACCGCCATCGCGGCGGTACGGCTTTTCGAGGCGCACGGCTGGCGCGTGCACTGGCCGGCTGGGCAGACGTGCTGCGGCATGCCGAATCTCGACGGCGGGAACGTCGATGCCGCGCGCGACAAGGCGAGGCGCAACGTCGAGGCGCTGCTGCCGCACGTCGACGCCGGGCGGATGGTCGTCGTGCCGGGACCGACTTGCAGCTACGTGCTGCGTCGCGAGTACCCGGAGCTTGTGGGAACCGAAGCCGCGCGTCGCGTGGCGGCCGCGACGCACGATCTGATGGAGCTCGTGCGCGGGGCGGTGCGCCGCAAGCAGATCGATCTGCGGCCGGTCCGTTCGCTCGGCCGCGTAGGATATCACGCGGCCTGCCACCTGCGTGCCCAAAAATTCGGGTTTCCCGCCGCGCAGCTTCTCGAACGGGCGCCCGAGACGACCGTGACGGTCGTCGAGCAGTGCTCGGCGGTCGATGGGACCTGGGGTATGAAGGCCCAATACTACGAGCTCGGACGGCGCTACGCGCGCAAGCTCGTCGCGTCGATGGAGGGCGAGGGCCGATTCGACTGGATTGCGAGCGACTGCCCGCTGTCGGCGCTACGATTGGAGCACGAGCTGGGTCGCCCAGTGCGGCATCCCATCCAGTTGCTTGCGTATGCATGCGGGCTCGAGACGGCGGACGGCTCGGATGCCAATGGCGCCGGCAGGGGGCGGGAAGACGAACGAACCGATGCGGCCGATTGAACGCAGCGAGATCCTCCCGCTCGAGGAGTGGGAACGCGTGCGCGCCGAGGTGCGCGCGCGGATGATCGAACGCAAAAAACGGCGGCGGGTCGCCATCGGGCCGCTGCTCACCGTCGTGTTTGAGAACCGGGAGACGGTGCTGCTTCAAATCCAGGAAATGCTGCGCACCGAGCGCATTCGCGACGAACGGGCCATCGCCCACGAGATCGCGACGTACGGCGAGCTCGTGCCCGCAAGTGGGGAGCTGTCGGCGACGCTCTTCGTGGAGGTCGAGGATCGCGAAGAACGCGGCCGGTGGCTGACGCGTCTGGCCGGGCTCGGCGAGCACGTCTGGCTGCGCGTGGGCGCCGATCGCGTCCGCGCGCGCTTCCTCGTGCAGCCGGGCGAGGAGCGGACGCGCCTTCCGGCCGTCAACTTCTTCAAGCTGCCGGTGGGGCCGGACACAGAAGGCCGGCTTCGCGATCCCGCCGTGCGGGTCGCGCTCGAGGTGGACCATCCCGCCTACGAGGCGAGCGCCGAGCTACCGATGGCGGTTCGCATGGAGCTCGCCGGGGATCTGCTCGCCCCGTGACGGCCGGGCCGATGGCTCACCTGTGCTCTCGCGGCGGCGGTCACGTCGATTGACGTGACCGAGGGGTGTTGCGAGTCCCGGTCCAGGACCGAGTCGGACCTCGAGTCCGAGCCCGAGCCGAGTCGGAGTCCGAGTCCGAGCCGGAGCCCGATGCCGAGGCCGAGGTTGACTCCGAGTAGGAGGCGCGATCGACCGACCCGGCCGGCGCCGTCACGGCGCCGACGTGCTCGTGGCGCCGGGGTGCCCCGTTTCCCCCGCGTCAGTGGAGCTCGTGGGCCCTGCGTCGGCACCGGACGTCGGGCTCGGGGAGCGCTCGCGGGCGAGCCGCTCGCGTGCCCGGCGCAGCGCGGCGAGGACGCGCGGGGAGGTGCGGACGGCGTCCAGCTCGAGATCGGGCTGGCGACGCAGGGCCTGCACGAAGGCGTCCACGGCCAGGTCCTCCCGGTCGAGCGCGACGAACGCCACGGCGAGCTCGCGCTGCACCGAGACGATTTGATTGCCGGTCAGCTCGCCCGCGCCGAGCAGACGGCCGGCGGCGACGATGGCCTCGGCGTAACGGCCCCGTCGCACGTGCTCGCGCAACACGGGTAGCTCGGCGTCGACGGCGCGCTGCAGCTCCCGCAACTCTCCGGCGGCCACGCGCTGGCCGGTCATGCGCTCGGCGAGCTCCAATCCTTCCTGCGACAGCCGCAGATCCGCGAGCGGCACGAGCACGATCTGTCCTCGCACCAAACGATTGCCCCGCAGGCCGTTGAACCGCCGCAACACGCGGGCGCCCTCGTCGCCCGGGCCGTAGTAGACCTCGGCCACGCGGCGCAGCGTGTCGGTCTGACTCGCGACGTGGCGAAGCGGATACGGAACGAGGATCTCGGCGCCGACGTCGGGCGGCGTCGACGTCGAGGCACCGTTGTGCTCGGCGAGGACGAAGGCGCGGCGCGCATCGCCGTAATGCCGCTCGGCGAGGCTTGCCCAGCTCTCTCCTTCGCGAACGCGCTCAAAGGCGACGTGGGGCACGAGCAGACGCATGCCGACGACGATCGGCGAGCCACCCTGGGCCTGCAGTCCGTTCTCGGCGACGAGCACGCTCTCGCGCCGCGGGTCGCCGTAGTAGCGCTGGGCGATCGAGGCGAGCGTCTCGCCCGGCCGGACCACGTGGACGACGGGCGTCGGTTGGGCGCCGGTGCGTGCCGCAACGCTCGTCGCGCTCGAGGCCAGCAGGGCGAGGAGGGCGACGCGGCGTCCGTAGGTCCTCACGGTGCGCTCTCGGCGCGCAGCGGCTCGAGCGCGACCTCGACGCGCTCGACGCGCCCGGACCGCACGATGACCTGTCGCTCGTGCTCGCGGAAGTGCGGATTTCGCAAGCGGAGGAAGTGCCGTCCGGGCGTCAGGGCGATGCGCTGCGCGGTCGGCGTGACTGCGACTTTCTGTCCGTCGATCCACACTTCCGCCCACGGATCGGCCACGACCTCGACGTACCCGGCATCCGCCGGAACGACGGGCAGTCCACCCTCGGCGGCGAATTGCTCGGGGTCGCCGGCAATTCGGCCCGCTCGCACCTGGATGGCTCCGCCGGCCACGAGCAGCACGACGAACGCGAGGGCCTGGGCGATGCCCACGTGGCGCAGGACGGACCGGTCGAAGGCGAGGCGGCGCGCGGAGCGCGGACCGCTGGCCGCGAGGATCTCCTCGGCCTCTTCGTCAGCGATCACGCCGACCTCCCGCAGGTACAAAACGAGGCGCGCCTGATAGCTCGACCGCACGCGCGGCGCGAGGAACTCCGTCAGGTCGTCGATCAGCGCCTGGGTCGTGGGGTAGCGGTTCGCCGGCATCTTTTCCATGCACCGTGCGAGGATGCGCTCGAGCTGTCGGGGCACGGCGGGGTTGAGCCGACGGGGAGGCGTGTACCGGTCGAGGCGGATCTTCTGCATCACCGTGCGCGAGGCGTCCTCGACGAAGGGCTTCTGTCCGGTGATCATCTGGTAGAGCACGATGCCCAGCGAGAACAGGTCGCTGCGGAAGTCGAGCTTGTCGCCGAGAATCTGCTCGGGACTCATGTAGCTCGGCGTGCCGAGGCCCGTGCCCGTCTCCGTCAGATCGGAAAGCGTCTCGTCGCGGGCGATCCCGAAATCCATGAGCTTGACCGAGCCATCGTGCCCGATCATCACGTTGGCCGGCTTGATGTCGCGGTGGACGATGCCGCGGAAGTGCGCGTAGTCGAGCGCGCGCGCCACCATCAACGCGATGATGGCGGCGACGTCGACGGGTAGGACGGGCGTGCGCTCGAGCAGGTCGTACAGATCGATGCCCCGGACGTACTCCATCACGATGTACATCGACTGCCCGTCCTTGACGAAGTCGTAAACGTGCAAGATGTTCTCGTGCTGGAGCGCGGCCATGAAGTGCGCCTCGCGCTCGAAGCGGCGCGCGAACTGCGAGTCGACCGCGATGGACGGCTTGAGGGCCTTGACCGCGACGATCCGGCCCAGCGGCTCCTGCACCGCCTTGTAGACGACGGCCATCCCGCCACTGCCGATTTCTCCCAAAAGCCGGCAGTTTCCGATGCGATCGAGCACCGGCGGCACCGTACGGGCTGCCGAGGGGAGCGTCAACGAAGCAGGGCGGCCCGCGGCGTGGTCGCGGCTGCGGTTCGCGTCCCCGCGGCCCGTGCGCGCAGGCCCGTTGACCGGAGCGCGTGGGCGCGCTCAGCATCGCCGCGTGGCCAACCACGCGCCCGACTCGTGGCGGGACGACGCGGCGCTCGCCGCCGCAATCACGCAAGGTCGCGGCGAGGCGTGGGAGAGCCTCCTCGAGCGATACGGAACCTTCGTGGAAACGGTCGCCGCACGGGTGGTCGACGAGCGCCGGCTGGGCCCGCGTCTGGAGGAGCTTCGGGGCGCGACGGAGGCCGCGCTCGACGCGCTACGCCGCAACGAGGCGGCACCGTTCCGCCTGTGGTCGGGTGTCGGCAGCCTGCGGGCGCTGCTGGCCGTCGTCGCGCGCGCGGCGGTCGACGCGCACCTCGAACAGGTCACGCCGCTTGCTCCCGTCGTGACGAGCCTTCCGACGCCTGCGGCGGTCTACCTCGACGAGATCGCGGCGGCCGTGCCGGCGTCCGGCGTCGAGGCCACGCTCGGTCGGCTCGCTCCCGCGGTGGGCGCCGTCGTACGGCTGCGACTGCGTGGCATGGACCGCAACGCGATCGGCGCGACGCTCGGATTGCCACCGGGCAGCGTGGAGTCGTGTCTGTCGCGTCTGGCGGACCGGCTCGGCGAGATGGGTGCGGGGAGCGCCGATCCGGACTCGGTACGCCGGATCTGGCGCGTCGAGCTCGACGCCGCCGATCC
>JANWZI010000110.1 GCA_025054695.1 Myxococcota bacterium | reverse complement strand
GTACACGGTACGAGCACGCCAGCGATCCGGTGCATGAAAGTCATTCTGCCATTCGACGGGAGGGGGTGGGAGAGGCGCCCGCACCACGTCGGTCGTGCTCAGCTCCAGAGCACCGCGCGCATCGACAAGGAGCCGGCGTCGAAGCCCTCGACCGGGAACGAGGCGTCCCCGCCGTCGGAGCCCGCAGCACCCGCCGCGTACAGCAGCGGAAGGTAGTGGTCGGGCGTCGGGTGCGCCAGGCGCGCGTCGGCTCCGTCGGGCCAGAGCCGGGCCAGCGCGAGCGCGTCGCGCTGCGCGCACATGCGGGCCACCTCTTCGTCGAAACGGGAAGCCCAGACCGGCGTCGGGGCGTCGTCGCGGCCGAGGTTGCTCACCGCATGGCGCAGATTGTGCGTCACGTTTCCACTTCCGAGCACGATCACACCCTCGTCGCGCAGCGGGGCGAGGCGCCGGCCGATCTCCACGGCCGACTGCGGCGAGAGGCGCCGGTCCATCGAGAGTTGCACCACGGGCACCTCGGCGGTCGGCCACAGCCAGCGCAGGACCGTCCACGTGCCGTGGTCGAGGCCCCAGTCGTGTGAGGGCACCGCGTGCCGTTCACCGAGCAACGCGCGAACGCGCGCGACGAGATCGGACGAGCCCGGCGCGGGGTAGCGGATCGCGTACAGCTCGGGGGGGAAGCCGTAGAAGTCGTGAATCGTGCGCGGCGCGACGTCGGCGGTCAGGTGGGTGCCGTCGATCCACCAGTGCGCGCTGATCGCGAGCACGGCGCGCGGGCGGGGCAAACGGGCACCCAGCGCGCGCAGCGCGCGGCTCCAGCGGTTGTCGAGCACCGCATTCATCGGAGAGCCGTGGCCGACGAACAGCACGGGCATGCGGTTCGACGCGGCGACGCGCGGGGCTGTCTGCATCCCTTCTGTTCCTTCGCGCACGCAGGCGCCGAGCACGGTGCCCGCGGCTGCGGTCAGTCCCGTCATCACGAATTGACGACGATCCATGGTTCCGATCGCCTGGCTACTCGAGCGTAGCGCGCCCTTCGGCCCGCGCCCACGGACTGCGGCTCGGTCTTGGACTCCGACTCGGGCTCGGAGTCGGACTCGGCTTCGCGTTCCAATTCAGCCGCGAACGCGGCTCGGGGACGCGCCCGGGATCAGTCCTCGAGGCTCGCCCGCAGGAACCAGGCGTTTTTCTCGTGCGTCGTGACGATTTCCGTGAGCAGATCGAACGTGTCCTGGTCGGCGTGCTTCTCGGCGACGGCACGCGCCTGGCGCACGCCGCGCAGGTAGGCCTCGATGCGGTCGGCGAGCAGGCGGACGTGCTCCAGGCCGCGCGTGACCCCGTCGGGGTAGTCGGGCAGGCGCGAGCTCGCGGCGACGTGGCGCGCACTGCCGCGCACCAGCGCGCCGAGCGTGACGGCGCGCTCGGCCACCGCGTCGTTGTGCCCGGCGAGGGCCACCGCGAACGACTCGAAGAGCGGATGGAGCGCGGCGAAGTGCGGCCCCTTCACGTTCCAGTGGGCGACCTTGATCTGACTGTGCAGGTCGATTCCGTCGACGAGGACGTCGCCGAGAGCGGCGGCGATCTCGCGTCGTGCGGACTCGGGTAGCGGGTTCGGGCTCGTGTGCATGTCCATTCTCCTCTTCGGTGGGGTCGGCGCTTGTACCACGGCGTCGGTCTGGGGGAATCGGGGGTGAGCGGGCGTTCACGTCGTCCGCACCGGCATACCTCCGGCCGGCGTCGCGGCGCCCTCGAGAGACGGCAGCCGTCCCAGTTCGACGCCGACCGCGGCCGAGCAGACCGCGGCGGCGATGCGGATGGCCTCATGGATGTCGTCGACGCTCAGACCGCGCTCGCGCACCGCCCGCTCGTGGGCCCGCACGCACGCCTCGCAGCCGCCGACTGCGCTCGCGGCGAGGCAGAACAGCTCGAAATCGGTCGGATTCGTCGCGGGTCGTCCGATGCGCTGCATGCGGAGCCGGGCGGGCCGCTCGGCGTACGCGGCTTCGATGGGCTGCATGAAGTGACGGAACCGGTAGTAGACGTTGTTCATCGCCATCAGCGAGGCGGCCGCGAGCGCGTCGTCGACCACCGCGCGCCCGACGCGCCGCAATCCCTCCTCGACGAGCGCGTCGAGTAGCGTGGCCGTGCGCGTCGCGGCGGCCGCCGCGATCGCGACACCCCAGCGGCGCGACTCGTCGAGGCGCCCGGGCCCGAGCACGTTCGCGAGGTTGATGGCGGCGTCGCGCGCGAACTCGGGAAGCGACTCGCGCAGGGCTTCGAGTCGACCGCTCATGACGGCTGGAGGGTTGGCTGGCCCTGCTTCCAGTTGCACGGGCACAGTTCGCCGGTCTGCAGCGCGTCGAGCACGCGGAGCGTCTCCTCGACGCTGCGTCCGACGTCGAGATCGTTGACGGTGACGTGGCGGATGATGCCGTCCGGGTCGACGATGAAGGTTGCGCGCAACGGCACCCCCTCGACGGGATGCAGGATGCCCAGGGCGGAGGACAGCTCGCGCTTCGTGTCGGCGAGCATCGGATAGGGCAGATCGCGCAGGTCGGGGTGCGATCGGCGCCAGGCGAGGTGCGCGTACTCCTGATCGGTGCTCACGCCGAGAAGCTGCGCGTCGCGCGCGCGGAAGTCGCGCTCGCGTCGGCCGAACTCGGCGATCTCGGTGGGGCAGACGAACGTGAAGTCCTTCGGCCAGAAGAAGACGACGCGCCAGCGGCCGGGGTGGTCGGTGTCGCGGACGCGTCCGAGCGTGCCCCCGTCGGGCGAGGGCAGGACGGCCGCCAGATCGTAGCTCGGGAATCGGTCTCCGACGGTTCGCATGGGTTCGTACCTCCGTGGGTTGCACCTCGAAGGTGGGACCGGCGGGGCGCCGCGACCAATACATCGTTTCGTCTATTCTGATAGACGATGTCTATCGCCGATCCCTGGGCCCCGTTGCCGTTCTCGCTTCGCCAGTTGCAGTACGCCCTCGCCGTGGCCGAGTTGCGCTCCTTCCGGGGTGCGGCCGAGCGCTGCCGCGTCGCGCAGCCCTCGCTCTCGGCGCAGCTGGCGGCGCTCGAAGACGCGCTCGGCCTCGCGCTGTTCGAGCGCACCCCGCGGCGCGTGCTGCCGACGGGGGCCGCAGCCGAGCTGCTGGAACGGGCGCGACGCGTGCTCCTCGAGGCGACGGATCTGCTCGCGGCGGCTCGCAACGCCCGGGACCCGCTCACCGGCACGCTGCGTCTCGGCGTCTTGCCGACGATCGCACCCTACTGGCTGCCGCACGCCATGCGACGGCTGCGTGCGGCCTTTCCGCGCCTTCGCGTCGTCTGGGTCGAGGAGAAGACGGCGGTGCTCGCCGACGCCGTTCGCACCGGCTCGCTCGATGCGGCCGTCGTCGCGCTCGAGGCGCCGCTCGGCGAGCTGGAGCGCGAGGCCTTGTTCCGGGATGCGTTCGTCCTCGCCGTGCCGCGGCGGCATCGGCTTGCACGCGGCCGCGCGCCGGTGCGTCTGGATACGTTGGACGGGGAGCGAGTTTTGCTGCTCGACGATGGCCACTGTCTCCGAGAGCAGGTGCTGGCCGTCTGTGAGGCGCACGGGGCCCATGAGCGCGGCGAGCTGCGGGCCACGAGCCTGCCGACGCTGGTCCAGATGGTCGCGCAGGGCGACGGGGTCACGCTCTTGCCATCGCTCGCGATCGAGACCGAGGCGCGTCGCGCTCCACTCGTGTTGCGGCCGCTGCTCGACACGGAGGCTGCTCGGACGGTCGGCCTGGTGTGGCGGCCGCGTTCCGCCTTGGGCGAGGCGCTCCGACGGTTCGCACGCGTGCTGCGGGAGGCGCCGCCGCGCGGCAGACGCGACCCGTCGCGTACCGCGTCGTGACCATGCGAATACCGACTCGGTCTCGGACTTGGGCTCGGACTCGGTCTCGGACTCGGTCTCGGGTTTGGACTCGGGCTTCGTCGGGCACCCCCACCGTCACGGCTCGTCGGTCTCGAGCTCGAGCGGGGGCTCGACCGCTTCGAAGAGCGACTCGAGCGGGTCGCGGGACACGCGCACCGAGCCGTCGAGCGAGCCGACGTCCGCCTGCGAGAGGTCCACGCGCGGCGCGAACACCCCGTCGTGGAAGGCCTCGTGTGCGCGCGCGACCCACTCGTCGAGCTCCTCGCGCGCGCGCGCCTCGGCGGTGCCACAGCCGAGCGTCGCGCCGCTGTGACCGCGCAGGCACGCGACGAGCCGGTCGGGGCTCGCACGCACCTCGAGCGCGAGCCCCTCGTCGTCGTGCTTCAGGCGGGGCGACCGGGCGAGTGTCTCGGCGAGCGCTTCGGCCGCGGGGCTCCCGTCGGTTTGGATGCGCACGGGGATACGAAGCCCCAGCAGTCGCGCGAAGCCGGGTCCCTCGGCGAGCGAGGCTTCGATCTCGGCGCGCGCCGCTCGGACGCCGTCACGGCGGAGCAGCGCCATCGCGAGCACGGCGCGTGTTCGGGCGCGTAGCAGCGCCTCGGCCGGAGCGAGCGCATCGAGGGCCGCACGCGCTCGCCGGACGGCGGAGTCCTCGTCTCCCCTCGCGAGGCGCGCTTCGGCTTCGAACGCATCGAAATACGCGCCCGCTCCGGGTCGGCGTTCCTGACGGCGCGCGCGCTCGAGTGCCTCGAGCACGACGCCGGCTCCGAGCACGTGGACGAGGTCGCCGGCGAGCCACGGCGGCACGATCGCCGAGCGCGCGGTGCCGATGCGCAGGCTGCCCACCAGACGCGCTTCGTCGGCCAGGGCGCGGGCCGCGCGCCGGCCGGAACGGAAGCCTTCCCATCGCATCCAGGCGGCTCGAGCGTGCGCGACGGGTCGACGCCACCAGGAGCGCGCCGCCGCGCGCTCGACGATGCGCTCAGCTTCCAGGCGACGGGCGGCGCGATCGAGAAGCGCGACGACGGCGTCGTCCTGCTCGGGATCGCGCGAGGTGTGCGCGCGCCGGTCCGGCGTGAGGAGGGCCTTTTCCGTGATCTGCAACGCTTCGGTGGCGCGACCGGCCGCGAGATAGAAGGCCGCGAGGATCCGTCGACCCTCGGCCCGATCGACGTCGCGCACGTGCGGGGGCCGACGCTGCCGGTAACGCGGCACCTGCCGTAAGGCGTCGAGCGCCTCGGGCAGACGTCCCTGGCGCACGTACAGGTCCGCGAGCACGAGCCAGGGGTTGGCGTACCAGGCGACGAGCGCGCGCGTCCCTTCGAGGGCCGCCTCCTCGGCTTCGTCGAAGGCGAAGACCGAGAGCGCCGCCTCGGCGAAGTTGGTGCAGTCGACGGCGTTCGGGCCGCCGGGCTGCTCCCGTCCGAACTCCAGCGCCCGCAGGCACGCCTCGTACGAAGCGCGTTCGTTACCGGCCTCGAACTCGATCGCGCACAGGGCGTTGAGCGCGATCTCCTGCTCCGCTCGGTCGTCGCGGGCGAGCGCCGCCCGGGCGGCGGCGCGTGCTTCGTCGAAGCGTCGCAGCTTCATCAGGGGCCAGGCGCGCTCGGCGTCGACGTGCGCCCCGTAGAGCTGGTGGATGCGGTCGAGCAGCGCGAGCTTGGACTCGTGCTGGTCGAGATCCCCATGCGCGGCGACCAGTCCGCGCAGCAGCAGCAGGTGCCAGCGCCAGGGACTGGTTCGGGGGTCGGGGCGGCTTCCCCAACGTGCCTCGAACGCGCGCAGCCCGCGCTCGAGATGGAAGACGGCGCGCGCGGGGTCGCCCTCTCCGAACAGCTCGACCCAGCCGTGCGCGAGGCGTGCGACGTACGCGTCGGGTCGGACCGCCACAATCCGCTCCGCACGCTCGCGGGCCTCGACGTACTGGCCGAGCGAGGCGAGCTCCCAGGCCTCCTGCTCGTCGGGCGGTGCCGCCTCGGCGTCGAAGGCTTGCTCCTGCGTCGTCGACTCCGCCGGCGCGATTGCGGGGTCCTGCTGTGCGCGCGCGGCGAGCACGAGCATCGGGGCGTGCAGACCGAGCGCGATCGGCACGAGCGCGCGGCGCAGGTGGCTCACGGGCGCAGACTGTGACGCGCGAGGCCCTCGGCGGCTCGCGCGACGTGCTCCCCCACGATGGCGCCGAGATCCGCGTCGGCGGTCGCGGGCTCCAGACGGTGCGCGAGCAGGGGCCGCGCCAGTGCGACGACGTCCTCGGGGGCGACGAAGTCGCGTCCGTGAAGCAGCGCACGCGCGGCCAGCGCCGGCAAGGCCACGACGAGCGCCCGGGTCGAAGGGCCGCGCAGCAAGCGCGCGTCGGCGCGCAGGGCCCGCACCAGATCGACGAGGCTTTCGCGGATGACGGGAGCGACGACGACGTGCTCGCGCAGCGTCGCGCGCGCCTGCAACAGCTCCGCGCGGCGCACCCGCCCGAGGCCGGCGGCCAGCTCGAGGCTCGTGGCCGGATAGCGGGAGACGACGCGCAGCTCGTCCTCGCGGCCGATGGGCTCCATCACGATCTTGAACAGGAAGCGGTCGAGCTGGGGCGAGGGCAGCGGATAGGTACCCGCGACGTCGAGCGGGTTCTGCGTCGCGATGACGTGGAAGAGCTCGTCGAGGGCGTGGGTCTGCTCGTCGACGGTCACCTGCTTTTCGGCCATCGCCTCAAGCAGCGCGGACTGGACCTTGGGCGAGGTGCGGTTGATCTCGTCGGCCAGCACGACGTGCGCGAACAGCGGGCCGCGTCGGAACACGAGCGCGTGGGTGGCCAGGTCGAGCACGGTGGTGCCCGTGATGTCGCTCGGCACCAGATCGGGCGTGAACTGGATGCGGCGGAAGGGAGCCACGCTCGAGCCCGGTTCGGGCTCGATGGATTCGCCGAGGACGCGCGCGAGCGTCGTCTTGCCCGAGCCGGGGTAGTCCTCGAGCAGCACGTGTCCGTCGGCGAGCAGCGCCACGACGACGAGCTCGATGACGGCGTCGCGACCGACGATGGCCGCCTGCAATCGACGCTGCAGTCTCTCGGCGACGTCCCGGGCGGCCTGCAAAAGCGCTTCGACCGGTTGCGCGTCGTGCGCGAGCGGGGGAGACGGTTCGGTCATCGTCGTGCTCATCGTGTGCGCAGGAAGGTCCACGGCAAGAGCGTGCCCAGCCAGCGGCGCCACCAGGGCACCGCGGCGCGAAGCTGCGCGCGGAGCGCGCGCCAGAGCGTGCGCGGGTCGTTCGGCGCGACGCGCGAACCGAACGCGGCGGCCAGATGGACGCGCGTCAGTGCGACGAGCGCCGGTAGCTGCGTCGCGAGCCGTTGCGCGAACGCCTCGCGCGTCTCGCCGCGAGCCCGACGCCAGCCGACGTCGGACAGCGCGTCGAGCGCGGCCCGGTAGACGAGGCGAGGTCGGCTCGCCGGGGCGCACCAGTGCGGGGCGAGCCGCCGCCAGGCCTTGACGAGCGCCATCGCGACGAGCGCGAGCGCGACCGCCGCGGTGGTGGCTCGTGCGATGCCTCCCGCCGATCGGCGAAGCCTGCGCGCAATGGCGGGCCACGTCGGATCCGGCGGCAACGGCCGCTCGTCGCGGAGAAGGTCGGCGAGCATGCGTTGCAGCTCGGGATCCGGGGGTGCCGCTCCGCCGTCGAGGGCCGTCCGTGGCTGCACGTCGAGGACGACCCAGCCGGCGCCCTCGAAATGGACCTCGGGCCAGGCATGGCTGTCGCGGCCCCGTAGAAGGACCGCCGAACCGCCCGCGCGCACCTCCTCGGCGACCGCGTATCCCGTGGCGACGCGCGCCGGGATGCCGAGCGAGCGCATCAGGAACACTGCGGCATGAGCGAAGTGCACGCAGTACCCGGTCAGATCGCCGAACAGGAAATGGGCGGTCGGATCCGGTGCCCCCGCGTGGCGACTTCGCAGCGAGTAGGTGCCGTGCTCGGAGAGATACGAGGTGATGGCGACCGCGCGCGCGAAGGGCCGATCGCGGAGCGACGCCGGCAATTTCTCACGCACGATGCGCTCGGCGAGCTCGCGATAGCGTGGATCGGCCGGTCCTTCGAGATAGTAGCGCCGGATCGCGTCGCTCCAGTCGGACGAACCGGCGGGCGCGTCGAGCAGCGCGGTTGCGTCGGCGAGCAAGGCCGCGCTGTGGACCCGGTAGACGCGCTCGAAGCGACGCGGATCGGGATTGCGTGCCGGTTCCAGGCGCACGGGCGCTTCGAGACCGAACGGACGCAGGTGATCGGCCAGCAAGCCGACCGTGGTCCGTACCTGCGCGCGCCATGCGCCGCTCGCAGGTGCCGCGCGCAGCTCGTAGGGCCGGACCGGAAAGCCGCTCGCGACGTCCTGGTCGACGTCCGCCCGACTCGTGCGAACCAGGCGTACGCCGTTGTACTCGCTGAACGCCCCCTGCCGAAAGTAGTAGATGCCCGAGGGCGGCTCGTACTCGTCGTGGAACAGCACGACGGCGACGGGCGCCTGCGCGCCTTCGTTGCGGTACTCGTCGCGAAACGCGAGATCCTCCTGCTCGCGCTCCCGGTCGGCGTCGGATCCTTCGCGCGCGTCGCTCTCGCGCCCCTGCCCGCGCAGCCCGAGCCCCTCGCCGGACGGGGGCGGCGAGGGTGGGCCGAGCAGGCGCGTGGTGCCGACGATCGAGGCGAGCAGCGCGCCGATGGCTCCCAGATGGAGCAGCGCCCGGCCGGCGCGCTGCTCCGTGACGAGTGCGAGCACCGAGAGCGCGACGGCGATCGCGCCGATGAGCACGATGGCGAACGTCGGGTCGCCGCCCGCGGTTCGGATGGGATCGGCGATCGCGAACGGACGGTGAATGGCACCACCGCGATGCGCCGCGAGCAGGCTGCTCGTCGCGCCGACGAGGGCGACCGTTTCGATCACGCCGACAACCGGGACGCGCGCGGAGGAGACGCGCAGCGCGGCGCACACGGCCGTCGTCGCCGGCAACAGGAGCGAGGCCTCGGCGATCCGCAGCGCGAGCGCAGGACCCGTCAGCCGCGCGAGCCAGGCCGCGTCGGAGAGCACGCCGTGCAGGCCGGCGGCGAGCGCGAGGCCCGTGGCCGCCAGGGCGAGCACGATGGGGAGCCGGAGTGGACCGCTCGCCAGCTTGCGCGCGACCAGGACGCCGGCGAGCGCACCCACGGACGAGGCCACGGTGCCGCTCACCGTCGCGGTAGGGCCGACGAAGGCCGCGGCGGCGGCGACGTGGACGAGCGCGCGCAGCGCCGTCGTCCAGACGGGCTCGGTCGTCGACTCGTCGCGGCTGGCGCGGTCGGCGCGCATCACGCCGCCGTTCGGGTCGCCGCAAGCCAGCGCGGCCCAACGTGCGCGCGGCCCGTGGCCCGGTCGAGGACGAGAACGCTCGCTCCGGCGCGGTGCAGCGCGTGGAGCACGGAGTCGATGCCGTGCCGTTGCGGAGGCACCGTCGTGCGCATCAGCCAGCGCCGCCAGCGCGGCGGCGGTGGCACAGGGAGCCCGTCGAGACCGACGACGACGCGCACGCGCGCCGGACGAGCGCGGCAGAACGCGACGACGCGGTCGAGCCACGGCCCCGGTTCGGAAGGCACGAACAGGACGAACGAGGCCGGTCCAGTTCGTTCGACGCGCGCGGCGAACGAGGCGAGCCCCAGTCCGCCCTGGTCCCGTGCCGCGGCGGAGCTCACGACGAGGGCGCGGGCGTGGCGTACGTCGCGCGCCAGCTCGTTCGATCCGTCGGCACCGAAGACCCATTCGTGGCCGAGCGCGCCACTCTGCACGGCTGCCCGCGCGGCGCCCGCGCTCGCCTCGTCGGATTCCCCCGCGACGAGATAGCCCGCCGCGCGTCGCGCGACCGACAGGGCGCGCTCCGGAATGCGCACCATCCATTGCCGAGTCCGTGCGTATAGCTTCCAGTGCACGAAGCGCACGGAATCTCCGGCGACGTAGCGGCGCAGCTCGGTGCGGTCTCCGTCGTCGAGGCCCATCGGATGCGGCCGCTCCTCGCCGCCCACGAAACCCGGCAGCGCGTGCAGCCGCCCGAGCGCGCCCACGTGCGGCTCGACGAACAGCGCGAGCGGATCGCGCCGGTGCACCGCGATCCGGCACAGTCCGAATGCGTCCTCGCAGACGAGCCGGCGCAGGACCGACCCGTGCTCGCCTCGGCAGGCCGCGGTGAGCCACTCTTCGAGCCGATCGCCCTGCTCGCGCATCTGCGCCTCGATGCCCGCCGGTTCGATCGGCCGCGCGTCGAGCCGAACGAGCGGCATCCCGCGTCGGAAGCGCATCGCGAAGCCGCTGGGCGTGCTCCGCCCCGTCTCCATCTCGAGCGGGCGATCACGTCCTGTCGGTCGCAGGCGGACGAACGTCGCCACACCCACGCCGACCACGGCGAGCAGGCAGCTCCCCGTGAGCAGAAGTGCAGCCCAGCCGGCGACGAACGACACGAGATCGAGCGTTCCGTACGCGGGCCCCGAAAGGGCCGCGACGCCGAGCGCGACGAGGACCTGGCCCCTCAGCGTCACGGGGAACGCGTCGCGCAGCACGCGCATCGTTCGCAGCCCCGGAGCCAGGCGTCGACGCAGGTCGTGCATGCGGCGCGTCGCGCTCGAAAGCATGAGCCGGGTAGGCATAGCGCACTCGCGGCCTTGCATCTGGCCGCGCCTCGGACTCGGTCTCGGACTCGGGCTTCTTCGGGGCTGACTCGGACCGCCTCCGGCGTGGTCAGCGCGCCACGACGAACCCGAGGCGCATCCCCGGCAGCTCGGTGAGCTCCGCAATGGCTCGCCCCCCCTCGTGTCGCGCCGTCACGAGCGTCCAGCGGGTTTGCGGGCCACCGATGCCCAGCGCCCGCTCCTCGGCGGGCTGCTCGACCGCGAGCGCGAGGTCCTCGGCCGAGAAGCCTGATGGAAGCTGCGCTGCGGGAATGGAGAGGATGAACCGCTGCCCCGGCTGAGCGACGAGGGCTGGCTCGACGAGCAATACCGGCCCGATCGGACGGCGATCCTCGCGGCTCTGCAAGGCCGCGGTCGTTGCGCCCAGGGCGAACGTCACCTCGGTCGACGTCGCCAGGGCACCCTCGCCGATTTCGAGACGCGCTCCGTTGGCGAGCTCGAGCACGCCACCCGATGCTCCGATGCGCGCGCGGACCTCGCGGTCCCCCGACCGGCTCACCCGTCCGGGCTCCGCCGGTGCCGCCGACTCCACCGGCGGCGGCGGTGCGATTTGCTCGGACTCGATTCCGCGACGCGTCGGCGAGCCGCCGCAGCCCGTGATCGCGAAGGCGGCGTGCGCAACCCACCCGACGCACCAGCCCGCGAGACATCTCGTCGAGCGCATGCTTCCCCCTTGCGATGTCGCGATGGGCGCCAATCTACGCCGAACGTGGCGGCAAGGGAAGCGAGTCGCGTCGAGGTAGTGGTCTCGACGGCTCAGGTCGTGCCCGACGCACGCGAGGTCGACCCCGAGCCCGAGACCAAGTCCGTGACCGAGCCCGAGGCCCGAGTCCGAGCCCGAGCCAGAGCCCGCGCCCGAGTCCGAGTCCGAGCCCGAGTCCGTGACCGAGTCCGTGACCGAGCCCGAAGCCCGAGCCCGAGCCCGAGTCTCACTCGTAGAGCCGATCCTCGGTTCACAGCGCGCCGGCGAGGATGCGGACCATGCGGCGCAGCGGCTCGGCCGCGCCCCACAGAAGCTGATCGCCGCACGTGAACGCGCCGAGGTATTCCGGCCCCATCCGCAGCCGGTGCAGCCGGCCGATGGCGATGTCGAGCGTACCTGCGACGGCAGCCGGCGTGAGCCGCTCGAGCGTCGCCTCGCGCTCGTTGGGGACGAGCCGGACCCACGGGTGGGCCGAGCCGATGGCGGCCTCGATCTCGTCGAGCGGTACGGGGCGACGCAGCTTGATCGTCAGCCCCTGGCTGTGACAGCGCATGGCGCCGACGCGGACGCAGATGCCGTCGATCGGCACGGGCGGATCGAGGCCGAGCAGTTTGTGCGCTTCGACGTGGCCCTTCCATTCTTCGCGCGTGCGTCCGTCTTCGACGGCGCGGTCGATCCACGGGATGAGGCTCGCCGCGAGCGGGACACCGAGCTCGGCCCGGGGGAAGCTCGCGTCGGCCATTGCGGCGCTCACCGCGCGGTCCAGTTCGAGCGCGCCGCAGGCCGGATCGTCGAGCGCGGCGCTGGCCGCTTGGCCGATGGCCCGCATCTGCGCGACCAGCTCGCGCACGGCACGGGCGCCGGCGCCGCTCGCAGCCTGATAGGTCATCGTCGAAATCCACTCGACCCATCCGCGGACGAGCAATCCATGCACCGCCATCAGCATCAGGCTCACGGTGCAATTGGCGCCGATGAAATCGCGCGCGCCGCGCGCCAGCGCCTCGTCGATGCGCGCGCGGTTGAGCGGATCGAGCACGAGCACCGACTCGTCGTGC
>JANWZI010000010.1 GCA_025054695.1 Myxococcota bacterium | reverse complement strand
CGAAGTCCATCGCGTCGCGCGGCGAGATCATCACGACCGGAAAGTCCCCTTCGATGCGGTCTCCGTCGGCGTCGACGAACGGAACCCGGTATCGCCCGTCGGCGTCGGGAACCCAGTACGGGACGCCCCGCACGCGCGGCGCGCGCGCCATGGCCAGCCGCCGATCCTGCTCCGCGAGCGCCTGTAGCCACTGGCCGTACTGCTCCATCGTGACGGGATGGACGGCGATTGCGAAGCCCTGCAGCTGCACGATCCGTCGCGGCTGTGCCCCCGGCGCGACCATGTCGCCGCCGACGACGTGCACGCCGGGGGGCACGTACACGAAGCCCGGCGCGATGGCGTGCCGCGGGGGCAACGTCAGCTCGACCTCGCGCCGTTCCCCCGCCTTCAGCAGCAGCGGAAGCCGGACTGGCACGCGCGAGTCGGCCTCGAGCTCGACGAGGTAGCTGCCCGGGGGTAGCTGCACCTCGAGCGGCGACGAACGCGGACCGAGCACCGGCGATTCGACGAGCAGCGGGCCCTGTTCGACGTACCGTGCGATCCGCACGAGAACGAGCCCGGGGCGGGCGTGGATGCGCAGCGTCGCGGCCGCGTCGAGCCGCCGCGCCGTGCCGAGCGGATCGTGCTGGCGCGCGAGGGCCTCGAGGCTCGCCGCCGCCGCCCGTTGTCCCTCGTCCCGCAGCTCGTGGGCACGGTCGAGCAGCGCGTCGCGCAGCACGTCTCGGACGGTCGTGCTCGATGCGTCCATCGACAGCGCTCCCACGAGCGCGCCGTACGCATCCCAGAACGCAGCTTCCCGTTCGCGGCGCAACGCGTCGACGTCCGCCTGCCGCCTCCACAGCGACCGCCGTGCCTCCAGCTCCTCGCGGTCCGGGGGGAGCGCGGCGAGCGCGCTGGCCACCGACCCCGCCGCACTGCGGAGCGCATCGGAAAGCTCGTGCGCCCGCGCCAGATGGCGGCGTGCGACTGCCAGCAGCCGCTCGGCCTCCGCCCTGCGTCGCGCCGCCTCGCGCGAGCCCTCCAGCTCGTTGGCGACCGCGGCGCGCAGCTCGGGAACCGACGACCACCGTCCGTCCGGATCCCGATCGAGGGCCCGCAGCACGATCGCCTCCAGCGCCGCGGAGATCGCGCGATCCGGGGCCCGTTCGCGCGGCGGCACGATGCGGCCCATCATCGTGTTCATCAGTCGCTGCGGAATGCTGTCTCCCTCGATCGCTCGCTCCAGCGTGAGGATCTCGTACAGAATGGCGCCGAGGGCGAAGACGTCGGCCCGCACGTCGACGGGCGCGCCGCCGCGTACCTGCTCGGGTGCCATGTACCCGGGCGTGCCGACAATCGCCCCGGCCATCGTCAGCACGTCCCCGTCCGCGGCGTCCTCGCGTACCGACCGGACGCGCCGTCCGTCGCTCGCGTCCGTCTGCCCGACGGGCGTATCGGACGTCGCGACGCGCGCCAGGCCCCAGTCCAGCACGAAGACCTCGCCGTAGGTCCCGAGCATCACGTTGTCGGGCTTCAGATCGCGGTGCAGCACGCCGCGCGCGTGCGCGTAGCCGACGGCGTCGCAAACCTTGAGGAACGCCAGGAGTAGCTCCGCCTGATCCCATCGTCGCTGGGCCTCGCGGTCGCCCGCGCGCAGCGCGACGAGCACGTCCGAGAGCAACCGGCCGTCGAGCGCCCGCATCGTGAAATACGGTCGCCCCCCGGTCGTCTCGCCGAGGTCGTAGACCGGCACGATGCTCGGATGCTCGAGCTGGGCCGTGGCCCGCGCCTCCTCGAGGAATCGCCGTCGCGTACGAGCCTGATCGCGATCGTCGAGCAGCGTCTTGAGCGCCACCGCGCGGCCCAGTCGGACGTCCTCGACGAGCACCACGCGTCCCATGCCCCCGCGGCCGATCTCGCGCAGCACGCGATACCGATCGTCGGGGAACCCATCCATCGGGGGCTCGGTCCCGCGCTCCCGCGACGTCGAGACGTCGGCGACCGTGTCGTCGAGGCTCGAATCGGCGACCGTGCCTTGCGACGGGTCGGGCAGCTCGGCCCCCGCGGAACGTTCGCGCACCGCACGCGACACTACCAGGGCGCCCGGCGCTCGGCTCGCGTCGAAGGCGCGGCTTGCGCCTGCGCGAATCGCCGTGATACTGGCCAGCCCCCCGATGTTCGAGGCTCTCAGCAAGGGCTTCCGGGCGGCCAAGAACCGCCTGGCCGGCCTGACGGAGCTGACCGAGGAGAACATCGATCAGGCGCTGCGCGACGTGCGCCTGTCGCTGCTCGAGGCCGACGTTGAGCTCGGGGTCGTCAAGCGCTTCCTCGAAACGGTCAAGCAACGCGCGATCGGGCAAATCGTCCAGACGCGGGCCGAAACCCGCTCCGGTCGCAAGTTCCGCATCGGGCCAGCGGAGAAATTCATCAAGATCTGCCAGGACGAGCTCGAGGCCACCATGCGCCACGACGGCCCGGCCCTCGTCGTGGCGCGCAAGCCTCGCGCAACGGGCGTGATGGTCGTGGGCCTTCAAGGCTCGGGCAAGACGACGACGGCCGCCAAGCTCGCGCGATGGTGCGAACGCGACAAGCGCATGAAGCCCCTGTTGGTGGCCGCCGACGTGCAGCGGCCGGGCGCAATCGAGCAGCTGCGCGTGCTCGGCGAGCGCATTGGGGTTCCGGTGTTCGCGATCCCCGGGGGGCGGCCGGTCGACATCTGCGAGCAGGCACGGGAGCACGCGCGCAAGCTCAAGCGCGACGTGATCATCTACGACACGGCGGGGCGACTCGCGATCGACGAGCCGCTGATGCAGGAGCTGGCCGAGATCAAGGCGCGGGTGCAGCCCGAGAACGTCCTGCTCGTCGTCGACGCGATGATCGGCCAGGACGCGGTCCGCACCGCGCGCGCCTTCCACGAGCGGCTCGGCCTGACCGGCGTCGTGCTCACCAAGCTCGACGGCGACGCGCGCGGCGGCGCGGCGCTCTCGATCCGCGAGGTGACCGGCGCGCCCGTCCGTTTCGTGGGCACGGGCGAAGGGCTCGATCGGCTCGAAACGTTCCGCCCGGACGGGATGGCGAGCCGCATCCTGGGCTTCGGCGACATCGTCGGTCTGATGCGGGAGTTCGAGCAGGTCGTCGACGCCGACAAGGCCGAGCAGGACGCGCGCCGCATGCTCGAGGGACGCTTCACCCTCGAGGATTTCCTCACCCAGATCGAAACGCTGCAGAAGATGGGCCCGCTGAAGGACATCTTCGAGAAGCTTCCGTTCGCCGGCGAGCTGCCGCAGGGTTTCCAGCTCGACGAGCGCGAGCTCATCAAGACGAAGTCCATCGTCTCGTCGATGACGCGCGCGGAGCGACGCGACGTCGAGCTGTTCCGCACGCAGCCGGGTCGCATCCGCCGCGTGGCCCGGGGCTCCGGCCGCAGCGAGAAGGACGTCGTCGACCTGCTCAACCGCTTCCTGTTCATGCGGCGCATGATGGGCGACATCGGACAGCAGGCCGGCCTGCTCGGCAAGCTGCCGGGGATGAAGCAGCTCGCGATGGCGCGCCGACTCCGCGAGGCCGTGCGCACCACGGGCCTCGAGCACAACCCGCTGATGGCGGGCCTGGCCGAACAACTTCTCGAGGCCGCCGTCGCAGACGACGGCCGACCGACGAGCGCACGCGCCCTGCCGGCAGCGCGCCGCCTGGAACGCGATCGCAAGAAGCACCTTCGCAAGCTACAGAAGAAGGCCCGTCGAAAGAATCGGTGATCGAGGTGACCGCCATGTCGCTCGCGCATCTCGCCTGGATGCCCCTGCTCGTCCCCGCGTGTGTCGAACGGTCGGTGGAGCTGACCGCGGCCGAACGCGAACAGATCCGCCCCTACGTCTCGACGCAACGGCCTCGGCCTGCCCACACCCTCGACGTGTCCTTCGAGGACAAGATCGAGCTCATCGGGTACGACGTCGAGCCTTCGACATGGCGCCCCGGCGCCGAGCTGACGGTCACGTGGTACTGGAAGTGCAACCGTGCGCTCGAGGAGGGGTGGCTGCTGTTCACGCACGTGGCGGATGCCTCGGGGACGAGCCGCCTGAACGCCGACGGGGGAAGCGACATCCGTCGCCTCTACCCGCCGGGTCGCTGGAAGGCCGGGGAGTTCGTCCGCGATGTGCAACGCATCACGCTGCCCGCCGACTGGAACAGCGAGCGCGCCGTCTTCTTCGTCGGCGTCTGGAACGGACCGCACCGGCTGCAGATCACCCGCGGTCCCAACGACGGGGACAACCGGGCGCGCGTCCTCGACGTCCCCGTCGAGCGCACCGAGCCAGCCGCCGAGGCGCCCGCGCCGGTCGAGCCACCGCCCCTGGCCGTGCTCCGCGCACCACGCGCCACGACCGCGCCTCGCATCGACGGACGGCTCGACGACGCGGCATGGACGTCGGCGCAGCCCACCCCCCGTTTCGTCGACACACTGTCGGGCGTCGAGGCCGCGCCGACGACGGTCGCGCGCGTGCTGTGGGACGACCGGCATCTGTACGTCGGCTTCGAGGTCGCCGACGATCACCTGCGCTCGACGTTCCGCAACCGCGACGAGCACCTGTGGGAGCAGGACTGCGTCGAGGTCATGCTCGATCCGGACGGAGATGGGCGCAACTACTTCGAAATCCAGATCTCGCCCCAGAACGTGACCTTCGAGACCCGCTACGACTCGCGGCGGCAGCCGCAGCCATTCGGCCACGTCGACTGGAACCCGGAGCTGCGCTCGGCCGTGCAACGCACGGGACGGGCCAACGACGACCAGCCCGACCAGGGCTACGTCGTCGAACTGGCCATTCCCTGGACCGCGTTCGCCGTGGGTGAGCCACCCGCCCAGCGCCCCGCGCATGGGACCGAGTGGCGATTCAATCTGTACGTGATGGACACGCGCGCCGACGGCAGCCAACGTGCCGTCTCGCTTGCCGCGCCGCGCGTCGGGGATTTCCACGTGCCCGACCGCTTCGCGCGTCTGCAGTTCGTCGACCCGGCGGCCGCCGCCGCGCTGCCGCAGGCCGAAGCGCCCATCGCTCGCGAGAACATCGCTCCGCCGGCGCTCAAGCTGCCCGCGCCGATGATCGACCGGTTGCGCGAGCAACTCGGTCTGCGTCGGACGACCGGCGGTGGGCTCGGCGGCAAGCTGCGCGACATTAACTCCATCGACCGGCCGGCACCCGGCGAGGCCCTTCCGAGCGCCCCGCAGGGCCCGGGCGCGTCACCGGGCCGTGCCACGGGGATGCAGTAGCGGCTCGCACCTCGCGCAACGATCGAGGAAACGGCGCAACGCGCGGGGCGCCGCGTGAACGATGTCCGGGTTCGGTACGGGGAGCGGGGCGCTCGACTTCGTCGCCCAGAAGAAGATCGGACGCGGCAGCGACGAGGCTCGTTCGAGCAACGCCGCCCCGGCCTTCGCCGAGTACGTCGTGTCGAGGGGCGGCAAGCCGCATGCCTCGAAACGCTCCCGCGCGCGCAATCCCGCCTCGGTGGTGCGTCCGTAGCCAGCACCGAGCTGGCGTCCGTCTATCGCGACGGCCCGGCCCACCCGTCGAACCTCGTCCAGCAACGCGCCGCCCGCGCCCCAGGCCTCGAGCGCGCGGGCCGTGCGCCCGGCGAGCCGCAGGATGCGCGCGCGCGCCGTGACGGGCCACGGCGTCACCCGCACGGCGACGATTCGCGGCGGGTCGCCCTCGAAGCCAAGCGCTCGCGCACGTGCGAGCGCGATGCCCACGATCAGGCCTGCCGTCGTGCACGTCGAGCCGACGGGCAGCACGATCGTACGCGGGCGCGGCGCGTGCGCGGCGCGCACCTGTGCGGCGAGCTCGAGGCCCGCCGCCACGTAACCGAGCGCGCCTCGCGGCGTCGCGCCGCCCGGAGGCATCACGAAAACGCCGGCCTCACGCGCCGGGCGACGTCTGCGCGCCGCGAGCATGGCGAGCGGAAGCGCGAGCATCGGCACGATCCACGGACGAACCCCCAGCGCGAGCAAGGCGAGCACGTTGTCGCGCGCGGTCGCCGACGGCGGCTGCGAAAAGAGCACTGCGTCGGGCTGCAGGCCGAGCCGGGGAGCGTGCCATGCGGTGGCCACCGCGTGATTGCTGCCGAACGCGCCCGTCGCGCACGCGACGCGCGCCCCGCACGCGAGGGCCTCGCCCAGCAACGGCTCGAGCGTACGGATTTTGTTCCCGCCGTATTCCGGGGCGCTCGCGTCGTCTCGCTTGATCCACAGCTCCCCGGACGGCAGGCCGCAGCTCCGGCCGAGCCCGTCGATCGGCTCGATCGCCGTGGGCCACCGACCGAGCGAAGGCCACGGCGGGCCCCGACGGAGTGCGGGGACGAGATCGAACAGAAGCGCGGGGCCAGCCGTCATCCCGTGCGATGCGGCGCGAGCACGAGCCGACCGGTGCGCCAGGAAGCCCGAGCGTGCTGCGCGACCACGGACGGACGCTACATTGGAACCATATGCCCCCGCGCGCAGCGCGTCGGCGCGGCTCATGGGTGCCCATCGCGGCGATCGCGACGATCGCCTGTGGCGACGACGGTCCGTCCGGGCCATCCGATGGCGGCCTCGTCAACGGGTGTCCGACGCATCCGCATCCGCTCGCCGCTCCGGGCGATTCCATCGACGGACACGACTATGTCTCGTTCGCCGCGCCGTTCTTCGCGCGTTATTGCACGCGCTGCCACGGCAGCGACGTGCACGGCGACGATCGCCTTGGTGCGCCGCCTTCGATCCTGCTCGACGTCGAGGCCGTCGTCCGTTCCGCGGACGTACTGCGGCGAATTCGCGAGACCGTCGCCGTCACCAACTTCATGCCGGATGTCAACCGAACGCCTCCCGAGGGCTTCCCCACCTGCGAGGAGCGGCGCCTGCTCGCGCGCTGGATCGACGCGGGCGCGCCGTGAGCGCGTCGAGGCCGTCCTGCCGTTCTGGCGCTCGGATCCGTGAGCCCGAAACCTGGCCAGGGTTCGGACCCGACTCTGATCGCGGCTGTCACGTTGCTTGCCGTAGCCGAGGAGAGTTGCGAGTCCGAGCCCGAGACCGAGTCCGAGTCGGAGACCGAGCCCGAGCCCGAGTCGGAGCCGGAGTCGGAGCGCGAGACCGAGTCCGAGCCCGAGCCCGAGCCCGAGACCGAGACCGAGTCCGATTCCGAGTCCGAGACCGTGTCTGAGTCCGTGTCCGTGTCCATGTCCGAGACCGAGTCCGAGCCCGAGTCCGAGTCCGAGCCCGAGACACACTCCGAAACCCAGGGCAACGCTGAGACCGCGTTCGCCCCGTGCGAGACGCATCATCGCTTCATGCACGAGCGCGTGCCCCGCCGCGCCTGCAACCCCCACCGAACCGTGGACCGTGACGTGGACTTCGAGGTAAGCAGCCACGTCCATGGAGGCCCACGGCGGCAGCGCCGTCGTCCTCGCCTGCGCGTGCGTCGCGTTGGTCCTTGTGTTGCTCGGCGCATTCGCGGTACTCGGCCTGCTGCGTCGCGGCCGCGAACGTCGAGCCGAAAACGCGACTGACGGCGAGCGCCCCGTCGGGGCGATCACGCCTGCATCGAGCACGACCGTCACGGTCGTGCTCGCGTTCGGTCCGGATCACGCACCGGGCGTGCGCGCGAGCGTGCAGGCCCTGGCGGGCCGGATGGGACACCGCGGATCGGCGCGCGACGCGGCCCTGGAACTGCTGCGCGCGCTGCCCGAGGCGACGCATGGCTGGATCGGCACCGAGCCCGAGCCCCTTGTGGCGCCGGTCGACGACCCGCGCGCGCTGCTCGTCGGCTTCGCCGTGCGTGCGCGACGAGCGCTGTTCGCGACGGCGGCCGCGTCCGTCGCCGATGCGATCGCCGTGGCGCTTCGCACGATCGGCTCCGCGCGCGACGACGATCTCCACGACGCGCGCGTGTGGATCCTCGCTCCTTCGAGCGATCGGTCGGCCCGAACCCTCACACCGCTCCGGGCAGGATCCGCGCCGGGCACCGTCGCCTGCCGGTTCTGCGGCAAGTCGATGGCGATCTACGACACCACGTGTCCTTCGTGCGGAGCGCCTGCACCGCGTTAAGGACCTCGACGCACGGTCACTCCAGCTCGGCCCGCATCCGGTCGCGCACGCGTTCGATGTCGCGAAGCGCCTCGCTCGAGACCCCCTCGGCGCGCGCGCGCTCGAGCGCCGCGTCAAGCTGGGCGACTTCGGCCTGCTGGCGTTCCCGCAGCGAGGCGAGCATGGTGCTGAACGCTTCGAACAGATCCTGCAATTCGTCGCCCTTGCGGAGCCTGCCGGAGACGCGGAGATGCCCCTGCTGCACCTCCTGCAAGAGCTTCTTCATCTTGTAGGCGGGGCCGACGACGCGGTGGGTGACGACGATTCCCGTGAGCCCCAGCGCGACCACCAAGATCCCGATCCCGGCCACGATGGAAAGCAGCACCTTTCGGTCGTGCGCCCTCGCCATCTCGACGATTTCCTGCTCCGCACGACCGTCCATCGCCCAGCCTATCGTCATCATCTCTGTCTGCCCGACGGAAAAGTCGTACGCGAAGTAGCCGAGCACGCCCCCGGTGATGGCCGTCACCAGGACGACCATGCCCGTGTACTTGAGCTGGAAGCGCGCATCGAGCAGGAAATTCCGCAGGCGACGCTTCGGCGGTTCCGGGCGCGCATCCTGCTGGGGCAGGCTGTGTGCTTCGGCGGCCATGGCTCTCCTTGCAAATCGTACGCCGGCGTTTGTCTCCGTGTCCAATGCCCGCCGTTGCAGGGCAGTCGACCGTCTCCGTTCACCCACCACCGCGGGCGTCACCGGCCGCGAATGCCTGAGGCAGCCGTCGCAGCGCCCCGGAGAGCGCCCCCTCGATGGCCTGCTGCCGGATCGTCGGCCCCGAGCTGCCACCCTGGACCGTCGCGGCTCCTTGCAGAATCACGCGCATATCCCTTCCCGGGTACGTCCCCACGATGACCGAGACGACCGCGCGCGTGCCTGCTGGTGACTGCTCGAGGCTCACGATCGAGCTGTCGAGGTAGTACCCGGTGAGCCGGTCCCGTGACAGCACGCGCCGCGCTGCCTCGTTCGACTCGTTCGCCGGCGCGAGTCGGACGCCCTCCATCGCCGCGACGTTCCGCTCGATGAACGCGCGCGCACGCTCGAGCGTTTCGCGGTCGATGCTGGCCACACGGGTGCCGGGCACGCCGATTCCAACGTAGTACCGCGCCGGTCCCGACGACGCCGGCGGTGGCGACGGATCGACGGACGCAGCACCGCTGGCCGGCGACGGGCTCGCCGGGGGGCGCATGCGGGCGAGACGCCGCAACGACGCAAGCGCGCGCGAGGCCGCATCCCGCGCGGCTCGATCCCGCTCCTCGCGCACGGCCGTCTCCAGAGCTGAGAGAACCTGCGGACTCGTGTCACCGACTTGCTCGAGCGCGGCGGCCGCGGCCGTCCGCACGGCCGGGTGCTCGTCCTCGCGGAGCGCGATCGCGAGCGCCCGGGACGCCGCCGTGTTGCCTTGGAGTCGCCCGAGCGAGAGCGCGGCCTGGGCGCGAACGCGGAACGAGGTCGAGGTCGTCAACAAACGCGTGAGGTACTCCGTGCGCGGGTCGCCCTGGGCCGCCGCCGTCGAGACCCCGAACGCCGCCAACGAAGTAACGACGAAGACGAGGAACGATCCAAGACGAACCGCGACGGATGTCGTTCTCCAGACCACGGCCGCTCGACGCTTGGACGCCCGAGGCTGCCGCATCTTCAACGCAGACTATCTCAGCGCCGGCGTGCGGTAGGCAACCAGGATCGCCGTCGCGTCGCGCGCGTCGGCCAAGCCGCCACGCGCATCGCGGAACGACGAAGCCGTGCCACACCCATGCGCTCGATCAGCACGCCACACGCCAGAAGAGAACCCAGTTGTTGTCCTCGAGGCACTCGGCGACGCGATCGCCGCTCTCCGGATCGGCCGGATCGTCGAGGATCGCGTAGAAGTCGGTCACCGAGTCGACCGCGACGTCGAAGACGACGCGCTCCCGCCCGCCCGACGGCTCGAGGATGCTCGTCGTCGACGCGGCCGCCACGAACCGCCCCCCGTCTTCGGGGCGTGCGTCGCGATAGAGGCGCACGGAGACCCCCGGTCCGACGCGCTCCAGGCCCCAGTTCTGCACGTCGACCGTCAGGCGCGCGCGCCCTGGGCCCGTGCACGTCCAGCGGCCCCGACCGCCCCAAAGATCCGGTGCGGCGAGGACATCTCCGCCTTCACGGAGATTCTGCCGATACGCGTTGAGCACGGTCCATCCGGGCGTCTCACGCGCCGGAATCGACCCGTTCTCCTCGACGTTGGTGACGTGGTACGCGTGCTGGTTCCAGATACGCCGCGCGCCGACCCAGCGCCCGCGCCGGTCGCCCCAGATCTCCACGCCGGGGTCCGTCCAGAACATGCGGATGAAGTTGGCCTCGGCGTTCGACGTGAAGACGATCTCCGCCTCGCCGTCGCCGTCCGCGTCGGCGATCGCGGGATTCTCGGTACGCGTGCGCGACGAACTGCGGTGCTGGAAGAGCACGCGACCCGTGGTGCCGTCGTACACGCGGAAGTGATACTGGTCGTTGTAGATGACCTCGGCGCGACCGTCGCCGTTGAAGTCGAAGACGCTGCTTCCGGTGCCGGACGACGAATCGTCTCCGATCTCGGCCTTCCAGAGCAGTCCGTCGCCGGTGCAGCCGCGCGGACGCCCGCGTGCCGTGCACTCGGGGTCGTACACTCCATACGCGGCCCCGTGCGCCACGCCGATCTCGACGCGTCCGTCGCCGTCGAAGTCGCCCACCGTCGGCGCTCCGCCGAGCGAGTCGCGCACGCGACCCTCGATGGCGCGCAGCCACAACCGCCGGCCGCTCCGTTCCTCGAGAATCCGGATGAAGCCATTGGCGACGAGCACGACTTCCGGGCCCGGCTCGTCGAGGAAGACGTCCGCCACCGCGCAGAACCCGTCGCCCTCCTCGGGCACGTTCCACATCACGGTGCCGTCGGCGCGGAACGCCGTGTGCCCGGCGATGACCTCCTGGACGCCGTCGTCGTCGAGGTCGGCCACGCACGAGATCGGCCCGAGGAACTGGTTGACCGCGCGCCCCGTGCCCTCGGGCCCCGTCCAGCGATGCGCGCCCGTCCGGCCATCGAGCACCGTGCGTCCGACGACGACGTCGACGTGTCCGTCCCCCTCGAGATCGGCCAGCGTGACCGCGCCCGAGACCGAACGCGCCCAGCGGTGTCCGCGTTCGGAGACCGTCGGATGCGCCGACTCCCACATCAGCGACGCATCGCTACGGAACGCGTACGTTCCCGAAAAGCGTCCGATGCCCACGATCTCGTTGCGCCCGTCGCCATCGAGATCGCCAGCCGCTAGGTTCGTCGTCGGCTCGAGCACGCCGGGCTCCTCCACCGACGGCGGATAGCTCCGCGTCGTCCGATTACGCGGATCCCAGATGCGCAGCACGCCGGGCGGCTCGTCCGCCGTCAGCGGCGGGTACGAGACGAACACGATCTCGGGCATGAGGGGGCCGGACGCGGGCGGCTCGAGATCGATGACGACCGGAGTCGAGCAGACGTGCACCGCCTGCGGGTGCTCCACCGGGCCGTCCGGCCAGCGTGCCTCCTGAACGGGGTCCTCGAACGGATGGGCCACGGGCTCGGTCCTGCAACGCCCGGGTACGGGTGGCGGCCCCACGTCCGGCGGCGCGTCGATCCCCGCATCCGCGTCCGGGGCGTCGGGGCCGGCGTCGAGCGAGCCATCGAGCGCCGCCTCGGCCGCTGCGTCGGGGCTCGCGTCGAAGACGGCATCCAGCGGCGCCGCGTCCAAACCCGCGTCGGCCTCGGTCGTCCCCTCGTCGCCCGCGTCGCCCGACGGACGGGGCTCGAGGTGGGACCGGTAGCAGCCCGCCACGTTCCAGCAGGCCATCAGGCCCAGTACGCACGCGCCACGGCCGCTCACGCCTCGCCCCCATCATCAATGTCCGTGCCAGCATTCCGCCCCGGTGCGCGCACGATTCGCGCGACGCAGGGAGACGTTCGTGACCCACCCGTCAGGTTTCTTACGCCGTCGTGACGCGACCTTCCGTACGCGGCGGCCCGGGCGGACCGAACGCCGGATGCGAGCGAGCTCGCGAGCTCGAACCATCTCGCGGAACCCCGCCCGACGCCGGCCCCGAGGCCGACCCGGAGCGCGGATTGGAACCCCAACGTCTGCGCGCGAACGAACGATTCGGCGCATGCACGTGCCATCTCAAGACGAGGCCACCACCGGATTGCGAAGGGTGCCGATTCGCTCGATTTCGACCTCGACGACATCGCCGGCGCGAAGCGGACCGGTACCCTCCGGCGTGCCCGTGAGCAGGACGTCGCCGGGCTCGAGCGTCATGACACGCGAGACGAACGCGAGCAGCGTCCCGACGTCGAAGACCATCGCCGAGGTGCGCGCGTGCTGGCGCCGCGCACCGTTGACCCGCACCTCGAGCCCGAGGTCGTCGGGATCGAGCGCGGTCACGATCGCCGGGCCCAGCGGGCAGAACGTGTCGAACCCCTTGGCGCGGGTGAACTGGACGTCGCGGCGCTGCAGATCGCGCGCCGTCACGTCGTTGGCCGCCGTCCAGCCGAAGACGCACGCGAGCGCGCCCGCAACGTCGGTGGCGTGGCGCAGCCGATGGCCGATCACGACGGCGAGCTCGCCCTCGTGCTCGACGCGTTCGGACGAGGCCGGCAGCACGATCGGCTCGTCCGGACCGATCAACGCCGACGGCGGCTTGAGGAAGATCAGCGGCTCGGACGGAACCTCGTTGCCGAGCTCGGCGGCGTGTGCGCGGTAGTTGCGCCCGATTCCGACGATCTTGCCCGGCACGACCGGCGCAAGCAGCTTGCAGCGTTCCACGGGCACGAGACGATCCGTCTCGTCGCCCCCGGCCCACGGCGCACCCGTCCACAGGCGCGCCGTGGCCTCGTCGACGAGCCGCGCGTGATAGGCGCGATCCTGGTGAACGAGCCGGACGAATCGCTCGCCGCTCGCGCCGGTCACGGCACGGACCTCGAGGGCGGCTCGCACGAAACAGGCGCACCATGCGCTCCGCTGCGCCTCGGCAGCGACGACATCGACCGATCGACGGTCACCCCATCGCACATAGCGGAAGCGAGAAGCGTTGTACACAGGGCCAGCTCCGATCCCGACGAATGCGTCGCGCATGTCCCGGGCCGCGACGCACGCTAACGGCGCGATCCGCGTGACGCGCGTCATCCACCGTGCTGGAGCCGAGCCGGACTCCGGGCCTGGTCCCGAGACCGTGCCCGAGACCGAGGCCGAGACCCGAGACCGAGGCCGATCGCGAGTGCAAGTCCGATGGCCTCTCCGTGTTGCCAGTTCGATCGGTTCCGGCACGTCGCGATCAGCGCACGAAGAAGCGCGGATCGTCGGGCCGGATGTCGAAGTGGAAGTGATCGCGGTGGCCCTCGTTGTAGTTGGGCGTGATCACGGTGTTGAAGACGCGCTCCTGCCACAGATCGCAGGCGATCTCGCGCAGCAGCGCGGCCCGAGGCTCCGTTGGAGCCGGTCCTTCGCACGTCGGCGTCGAGGGCGTCGTCACGAAGTCCCGTTCGAGCTCGAGCAGCCCGAGGGTCCGGGACCACATCCGCGGCACGTCCAGCGCGAGCCCGAACGTGTGGAAGCTGGTCCACGGCGTCGGCCTCCACGCCGAGCTGATCGCGACCGCCTCGATGCCGTGGCGCTGCAGCACCGCGGACAGAGCCGGCAGCCGCGCCGCGAGCTCGCACGCCACCACGAGCGGATCAGCCGCGGCCCGACCGTGGAAACGAACGGCACCCACCTTTGAGGGCATTCGGACGGGCGCGGGAACCGGTGTGGACAACGGGTCGGTCCACGGCGTCGCGCGGATCCCCGCCGCGCGCAGCGCCGCGAAGCAGGCTCGCGTTCCGCGCACGCGCCACACGCGCTCGGGCTCGACGACCCAGCGCCCGCCGTATGCCTCGGCCCGAAGGTTCGGAAACCGGACCACGCGCCGCGCGATCTCTCGCGCGATCGCGTGCGCGGGATCTCCGCGCGGAGGCAGCACCGTGGCCGGCGCCGGCGGCAAGGGCGGCGCCGCAGCGACCGATAGCGGCATGGCGCCTGACGGAACCGAAGGGCTCGACCCGCACCCACCGCCGTCCTCGCAGCGGGTGACCGCCTCGACGGCCTCCCCACGCGACGGTGAAACGAGCGACTCGGCGGGGGCTGCGTCTCCGCCGGCTCGCCGCGCGTCCGACGAGGTCGGATCGGCCGACTGCGGGTCTCCGACGCCCCGGGCCGGCGATTCGACCAGCCGCCAGCGCTCGTCGAACCAGCCCATCGCCAGGGCGGGACGGCGTCCCGTGATGAGCCGCTCGCGCGCCGCGGTGGTCCGCGCGTCGTACACGATCCAGTCCGGCAAGAAGTCCGGGAGTCGATTGCCGGCATCGACGGCCTGGGGACTGACGCCGGTCTGCACGATCACGTAGCGATCCGGCTGCAAGGGATTGGGGTAGATGAACCGCGCGCCCACGTCTCGACCCGTCCAGCGCCGGCCGCCCGCGACGAGGGCATCGCCCTCGACGCGAATCGGCAGTCGCTCGGCGATCCGCGCGATCAGGGCATGGTCCTGCGGTGTTCCGTACAGGACGAGGTTGGCGCGACGCATCGTCGCGGCGTCCACTTCGTGGTCGGCGAGCACCGGCTGGCGGAAGTCCCACAACCACAACGGCCAGCCACGTGCACCGCGCTCGGCCGCGCGCCGCAACGCATCGATGCGCTCGGCCCGCAGCGTGCCGTATACGTGAACCATCGGCTCGTAGTACGCGTCCGTGATGGGCCCGGACGAACCGGAACGCTTGACCGGCGCCTCGGCCGTTTCCTCCGGGAAGCCCGCGGTCCAACGCCCTTCGCGTCGAACCAAGCAGATCTGATGACCGAGTCGATCGCGTCGTTCTTCGAGCACGCGTTGTTGATCGACCTGCACGACGACCGATTCGCCGACGACGGGCGCCGTGCGAAGGTCCACACACAGCGCCGTCGCGCCCCGAGCCCGCACGTCGATTCGCTCCGCGTTCACCTCGGCTTGCACTTCGGCGAGGCCGGGGAACGGCTCGATGCGCCGCACCTCGAGCCAGTGCTGTCGCGCCGCGCGGTAGTCGCCACTGACGAGACTGACCCGCGCGGGGCTCGGCTGGCGACGAATCGCGGCCAGTTCGTCGTAGATGCGACCGTGACGATGCACGAGATAGAGGATGTCGTGGCCCGCATCGAGCCAACGCAGGCGCGCAGGCAACCCGGCCGCCCGCACCGCCGCCTCGTATTCCGCGAAGAACGCCGGCCGCATGGGCCCGGGATCGACGCGCCCGTGCCACGCCCGGAAATCCGTGCCGCTCGTGTTGGCGAGCAGATGCAGGCCCGACCAAGCAACGATGGCCGCACGCTCGGCCTCCGTGGGACGGCCGCCGACGTACTGCAGCCAGCTCGGCGCGCCCGCCATCGCCATCACGGCCGAAAACCGCCAGGCGTGCCGCGAGCCGATGGCGTAGGCACCGACGCCCCCGTTGCTCAGGCCCCCAAGCACGATGCGGTCCGGATCGACGTGGTAGTGACGTCGCACGTCGTCGATCACGTCGAGCACGTCGCGCTCGCCCATCCATCGCCACATGACCTGCCCGAATCCCGTCGGCGCGACGACGATCCACGCGGGCCTCCATCGCGGCTCGAACTCGTCCCACAAGTGCCGCGGATAGGCCTCCCAGTCGAGGTTGTTGCCGAGGACGACGCCGAGGAAGAGGTTTCCATTCGACGAGCCGCCGTGGAGGACCACCATCAGCGGCCAGGGGCGCGTCGCGTCGTAGTCGGGCGGGAGATACACCGCGTAGCCCTGCAATACGGTCGACAGCGGCGAGCGGTAACCGCGCGGCACGATCCGCCCGCGTTCTTCGGGGTACGGATCGACGCCGGCGCGCGCCCGTCTCAGATACCGCACGGCGCGCGCACGCCACGCCGCCGCCTGTGTCGGGAACGCGCGCTCGATCCGCGCGGCGACCTCGAGCGTGTACTCGATCGACACGAGCGCACCCTCCGGTACGCCCGCGGGCCGATCCGCACGCAAGGCCCGCAAGATCGCCTCCGGCTCTCCGTCCGGTGCCTGCGCGATTGAGTCCGGTACTCCGCCCAGCAGCATCGCCGCAGACAGGCACACGACACGTCGAGCGGTCCGGCCGCGTGACGAGCTCACGAACCGGAGCATGATCACGTCAACGCACACGCGCATCTTCCCGGCATCGGACGCCTGGGTCGACCCCGCTTCGCTCCGACCCGGCGACCGGGACGTCACGAGCCCGAACGCCTGCCCGAGACCCCGTCGTCGGCGCTCGGGGCGCTTGCGGCGGCACCGGCGCGTGTCACGGCGCGTGGGAAGGTGGTTGACCGGGGCGCCCACTCGGACGCGGGCTCGGGCTCGGACTTGGGCGCGAACTCTGCCTCGGACTCGGGCTCGCGACACCCGTCGGCCACGTCAAGCAACGCGAGGGCCGTCAGTTCGCTCCGGGCCTGCCATGCGCGGTCCGCGGCGTGCCGCGGCGCCGGGCTCGACGACGCCGCGCCATCGCGATCCAGGCCGCGAGCACGACGGTCATCGCCGGGCCCGCCGTACCCATCACGGCGCACGTCGCGTCGCCGCCACTCGCGCCGGGCGGCATTCCGGACTCGTCGACGCACGTGCCGGACGGCCCGCCGCACAGATAGCCATCGGGACAGTTGAGCACCGGTTGCGAGGGATCGTCGCAGTCGGGATCGCGTGTGCCGCACTCGCAGTCGCATCCGTCCGACGTTCCGTAGTACTCGGGGGAACAGAGCCAGACGCCGCCGCCTGCCGGCGCGTCGGTGCAGCGCCCCGACGCGTCACAGCTCTGCCCCTCGGTGCAACCGTACACGCGCTGTCCCGGCACGTCGCAATCCGGATCGCGCACCCCGCAACCGCAGTCGCAGCCCTCCCGCGCGTCATACCACCCGGCCGGGCAGGTCCAGCCGGACGGCGGCCCCGAGCTCGCGCCGCCCGCGCAATCGGCGGGACAGCTCGACTCGTCCTCGGTGAGCTGACACAGGCCATCCGGACAGGCCGCGGCCGCGCAGTCGTCTGGACAGTCCTCCGGGGTTTCCATGCCGCTGCAGATTCCGTCACCGCACGAGGACCCGCGCCCGCAGAGCCGTTCGCTCGGCCAGCCCTCGCGGCACAGCGCGTCGATGGCGCGCCGCACGTATACGACGTCCTCTGCGCCCCCCGTGCCCGAGTCGGGCAGCTCGTTGACCACGTAGCACGAGCCCGCGGGTACGTAGTCGGTTTCCCCCCGCACCAGGATGCCGACGATCCTTCCCTCCTCGTCGAATACGCCCGAGCCGCTGTTGCCGCCGAACGTGTCGGTCGTCGCATGGAAGTAGTCGAGACGGCTCGCGCGCGGGTCGACGACGCGACCGCCGTCGTCGATCTTCGCCGGCAGCCCGCTTCCGAACCCGATGACCACGACGCGCCGGTCCCGTTCAAGCGGCCGGTCCTCGAGGCGTACCGGAGCGACGCTGCGTCCGCTCGGCGTCGCCGGCCGGTCGAGCTGCATGACGGCGTAGTCGAGTCCGCTCTCCTCGAGTCGCCGCGTCACGATGCGGCGGCAGGCAAATACGTCTTCACGCTCGATGCGCGCGAGCCGCCCCGGGGCGACGAAGTAATAGTCGAACACGAGCCGGACGTCCGAACAGTCGCCCGACGCCTCGACGCAGTGACCGGCGGTCAGCACCAGATCGTCGTCGATCAGCGTGCCCGAGCAGAATGCGGCGGTCGGCTGCTCGGCGAATCGCTGTCCCGCACACAGTCGCTGCGCCTCGCCGAGCGTGGGAGCCAGGGGCACGTAGCTTCCGTCGCCGTCCGGCATCAACGCCTCGGCTTGCATCAGCGCGACGATGGAGCCGTCCGTACGCGCACGCAGCGACGCGTCGTCGTGCTCGAACACGTCCCGCCTGTCGTCCTCTCCATAGACCGCGGGTGCCTCGAGGCGTCCCACGGGATTCGGGTCGACGCACGAAGTCGAGACGAACGGTGCCGCGGCGGCCGCACACCAAGCGAAGCGACGCATGCGGCGAGCGTAACACCGGATGCGGACGTGCGTCGCGCGGACGTGGTGCGCCACCAGGGTGCGCCGTTCGCTCGCACCCGACGGCCCGTCGCCCGCCGATCCGAAATGCGCGGAGCGGGGCACGTGCGCCGCGGTCCAAGCGTCGTCCCGGACCTAGATCCGCCGGTCGCCTCTTGCGCGCAGACGCTCCACGACCAGCCGCACGTCCTGCGCACGCGCGCGGGGGACGACGAGCAGGGCGTCCTCGGTGTCGACGACGACGAGGTCGTCGACGCCCACGAGCGCGACCAGCTTGCCCTGCGGCGCGCGCACGTAGTTGCCGTGCGCGTCGAGCAACACCGCGTCCGATGGCGCCGCGTTGCCCTGCGCGTCGCGCGACTCCAGCTCCCACGCCGTCTGGTAGCTCCCCACGTCGCTCCAGTCCGGATCGACGGGGACGACCGCAACCCGGTCGTGCTTCTCGAACACGCCGTGGTCGATCGATACGGACGGCAGCGCGCGCCAGCACCCCTCGAACCACGTCGGATCGACGGGATCGCCCGTGCCCTGCAGCTCGCGCAGCGCCGTCCCGAGCACGGGCAGATGCCGGTCGATGGCGTCGAGGATCGCGCGCGCCGAGAAGAAGAACATGCCGCTGTTCCACAGGTGCGTGCCGGCCGCGACGAAGCGGGCCGCGCGCTCCGCGTCGGGCTTTTCGACGAATGCGCGCGCGCGGTGCGCGCCGTCGGCCAGCGGCTCGCCTACCTCGATGTATCCGTAGCCCGTCTCGGCGCGGGTCGGTCGCAGCCCGAGGGTCACCAGCTCGCCTTGCGCCGCCACGGACAGCGCGCGCGCGACCGCATCGCGCAGAGCGGGCTCGTCGCCGACGTGGTGATCGGCCGGGAACACCGCAAGCAGCGCGTCCGCATCGCGCCGCACGACGAACCACGCGGCCAGAGCCACCGCCGCAGCCGTGTTGCGGCCCACCGGCTCCCCGAGCACCTGGGACGAGGGCACCGCGGGCAGCAACGCGCGCGTCGCCTCCACCAGGTGCGCCGCGGTCACCACGATCATGCGGGCATCGGGGACCAAGGGCCGGATGCGCGCCGCGGTGCGCACGAGCAACGGCTGCTGCCCGCCGACGAGCGCGAGCATCTGCTTGGGCCTGTGCGCGCGCGACAGAGGCCAAAATCGCGTCCCGGCCCCTCCCGCGAGCAGCACCGCCCAGACGGACCGCCCCGTCACGGACCGACCCCCCCGTGCGGCGACGTCGCCGAAGGCTCGCCCATCACGTCCCACGCGAGCAGGGCGAGCCCGACCGGGATCAGATAGGCCGCGAACCAGCCCAGCCGCCCGCGCTCGACGAGCCCTCGGAGCACGAGCAAGGCGCCCGCGCCGGTCGCGAACGCGACCAGGCCGCCGATCCACGCGAGCCATCCGAGCGCGCCGATCTCGTCGACGCGGCGCGCCTCCAGAATCAGCGCGCCGAGGATCGCAGGCATTGAGAGCAGGAACGAGAACCGGAAGGCCGCACGCGCGTGCAGGCCGAGCAGCATGCACGCGGCGATCGTCGTGCCGCTCCGGGATAGCCCGGGCAGAACGGCCAGGCCCTGCGCGAGCCCCACGAGCAGACATCGACCGGCCCCGAGCGTTTCGCGGTCGCCCCTCGATCGATGCGTGAGCAGGACCGCCGCAGCCGAACCGAGCAGCCCCAGCCCGACGGCCAGGGGACGCGCGGAGAGCGCCTCGACGTGGGGCTCGAGCCACCAACCGACTAGGGCCGTGGGAGCCGTCGCCACAAGCACCCCGACCAGAAGGCGGCCCTCGTCGTCGGTAAGCCCACGTCGGGGCCCCAACAGTAGACTCGCCGCCGCGCGGCCGAGCGAGGCCACCTCGTTGCGCAGCACGACGAGCGTCGCGAGAAGCGTCCCCGCGTGCAGAAGGACCACCACGGGCAGCGACGGCGCCCGCAGGCCGAACAGCCAGCCGCCGATCGCCAGGTGACCGTCGCTCGAAACCGGGAGGAACTCGGTGAGTCCCTGAACCACGGCGAGGCCCACGACAACGGCCGCGTCCACGTGCGCCTTCTATCCCGCTCCCCACACGAATCAAGCACGCGGTTGTCTGGCAGGTGGCTCCCGTGAATCTCGATCACGACCGCGGGCGCCGTGGGGCGAAAGCATCGATCACGGACTCGGACTCAGACTCGGACTCGGACTCGGTCTCGGTCTCGGACTTGGACTCGGGCTCGGGCTCGAGCTCGGACTCGAGCTCGGACTCGGGCTCGAGCTCGGACTCGGACTCGGGCTCGGGCTCGAGCTCGGGCTCGGACTCGGGCTCTGGCTCCGACCCGCACGCTTCCTGAGCCCTTGGTCACCGGCTTCGAACGGCACCGCCGCGCGCGAGCGTGTCCTCGCTCCACGCGATCGAGACTCGTTGCGACATCGAGGCCGACGTGCTAGCGACTCGACCCCCCTCTCGCAGCCCCGAGGACGTCATGAAGCACCCCCGCATCGCAGCCGTCGAGGCGCCGTATCGGCGGCAGCTTCCCGCTTTCCGCGTGGGCGACTCGGTTCGCGTCCACTACCGCATCCGCGAGGGCGACAAGGAACGCATCCAGGTCTTCGAGGGGACGGTCATCCGGCGTCGTGGGGCCGGTCTGGGCGGCACATTCACCGTGCGAAAGATCTCGTTCGGCGTGGGGGTCGAGCGCATCTATCCGTTGCACAGCCCACGCATCGAGAAGCTCGAGATCGTCTCGCGGGGCCACGTGCGCCGCGCACGCCTCTATTTCCTGCGGGAGCGCGCCGGCAAGGCCGCGCGGCTGCGCGAGGCGAGCCAGGCCGAAACCGCCGAAACCTGACGCGACCCGACGCCCGGATCGAACGCGGCCGGTGGCGTCACCCGCCGGCATCCACAGCGCCGCACTCCGGCTCCGCGAACGAAAGGGTCTCGAACACCTCGAGAACCGCGTCGGAACGGCGCCACGCATCCACCGGCAAGCCCGCTTTGTGACAGACGGCCTCGACGAAGCGGGTCGCGTCCAGTCCGTGCTCGACCGCGACCGAGGGAAGCAGCACCCCGCGTCGTCCAGCCGCCCGAAGGACCACGCCGTGCCGACCCACCTCGACCTCGGACGGCCCGTGCACGCGCCGCGTTGGGCCGAGCACGTGGATCTCGATCCGCAGGGCGTCCACCTCGTCGGGTCGCACCGGCTCGAAGCGCGGATCGCGCGACGCAGCCGCGATCGCGGACTGTACGACGCATTCGTGCAGCGGCAGATCCGGCTCGAGCCTTCCGATGCAGCCGCGCAGTCGGCCGTCAAGCGTGCGAAGGGTCACGAAGCAACATCCGGGCTCGCGCATCCAGGCCTCGAGCCGACTCGGGTCCGCGCGCGGCGCGGGCGCGTTCTCGGCGGCGGCCCGCACGGCGCGCCGCGCCAGCGCGAGCAGCTCGGAACGGTACGGCGACGTCACCGGAGCCCCAAGCTTAACGGTGGTGCGCCGTCGCGCGCGCGACGCGACGGCCCCCATCCTCAAAGCAGGCGCGCAAGCAACCGGTCCAGTTCGTCGAGACTGCCGTAGTTGAGCTCGATGCGACCGCGGCCTTTGCGGTCGACCACGCGCACCTGCACCCCCAGCGAGCGCCGCAGTCGGTTCTCCAGGTCGCGCACGTTCGCGCTCGGGGTGCGCTCCGCGCGCGAGGCGGGGCGTTCGGATTGACGCGAGGCGCGGGCGAGCGCCTCGACCTGACGCACCGACAGCCCGCGCTCGGCCGCCATGCGTGCCAGACGAATCATCTCGGCGGGGCTTGCGGCCTGCAGCAGCGCGCGGGCGTGGCCCTCGTCGATGCGCCGCTCCTCGAGCAGCGCCAGCACCTCCGGCGGAAGGCGAAGCAGTCGAAGGGCGTTGGCAATCGTCGAGCGGTCGCGACCGACACGCGCCGCCAGGCGCTCCTGCGTGTAGCCGTGCGACTCGATCATCTGCTGGTAGGCCCGCGCGAGCTCAAGCGGCTCGAGGTCCTCGCGCTGGACGTTCTCGACGAGCGCGGCCTCGAGCGCTTCGGCCGGCGTCAGCTCGCGGATCACAACGGGCACCGCGCGCAGCCCCGCGCGTTGCGCCGCACGCCAGCGGCGCTCGCCCGCGACGATCTCGTAGCCTCCAGCGGGGCGTCGCCGCACGACGATGGGCGCGAGCACGCCCACCGACCGGATCGACTGAGCCAGTTCGTCGAGTGCGGCCTCGTCGAAACGACGACGCGGCTGGGCCCGATTCGGATGCAGCTCCTCGATGGGCAACTCGAGCGCGCCGCCGCTTCCGCCATGGCCCGAGGAGCCGGCCGGAACCGGCAGAATCGCATCGAGACCCCGCCCGAGGCGCGGACGACGCGACTCCGGACTGCTCACGGCCCTCCCGGAAGCGCGCCGAGCAGCTCGCGCGCCAGGCTCAGGTATCCGTAACTGCCGCGCGACGAGGCGTCGTACAGCAGCACCGGCTTGCCGTGCGAGGGCGCCTCGGCGAGGCGCACGTTGCGCGGAATGGTCGTCTCGTAGACCGGGAAGTGGCGGCGCACCTCGGCGGCGACCTCCAACGCGAGGTTGTTGCGCGCGTCGTACATCGTCAGCAGCACCCCGTGGATCCGAAGCGCGGGGTTGAGCGTCGCGCGCACCCGTTCGACCGTCTCGACGAGCTGCGAGAGCCCCTCGAGCGCGTAGTACTCGCACTGCATCGGCACGAGCACGAGATCGGCGGCGACCAGCGCGTTGAGCGTGAGCAGACCGAGGGACGGGGGACAGTCGATGACGACGAAATCGTACGCGTCCCGACGCGGACGCAGCGCCGCACGCAACCGCTCCGCTCGATCCGGCGCCGAAGACAGCTCGAGCTCGACTCCCGCCAGGTCGTGGCTCGCGCCCACGAGCCGCAGCGCGGGCAGCTCGGTCGCGAGCTCCGCCTCGGCGATCGGAAGACCCTCGACGAGCACCTCGTACGTCCCGCGTTGCAGCCGCCGGGGCGAGCGCCCGAGGCCGCTGGTCGCGTTGCCCTGCGGATCGACGTCCACCAGCAGGACCCGCTGGTCGGTCACCGCGAGGCTCGCCGACAGGTTCACCGCCGTCGTGGTCTTGCCGACCCCGCCCTTTTGATTGGCGACGGCGACGACGTGGCCCACTGCATTCTCTCCTTATCACCTTTTTGGCGTGCAGGGTCCGAGGTGATACTGTGTCGGTGGATGTAGTTCTAGGTAGGAGGATTCATGACTCACGGGTCGCCACGCCGCTACCGGTCGATCGAAGAGTTCGAACGCGAGGAGATCCGCGTCTACCAGAAGTGCGGATTCAGCCTGGACGATCTGTTCAACGAGGCCACCTTCCACGCTCCAGAGGACAACCCGTTCGAGGAGCGCCGCGATCCGGACTTCGATTTCTGACGCGTCTCGCTTCAGGCTTCGCGCGCGGTCGACGGTTTCGCACGGTACCTTCCCGGCCCCTCCCCGGGACGCCCGCATCCCGCCGTGCAGCCGCCCGCGCGCTCACCGCGAGCCCGGCGGTCGCCCCCCGCCGGGCTCGATTCCTTCGTGCAGCGCCAACGGCGGTCGTCGGTTGCGCTTCGAATACTCGGCGCCCGGGGTCCGACTCCGAAGCAGCTCGAGTAACGGCCGATGCAGGGGCCCGTTGCTCGCGACGGACCAGCCGGCGTCCAGATCGTCACTACCGTCCGCAGCGGTGAGCCTTCCGCCCGCGGCGCGCAGCAGGGCCGCCGGCGCGCTCAGGTCCCAGCGTCGCACGGCAGGCTCGACCAGCGCGTCCAAGTGGCCGAGCAGCAGCATTCGATAACCATCGAAGTCCCCGAACCCACGCTGCAACCACGTCGCGCGGCCGAGCACCTCGAGCAGTCCCGTCGCGCCCACCTCGACGAACTGCGCGAGCCCTCCGTGTCCCACCGCCGCTCGATCGAGCCGCCTCGTGCGCGAGAGCCGCACCGGTCGGCCGTTGCAGCTCGCTCCCTCGCCCACCACGCCGACGAACAGATCGCCGCGCGCCGGCATCAGCGCCACGCCCGCAACGGGCCGTGTGTCGAGCTCCACGCCGACCAGGATCGACCATCCGGGCAGATCGCGGACGAACGCGCGCGTTCCGTCGATAGGGTCCACGACGAAGCGCAACCGACGTCGTGCGCCGCGAGCGCCCGTCTCCTCGCCGACGAATCCGGCCTGGGGACAGCGACGCGCCACGTACTCGGCGAGCATGCGCTCGACCGCCTCGTCCGCTTCCGTCACCGGCGAGCGGTCCGCCTTGCTCCGCGCACGGCGCGCCGCGCCTGCCCGCTGCAGCGCGAGCGCTCGGTCCCCGGCAGCGCAGACCGCGTCGATGAGCCCGGACCAGACCCGGCGCCCTCCGAGCAGGCCGAGGTCGAATCCGACTTCTTTCACGTGCTTCGCACCGGGTCGGGTCGATGCGGATCCGTCATGGCGTGCCGATCGACGGGACGTCGCCCGCGAGCGCCGCGCGCAAGAAGGCCTCCACGTCGGCGCGTCCCGGTCCGCTCGTCGCGACGAAGTGCCCGTCGGCCCCCGATTCGGGCCGGTACTGCCGAAGCCCGACGGTGCGCGGTCCGCTCGCCGCCATTTCGTTGCCCCGGAGCGGCGGGTCGGCGGCGCGCAGACCGAACTCGACGTGCACCGGGCGCACGGCCGTCAGTCCCGCCGCCAGCGCGTACGCCTGCATGGTCGGCTCGGGCGAGAAGCTGTCGCCGAGGCCGTACGTCATGAACACGTGCGGCGCGCCGCCGGCCATCGGTCTGCGGTGCACGAGCGCGGCGGCGTGATTGACCGCGTCGACCGCGTCGAAGTAGCCCTGGAACAGCGCGAGCGCGGGATGGAAGTCCCCGGCCGCGAGCGCTCCGGACGCATCCGGGTCCAGCAGCGCGAACGGCAGCAGCGCGGCGATGTCCACCGGCTCGCGCTTGTGCAGCAGCGACTGCGTCAGGTCGCCGCCCAGGCCGCTGAACACGACCGCGCGCAAGTCGGGCTCGTGCGGCACGATCAGCGCCGCGTGCGTCGCGCCCTGCGAATGCGCGAACAGCACGATGCGACTCCGGTCGAACGCGATGGCCTCCCCGGTCGGGCTCGCGCTGGCCTCGATCCGGCCGGAGACGGCGAAGTGGACGAGCGCGAGCAGGTCGGCCGCCCCCTGGGTCACGTTGTCGCGCGCGGCCGGCGGATTGACGAAGTTGAAGAACAGCACGTCCGGCGAGCGACGGCTGCCCCCGCGTCGCGCTCCGTGCTGCGGCAAATCGATGCCCAGCACCGCGGCGTTCAGGTCGGCGGACCACGACAAACCGTCGCGGAAGCTGCCGCCGGTGCCGTGCGCGTGGATCAGCAGGGGCCATCCGCCGGCAGGCGTCGGACCGTCGGGCAACGCGAGCCCGAAGCAAACGGCCTCGGTCCGAGCGACCACGGGTCGGCCACTCGCGTCGAGCTGGAGCCCGCCGCCGTCGTCGGGCTCCTCGTACGGCGCGCGACCATGCTGAAAGATGGGTAGCTCGATCCGCCCATGGATCTCGCGGATCCCGGAGACGGGCGTGCCGCACGCGCGCTGCGGCGTCCCGTCGTCGCACGGCGAGCGGCGGCTGCCGTCGCACAGCACGGCCTCGCCGACGGCCGGAGCCGGCCGGCCACGGATGACCTCGCGCAACGCGGGCACGAGCGCGCCGAGCGGCTGCGTCGTGAAGACGGCCGCGTTGAGCACCTCGCCGGGATCGGTACCCGAATCGGCGAGCCAGGCGCGCAGCGGCGCATACGCGGCGTGGGCCGCCGCGAGCACCGGGTCGGACGGAGCGGTCGACCCGAGCACGGCGTCGAGGTCGGGCGAGCGCGCGAAGCGCCCGCCGACCGACGGCGCGGGGCGCACGCCGGAGCCGACGATGGCCGCGTACGTGGTCGCGGGGCGCAACGGAGCGCCGTGGGGGACGCGCAACGCGAGCCAGTCCTCGCACAGATAACGCGTGATGGGCCCGGCGGTCGTCAGCCACGCCAGCGCCATCGTCCGCCCGTAATCGGGCGAGCCCGGCGTCACGTCGACGATGCGAAGCTGCCCCTCGACGCTCGCCCAGTCGTACGGCTCGCTGAAGCGGAAGTAAATCGTGGGATTGAGCGAGAAGCCGCGCAGGTCGCGCTCGGAAGCGCGTAGATACCGGTCGATGATGTCGACCTCGAGCACGGTCGCGGGCGACGGATGCCCGCGCAGGTCGAGTCCGTCGGGTCTGCGCCGGATGTCGTTCGGGAATGGCAACCGGTAGAAGTCGCCGTCGCTGCCGTCGAAGCGCGGTACCTCGAACAACGCGCGCGCCGGTGCGCCTTCGTCCGTGCACCGCTCCCCGGGCCAGAACGGAAGCCCCGGAACGAGCCCTCCGGACCCGCCGTCCCCGGAGGCCACCGGCGCGGGATTGATGCAGTGACCCGGGCGTCCGTCCCGACCCGGCCTGCATTCGAGGCCGGCCAGGCAATCGAGCAGGCGCGTGCACGGCTCGTCGATGTCGGCGCTGCCGGCGGGTCTGCACCGCCCGCCGAGCCCCTCGAGCGTGCAGACGAGTCCCGGAGCGCAGTCCGCCGTCGCACGGCAGTCGTCCCCGGCCATCGCGTCGCCGGCGCGCTCGCACGTTCGCGAGCGCGCGCAGTACAGCCCCGCCCCGCAGTCGCCCGTGAGCTGACACGTCGAGCCCTCGACGCCGAGCCCCTGGGGCTGACACGTGCCCCCGATGCAGCCGAGCCCGACGCGGCATTCGCTGGCGCGCCGGCATGCGTCCCCGACGCCGAGGTTTCGAGGAGAGTCGTCGTCGCCGTCGTCGCCGGCGTCGAAGAAGTCCTTGCACGCCTCGCAACCGCCGGCGCCGACGGCAACCGCGACGATCCACGCCCAGCCGTGCGTCCGACCCCGCATCGTCTCGCCTCCGTCGCGTGAGAATAGCCTGCGCGCGCACGGGAAACACCGCCGTTGTCGCGCGCACGACCTCGTGCGTAAATCGCCCCCGTGACGGGGTCTGCGGACGGTCGATGTCGCGCCTGCGGGTTCGTCAACCCGCGCGCGTGGCGGGGCTGCGCCCGATGTGGCCGGCCGCTCGGCAGCGCCACGCCGTGGAGCCGATCGTGGTCGCTCGGGCTCCCGTCCGGTTCGCCCCCGACGTCGGAGCCCGAGGAGCGCACGGAGGTCACCGGCGCTCCGGAGATGACCGACGAGCATGCCCCGCCGCCCTCGATCGAGGCGGAGCCGGCGTCTTCGGACGCCGCGCCAAGCTCCTTCGGCGCCGCGGATCGAGCCGAGCCGCCCCTGGTCGGGCGCGTCGAGGCCGCATCCGCCATCTCGTCGGCCATCGAGGCGGCATTCTCGGTCGGTCGCCCCGCCGTCGTGCTCGTCATCGGAGAACGCGGCTCGGGGCGGACGCGACTGCTCGTGCATGCCAGCGAGGTCGCGGCCGCGCTCGATCCCTCCACGCGGGTGCTGTACGGCGCGTGTCGCGAGGGCGACGACGAGCACGCGCCGTTCTCCCGACTTCTGCTCGATCGCTTCGACATCGTCCCCACGCGCAGCCCGGCCTCGGTGCGCGCGCAGATGGCCACGGCCGTGGCCGAAGCACTGGGCACCTCGGAGGCAGCCGCGGTGGCCGAAGCCACGCACCTGCTCGGGCATCTCGCGGGCGTTCCGTTCCCGGACAGCCCGTTTCTGACCTCGCTCGCGGGACGCCCCGAGGAACTGCGCCGCCGCACCCGCCGCGCGCTGCGGGAGCTGTTCGAGGCCGACGCGCGCGCCCGTCCCCTGCTCGTGCTGCTCGACGATCTGCACCGCGCGAGCGAGGTCGCCCTCGAGATGCTGCGCGAGCTGCTCGGCATCGAGGCGCACGTGGCCATCGTCGTGACCGGCGAACCTTCCGTCGCGGAGCGGCTGGGCCCGATCCCCCCCCATCGCATGCAGTCCGTCGTTCCGCTGCCGCCGCTCGACGAGGCCGAGGTCGCCGCGATGGTGCGCGTCCTGCTTCCGGCCCTCGACGCGGTGCCCGAAGCCCTCGGCGCCGCGATCGCGCACCGGTCGGGGGGTCGACCGGCCGCCGTCGTGCAACTCGTCGAGGAGCTCGTCGAAGCCGGCTTGTTCGTCGCGGGCGACGACGCGAGCCTTCGCGTCGACCTGGGGCGCCTGGACCGCGGGGATTTGCCCGTGACGGCCGACGACGCGGTGCTCAGTCGGCTCGAGCGACTCGACCCGTTCGATCGCGCCACGCTCGAACGCGCCGCGGTCGTCGGCGAGACCTTCTGGGACGGCGCGCTGCTCGCCCAGATGCGCACCGAGCGTGCACCACCCGACACGGAGACCGATCCGACTGCGATCTGGACGGACGACGACGTGGCCATGCTGGACGCGGTCCTCGGGCGGCTCGTGCGTCGGGGTTTCGTGCTCGTCTACGAGCCCTGCGAGCTTCCCGCGATGCGCCAGTACGCATTCGCCTCGAGCCGCGTGCGCGATCTGCTCTACGACCGCATGGACCCCGCGCTGCGCGTCGCCCGCCACGCCGCCGTTGCCGGATGGCTCGCGGTCGCGGCAGAGACGGGCTGGCAGGGCGTCGCGGCGCTCATCGCTCCGCACCTGGAGCGCGCCGGGCTGCGCGAGCGCGCCGGTCGCGCCTACCTCGAGGCAGCGCACGAGGAACGCGCCCGCTTGCGAACCGAGACCGCGCTTGCGTACGTGACGGCAGCGCTCGGTCTGCTCGCCGAGGACGACGTCGCGCGCCGTCTCGACGCCCTGCACGAGCACGGTTCGTTGCTGACCACCCTGGGTCGCTACGACGAGGCGCTCGCTTCGTTCGACCGCATGTTGCGCCTGGCATGGCGGCTCGGCGCCCGCGGCAAGGCGGCGGCCGCGCTCAACCGCATCGCGCGGGTGCACCGCCGGCGCGGTCAGGACGAGCGGGCACGCGTCCTGCTCGAGCGCGCCCTCGAGCTGTTCCGCGGAGCCGCCGACGCACGGGGGGTGGCGGCCACGCTCGACGACCTGGCCCAGGTACTGCGTGTGCGCGGCGAGCTGGAGGCGGCCGAGCACGCGGCGAACGAGGCCCTCGCCCTGCGCCGGGCACAGGCCGACCGCCGCGGCGAGGCCGTCTCGCTGCACACGCTGGGGATGGTGCGCTATGCGCGCGGTGCGCTGCCCGAGGCCGAGCGACTGTGCGGCGAGGCGCTCGCCATTCGACACGAGCTCGGCGATCTCGAGGGAACGGTCGAGTCCCTCAACGCGCTCGGCATCTTCGCCTTCGAGCGCGGCGACATCGCCGCGGCCATCGAGCGCTGGGAGCAGGCGCTGCAAGGAGCGCGATCGGTGGGCGATGGACGTACGCAGTGCTTCCTGCACAACAACGTGGGCGAGGCGCTCGCGCGCGACGGCCGCCTCGAGGAGGCACGCGCACGCCTGCTCGAGGCCCGGCGGCTCGCCGAGAGCCTGGGCGATCTGCGCGCCGCGACCGAGGTTGAGCGCAACCTCGGCCTGGTGCTGATGCGCCTGGGCGACGAGGCCAGCGAAGCGACGCTTCGCAACGCGCTCGCCTTGGCGACCCAGTACGGAGGGCGCGAGGCCATCGCGCTCGCCCATCGTGCGCTCGGAGACCTGCGCGCGCGGACGCTGTTCGATGCGAGCGGCGACGTCGACCGCCGCGCCGAGGACAGCTACCTAGCCTCCATCGACATCTTCCGCGAGCTCGGCAACGACAAGGAGGTCGCCCGGTCGCTGATCGCGCTCGGTCGCCATCTGGTCGAGCGCGGAGACCTGGAAACGGCACGCGAGCGGCTGCGCGAGGCGCGCGCGCTGTTGCGCCCGCTCGGGTTGCCGGAGCTCGAGCAGGTCGAACGCACGCTCGCCGAGATCGGACCGGGCTGACGGCGCCGATTGGGCCGACCGAGGGCAATTCAGGACGCGTCGCGTCGACGCCCGCGACCGAGTCGGAGTCCAGGTCCACACCCGCATCCGTGACGGGGGTTGAGCCGAGCGCGGGGTCCGTGGGCAAGGCCGAGTCCGCGCGGATTCACGGCATCGACTGGTCTCGGAAGAAGCTCCATATCACGGCCGTCGCGTCGAACGTCGTGCTGTGCGGCCCGTCGTCCGGGCAGCGTTCGTCGCTCCGTGCGGGTGGTGGGTCGCCACCCGGCCAGCTGTGGCCGCCGTCCACGACGGCGCACAGAACCGTCGCGCCGCCCGGGGCGCAGCCCTCGTACGCGTCACAGCGGCCGTTGCCCTGTTCGAGGACGCGCCGCGTCGCCACAGAGCAGCCATTGCGCCGCCGCCAGCGCTCCATCGTGTCGGGAACCGACGGAAACACGATCCCCGCTCGTCCGCACCCCTCGCCGCCGTCCCACGGCGCGTGCGCGTCGCGCGTTCCGTGGATGTGCAAGACGCCCACCGGACGCGTCGGTTCGCAACGCGGCGATCCCTCCGGCCCGGCGACGGCCGCGATCGCAACAAACCGATGGGAGGCCTCGCAGCCGACTCGATGGGCGAGAAAGCCGCCATTCGAAATGCCCGTCGCGTAGACCCGACGCCGATCGAGGCACAGCGTCTCGCCGAGGTGCTCGACCAACGCCACGAGGAAGCCCACGTCGTCCACGTTCTCTCGCACCGCCGAACCGCAGCACACCCCGCCATTCCACGTGCGAATCGCACCCGTACCATCCGGAAAGACGGCGACGAACCCCTCGCGGTCCGCGAGGTCGTCGAAGCCGCTCGTCGATGCGATTCCGGCTCCGCTGCCGAAGCCTCCGTGCAGTACGACGACGACGGGCAACGGCTCGCCCGCCCGCGCCCCGGGTGGCACCCGGACGAGGAACGTGCGCTCGCGACCACCGTGTGTCAGCGTGCCGCCGCGCGAGCCCACCTCGTACGCGCCTCCCGAGCTCGCCGCGCATGCCGCGCTCGGCCACGGCTCGAGCCGATGCCCGCCGTCCGCGTCACCGTCGCCCGGGTTTCCAGGCGAATCGAACGACCCGGCGTCGGGCCCCACCGCGGAGTGCGTCGCGCAGCCGTCGGCGATCAGAACGAACCATGCGACGGGGCAGAACCGGACGGACCGGCCCACGCGCCCACGGGACCAAGTTCCTCGAGCGCGCGCGACCACGACGCCCACGATCGTCGTGCGACGTCCCAGGGATCGTCAACGCTCGCACCCGAGCTCGCCTCTCGCTCAGGTGCAATGACCCCTCGCAGCGGCGGTCACGTGGCTTGACGTGGCCGACGGGTACTGCGAGCTCGAGCTCGAGTCCGAGACCGAGTCGAAGGCGCGATCAACCAACTCGGCCGGCGCCATCCGACCCGTTCGGGGTCGCGACGCGCGTGCTAGCGTGCGCGTCGGATGACTCGCCGACTCACCGACAAGGTCGCCGTCGTGACGGGCGCGAGCCGGGGCATCGGGCTCGCGATCGCCCGAGCGTTCGCGCGCGAAGGAGCGCGCGTGCTGATGTCCGCGCGCAAGCTCGAGGCCCTCGAGCAGGCCGCCGGCGCCATTCGAGCGGAAGGCGGAGAGGCCATGGCCGTGGCCGCGCATGCGGGCCGACCCGAAGAGGCCACCCGACTCGTCGAAACGGCAATCGAGCGCTTCGGCCGGCTCGACGTCGTCGTCAACAACGCGGCGACCAATCCGTATTTCGGAGCGCTGTGCGGCGCGGACGAGGCCGTCTGGCGCAAGACCTTCGAGGTCAACCTCGAAGGTCCCTTCGCGCTTTGCCGCGCGCTGGCCGCGCACGTGCAGCGACGGGGCGGCGGCGGAGCCATCGTCAACGTCACCAGCGTGCTCGGCGCGATGGCCGCGCCCATGCAGGGCATCTACGGCATGACCAAGGCCGCCATCGTCTCGATGACGCGCACGCTGGCCGTCGAGCTGGGCCCGCTCGGAATCCGCGTCAATGCCATCGCCCCAGGTCTCATCGACACGCGGTTCTCCGCGGCGCTCACGAACAACCCCGCGATTGTCGAGCGTGTCGTCTCGCGCACGGCGCTCGGCCGCGTCGGCAAGCCCGAGGAGGTCGCGCCCGCGGCGGTCTTCCTCGCTTCCGACGAGGCTTCGTACGTCACGGGATCCGTCCTCGTCGTCGACGGGGGCTGGTCGGCGACGTAGCGAGGGCCGCTCGATCGCCTCGACGGACGAGCTCGGTCTCGGTCTCGGACTCCGGCTCGGGCTCGGACTCGGTCTCGGACCCGGACTCGGTCTCGGACTCGGTCCCGGACTCCGACTCGGACTCGGTCTCGGTCTCGGTCTCGGGCTCGGACCCGGACTCGGGCTCGGGCTCGGGCTCGGACCCGGACTCGAACTCGGTCTCGGTCTCGGAGTCGGGCTCGGTCTCGGGCCCTGGAGCGAATCGCACCGGATCACGGTTGCGGCGAGACACCCGCAGTGGAATCGTTGTACGGTCAGCGCGTGAGTCAGCGGCGCACCCCGACGACCCTGGTCGGCATTGCCGACCCGCGCCCGGTCGAGCAGCGCGTCTCGGTTCCCATCGACGCCTCGATCACGACCACCGACATGGCTCTTCGTCCCCCGTCGCCGTCGCTTTCCCCGCGTCGCGCGCGGGGCAAGCCCATGCTCGAGGTCGAGGTCGTCCATTCGCACGGGCCGTCGCCGAGCCTCGAGACGCCGTGGAAGGTCTTCGAGATCTGGACGCAGAATCACGTCTACGTGCTCGACCCGCAGATGACGTGCGTCGAGGTGCTCGACCGGACCACGCGCCGGGTTGTGCGTCGCCATCCGATGCTTGGGCTGCGCCTGGTGGGCGGCCAGCACCGAAGCGGCGACCGCATCGAGATCTCGTATCCATTTCCCCGTCCCGGCTCCGAGGCGGTCTTCGAGAATCCCCGGGGCCGCCGCGGCAATTTCTCGCAGACGTCCCCGGTCGCGCGCGTCGTGCTGCGACTACACGTCGCGACCGTCGCGCCGAGCAGCCTCGTGCCGTCGTGGGAAGAGATCAGCTCGGCGTTCGAAGCGAACGGGCCCGACGATTGATCGCGACCGCGCCGCGACGCGAGGCCGCGTGCCGACCCGAGCCCACGTCGGAACGCGGTCCCGACCGCGCGGATCACATGGGTCGCAGCCGCCGGCGATTGTTTCGATCCCGAGCCCGGTTCTGTGTCCGAACCTGAGCCCAAGTCCGAGGCCGGGTCCGAGACCGACTCCCGACCAAGCGCACTCAACGAAGTGGGCCGGTGGCAGCCTCGACCGCGGAGCGCAGCGCGCCCGACTCGAACAGGCGGACGGCGGCCTCGACGTCCCGGTGCAGCGCGCGATCCTCTTGTAGCGGCGGACAGACCGACCGGATCGCATCGTGCGCGGCCCGCACGCCCCGCCCTCCGCGGCGGGGCAATCGATGGTCGAGCCCTTGCGCGGCGACCAGGGCCTCGATGGCGAGCACGACGCGCACGTGCTCGACCACACGCGCGAGCTTGCGCGCGGCGATGCTGCCCATCGAGACGTGATCCTCCTTGCCGGCGCTCGACGGAATCGAGTCGACCGAGGCGGGATGGCACAGCACCTTGTTCTCGCTGACCAGCGCCGCGGCGGTCACCTGCGCCATCATGAAGCCCGAGTCGAGCCCGGTGCGGGGCGCGAGGAACGGCGGCAAACCGCTCGAGAGCGCCGGATTGACGAGCTGCTCGATGCGCCGCTCGGCGATGGCGCCCAGCTCCGCGACGGCCATCGCGGCCAGGTCGAGCGCGAGGGCGAGGGGCTGTCCGTGGAAGTTGCCACCGCTGAGCACGTCCACGCGGCCGCCGTCGTCGACGAAGACGAGGGGGTTGTCGGTCGCCGCGACCGTCTCGCGCTCGAGCACGCCGCGGGCCCAGGCCAAGGCGTCGCGGCTGGCCCCGTGCACCTGGGGCATGCAGCGCAGCGAATAGGGGTCCTGGACCTTTTTGCAGTCGCGGTGGCTCTCCATGATGGCGCTGTCGTCGAGCAGGACGCGCAGGTTGTCCGCGCTCGCCCGATGCCCGGGGTGCGGGCGACACTCCGCGATGCGCGGATCGAAGGGCCGGCCGCTGCCCTCGAGCGCATCCAAGGACATCGCGCCGGTCACGTCCGCCAGCGCGCACAGCCGCTCCGCTTCGAGCAGCGCAAGGGCGCCGACGGCCAGCATCATCTGCGTGCCGTTGACGAGCGAGAGCCCTTCCTTGGGCCCCAGACGCAACGGCTCGAGCCCGGCTCGTCGCAACGCCTCGGCGCCGTCGAGTCGCCGACCCTCGAACAGGGCCTCCCCTTCTCCCACGAGCACCAGAGCGAGGTGGGCGAGCGGCGCCAGGTCGCCCGATGCGCCGACGCTGCCCTGAGCCGGAACGACCGGCACGACGTCGCGATCGAGCATCGCGAGCAGCGTCTCGACGAGCGCCGGCCGCACCCCCGAGCGGCCGAGCGCGAGGGCCTGCGCGCGCAGAAGCATCATCGCACGCACCTGCTCGCGCGAAAGCGGAGGGCCGACCCCGACGGCGTGGCTCCGCAGCAGGTTGAGCTGCAGTCGCTCGACGTCCGCGGCGGCGATCCGCGTCTCGGCGAGCGCGCCGAAGCCGGTGTTGACGCCGTAGATGGCGGGAGCCTGGTCTGCCGCCTCGCACAGCGACTCGATGGCGTGACGGCTCCGCTCCATCACCACGCGCGACGGCTCCGGCAACTCGGCCCGTCGCCTGCCGACGGCCACGTCCTCGACGTCCTCAAGGCGGAGGGGGCCCCCCAGACGTACCGCATCCGAATGCATCGCGACGTGGCGCACTGTAGGCAGTCGCGAACAGCGCGGGCAACCGTGCCGGAGGCCCACGACGTGACGGCCTCGATTGACCGCAGGGGACGCGCTGGCTACGAAGCGCGCGCGATGGCCATCCTCGATCCCTCGCAGGTCCCGGTGAACGTGCCCGTCACGGAGCAAGAGGAACGCGCGATCCGGCAGGCCGACCAGCGCTGGACCGGCCCGCGCCTGGTCGCGCTGACCCTGGTCACACTGGGCATCTCGATCGCGATTCTGTACGCGATGGCGTCGACGAGCGCGATCGTTCCCTTCGACGCGTTCCTGCTCCCGTAGGGCACTCGTCTGGGTCGCGAGCTGGAGCTCGGACGCCCCTCGTCGCAGATTCGGTCCCGCGCCACGGCGCTCAGCACTCCATCGTGCCCGCGCCCATTGGCCCCCATGGGGCGCTGCCGACACCGAAGCGGGTCCGCTTGCGACCACGACGCACGGTCGCTACGAGGGCGGGTGAGCCGTGCCGCAGGAGCTGCACACACCCGCGACACTCGAGACGATGCGTCGGTCCTGCCGCCTGGCGGCCGAGACCCTCTGCGCGGTTGGGCGCATCCTGCGCCCGGGAATGACCACGGAGGAGATTGATAGGTTCGTCCACGAGTACATCACCTCGCGCGGGGCCCATCCGTCCCCGCTGGGCTACCGTGGCTTCCCCCGCAGCGTATGCACGAGCGTCAACGAGGTCGTCTGCCACGGCATTCCCGGCAAGCGCGTCCTGCGCGAGGGGGACATCATCAACGTCGACGTCACGACGCAGTGGCCCGCGAAACACGGCTACCACGGGGACACGAGTGCGACCTTCTACATCGGCGAGCCCTCCGACGAGGCGCGGCACGTGACCGAGGTCGCGCGACGCTGTCTCGAGCTCGCCCTGCAGGTCGTCCGACACAACGTGCGCATCAACGAGATCGGCGCGGTCATCGAGGAGTACGCGCAATCGGAAGGCTGCTCCGTCGTGCGCGAGTACGTCGGTCACGGCGTCGGGCGCTTGTTCCACATGGACCCGCAGATTCCCCACTACAAGCAAAACGAAGTACGCGAGCGGCTGCGCGCCGGGCTCACCTTCACCATCGAACCGATGATCAACCTGGGCGGCTGGCAGACCGAGCTCGCCCCGGACGGTTGGACCGTTCTGACGAAGGATCGCTCGCTCTCGGCCCAGTTCGAGCACACCGTGCTCGTCACCCGCGACGGTTGCGAGGTGCTCACCAAGCGCGACGAGTTGCTCGTCGGAAGCGAGGATCGCCCCTGGTCTCGCGTCTGGCCGCTGTCGGGACCGACCACCTTGGGGCCCGCCGTGCACGTCTACCGCGAGCCGACCGCCTTGACCGGACGTTGACGGCACGCGTACGCGTGCCCTCCAAGACCACGCGCCCCGAGTGACGCACTCGGACTCCGCTCCGAATCCGGCTCCGACTTGGACTCGAGCTCGGACTCCGACTCCGGCGCGGACTCAGGCTCGGACTCGAGCTCGGGCTCGAAGGGGAGTTGGCCTTGCATGGGCGCCGACGCGTCCCATGGGCTCGTCAACGTTTGCCGACGACGCCCGCGAGGGCACGGGCGCCCGTTCCGGTGTAGGCTGCGGCCGCGTGAGCCGGGCTGCTGCGCTTCTGACGTCGCTCGCCGCGTGCGCGGCCGATGCCTCGGCGGCCGAGCGCCGCATCGTCGAAGAGCACGCACCCGCATGCCTGCGCATCGTTCGCGAAGACATCGCGCGCATCACGCGTGGCCTGCGCGTCGCCGCCACGCGCTTCGCACCGGGCTTCGCGATCGAGGATGCGGACGATCGCGAACGCCAGATCCGCGCAGGGCTGCGCCGCATCCAGGATCCGACCGCGCGCGGAATCGCCATCTCCGAGCTGGTGGCCACGCCGGCCAGCTTCCTCGCCGCCGTGGGCGCCGACGGCCGCGTGATCGCGCGCGACGTGCCCCAGAACGAGGATCGCATGCGCGGCGAGCCGTTCGCCGAGCGCTACGAGGTCGTCGCGCGCGCGCTGCGCGAGGGACGCGCCGGCCGACAGCTCGTCGAGTTCCCGGCCGCGGAGGGGCCGCCGAGTGTTTCGCTGCTGCTGGTCGAGCCCGTCCGCAGGGACGAGCGGATCGTCGGAGCGATGCTCGCCGGCATTCCCCTCTGGAAAATGGCGCGACGGCTCTCACGCCAGCTCGTCGTCGACCATGCGGCCGAGCGGCAGCGCGGCGCGATCCTCTGGGTGTGGCTGTATCGCGGCGAGCGGCTCTTCGCGCCCGAGGTGGGGCTCGACCTCGAGAAGCTCGTGCCCGATGCGGCGGCGCGCGCCCGCGGCCTTGCAGCGAGCCCCGGTGGGTACACAGGTCAGGTGCAGCAGTTCGGACGCGCCTACGCCTTCGGGGTGGTCCCGCTGCCCATCTTCGGCGATGACGTGGGCATGGTGATCTTCCGATCCGATCCACCGTGACGAATCGCTCCACGACGCAACGCGACGGGCTACCGCTCCCATCGTCGAGCGCGCCACGCCGGACCGTGGCGGCCGCGCTCGCGTCGAGCGTCGCGCTCGTCGTGGCCTCTTGCGGGAGCACGGCCACTGCACCGTCCGTCATCCCTCGCCCAGCCCCCGTACCGTCGGAGCCACCGCCGGAACCTCCGCCCCTGCCCTGGGAGCAGCCCCCAGCCAGCCCGCCACCGATCGACTCACCCCTGATCGCGATCGTCGGCGGCACCGTGATGACCGCCGCCGGAGAAACCTTCGTCGACGGCGTCGTGATCATGGAGGACGGTCGGCTCGTCGCGGTCGGGCCGCGCGATCGGACCCCGATTCCCCAAGGAGCCCGACGCGTCGATGCGACGGGCCGGTGGGTGACCCCGGGCCTCATCGACGCCCACTCCCACGTGGGCGTGTACGCCGTGCCCGCGTTGCGCGCGACGGCCGACGGCAACGAGGCGACGAACCCCGTGACGGCCCATGTCTGGGCCGGCGACTCGTTCTGGCCGCAGGATCCGGCGATCTCGAGGCTGCTGGCCGCCGGCGTCACGACGATCCTCGTGCTGCCAGGCTCGGCCAATCTCATCGGGGGCCGCGGCGTCACGCTGCGCCTGCGGCCGGGCCGCAGCGTCGGCGAGATGCTGTTCCACGGCGCGCCCGACACGCTCAAGATGGCCTGCGGCGAGAATCCGCGTCGCGTCTACGGCGAGCGCAACACCGCGCCAAGCACGCGCATGGGCAACGTCGCCGGTTATCGCGCGGCGTTCCAGGGCGCCGCCGAGTACGGCCGCCAATGGCGCGACTGGCAGCACCAATACCGGCTGTGGCACCAGAAACGGTTGCGCTACGAGCGCGCGCTCGACGCCGGCATCGCGGCGAGCCCCGACGGAGGCGTCGCGTCGCCACCGGACGATCCCGGTCCCGCGCCCGCACCTCCTGCCCGTGATTTCGGCAAGGAGGCACTGCTCGGCGCGCTCGAAGGCCGCGTGCTCGTCCAGATGCACTGCTATCGCGCCGACGAGATGCTGCGGATGATCGAACTGGGACGCCAGCTCGGGCTGCGCATCCGCGTCTTCCACCACGCCGTCGAGGCCTACAAGGTGCGCGACGTGCTCGCGCGCGAGGGCATCGGTGTCGCGACGTGGGCCGACTGGTGGGGCTTCAAGCTCGAAGCGTTCGACGCGATCGTCGAGAACCTCGCGCTGCTGACGGAGGCCGGCGTCCACGCCGTGCTGCACTCGGACAGCGCGCAGTACGCGCAGCGGCTCGGTCAGGAAGCCGGCAAGGCCCTGGCGGCCGGGCGGCGGGCCGGTGTCGCGATCGACGAGGACCAGGCCCTGCGCTGGATCACGGCCGAGGCGGCCTGGGCGCTGGGGATCGAGTCGCGCACCGGGACGCTCGAACCGGGCAAGATGGCCGACGTCGTCGTCTGGTCGGGCCACCCGTTCAGCGTCTACAGCCACGTCGATCTCGTCTTCCTCGACGGCGTCCTCGTCTACGATCGAACCCGACCCGATCCATCGCTCGTGCGCGACTTCGAGCTGGGTCTGACGGAGCCCGCCCCGTGAGCCGGTGGGCACACGCCGCAGCAAGGCGCCATCGGGTTCTTCGATTCCGGCGCACCATCCGCGCCGCACTGTTGCTCGCCGCGATCCTCGCGGGCACCCGCGCCCAAGCGCAGGCCGAATCGCCGCCGGTCCTCGCCATCGTCGGCGGAACGGTCCGCACCGGTGAGGGACCGGATTTGCCCCGCGCCACGATCGTCGTGCGCGGCGAACGCATCGCCGCCGTCGGCCCCGATGTCGTCGTACCGACGGGCGCACGGGTCATCGATGCCCAGGGCCTCATCGTCACCCCGGGGCTCGTCGCGGTGCAGGCGCCCCTCGGCCTGCTCGAGATCGACCTGGAGCCGTCCACGGTCGATGCGTCCGCCGGCACGGACGATCCGATCCGCGCGGCGTTCTCCGCGGCCGACGGCTACGACCCGCGCTCGACGCTCGTCGCCATCGCGCGCACCGGGGGCATCACGAGCGCAGTGAGCACGCCGACCGGCGGCCTCGTCAGCGGCACCAGCGCCTGGGTCGATCTCGACGGGGAGCGCGTCACCGAGGCCGTGGTCCAACCGGTGCTCGCCGTGCACGCCGACGTGACCGAAGCGGGCGTCGATGCGGCCGGAGGTGCGCTGCCTTCGGCCATGCTTCGATTGCGCGAGCTGCTCGACGACGCACGGCTCTACGCGCGCCGCCGAGCCGATTACGACCGTCGTGCGATGCGCGAGAGCCGGGTGAGCCGGCTCGACCTGGAGCGCATGCAAGCCGTGCTCACGCGTCGGGTGCCCCTCGTCGTCCGCGTCTCGCGCGCGAGCGACATCGACCGGGTGCTCGAGCTCGCGCGGCGCGAGCGCTTGCGCCTGGTGCTGGCCGGCGCCGAGGAGGGCTGGCGCTTGGCCGAGCGCATCGCGGCCGAGAACGTCCCGGTGATCGTCACCCCGCTGCACAATCTGCCGGTCTCGTTCGACGCGCTCGCGAGTCGGCACGACAATGCGGCGCTGCTCTCGCGCGCCGGCGTCCGCGTCGTGCTCGCGACGCCCGACGTGCACAACTTGCGAAACCTGCGCCAGGAAGCGGGCAACGCCGTGCGATTCGGCATGGACCCGGCGGCGGCGTTGCGGGCCGTGACCGTCGAGCCCGCCCGCGTGTTCGGGATGGAGGCGGACCGCGGTCGCATCGCGCCGGGTCAGCTCGCCAACGTCGCGATCTGGTCGGGCGATCCGTTCGAGACCACCACGTACTTGGTGAATTTGCTCATCCGCGGCCGCACCGTCTCCCTCGAGACGCGGCAGAGCGCGTTGCTACGGCGCTACCGCACCCTCACGCGGTCGACGCCTCCCTGATTCGTTCGTCGGGCGTGGCCGTTCGGGAAACTCGCCGCGTCGCGCGACGAGCAACCTGCGCCCTCAAAGCTCACACGGGCTGTGGATGAATCGTGGCCGACGCCTGCCGTTCCACGGCGGACATGCTCGAATATCCACAATGATATCCATCACTTCCAATGTCTCTCCGCGTCGCGCCGCGCGAGAGAGCAAGCTGTGGATGTTCTGTGATTGTCATCCGGATCACACTCACCCTACTCGCCCATCGCCGCCCGATCGGCCAGCCTGTATGCTCGTCACCGGAATGCTGCGGCTACGACGCCCGTTCGTTACATGCTCGTCACTCGCCTCGACGCTCGCCACCGTGGCCATCGCAGCCGGATGCGACGACGAAGGCCCTCACCGCGACGCGAGCGCCCCGACCGACGCCGCGCCCGATGGCCCGCCCCCCTGCATCCCCGACTTCCGCATCGAGCCCGGCGACCCGGACGGCCATCCCGAACCGCTCGGGGCAACGCTCGGCGAGGCCCGTGCCGGACGCATCGAAGGAGCCGAGCTTCCGGACGACCCCGACGGACTGGCCGTCTGGAAACCGGGGGACTTCGTACTCTCCAACGGTCGCATCGCCGTCCTCGTCGAGGACGCACGGCCGAGCGACCTGTATGACCCGTACGGTGGAAAGCTCGTCGGCCTCGGTCTCGTCGAGTCGGGTCGCATCGTTCGACCGGCCGACTTTTCCGAGGCCATCATCGGGATCGGCCGCTTCACCGTCGAGCCGACGAGCGTCACCGTCACTCGTGACGGTCGCGGCGGCGGCCCCGCCGTCGTCCGCGTCATCGGACGGCTCAGCCCGATTCCGTTCATCGACGACTTCGCGCGCTCGCTCGTGCCCGGCGACTTCGGCGGGATGCAGCTGGCCGTCGACTACGTGCTCGAGCCCGAGCGCGATCACTTCGAGATCCGCTATGCGTTCGCCAACGAGCGCAATCGACCGGTCCACGTGCAGCTTCCGCTGCACTTCTTCATGCAGTCGAGCCGCATGCCGGGTTTCTGGCCTGGCCGTGGCTTCGCGGGAGCCGGAGAGGAGTCCTCCGCGTGGATCGCCTTCGTCGAGGATGGCGCCGCGAGCTACGCGTGGGCGAGCCCCGATGGTCCGCTCACGCTGCTGCTCGAGATGAGCGGCGCAAGCGTATACACGGCGGGACCGTTCACGCTTCCCGCCTGCGCGCTGACCGAACGCCCGATGGCGCGCGTGTACGTCGGCGGTCCAGGGGTCGACGGCCTGCGCGTCGCGCGCGCTCGCTCCGAGGGCGAGACCTTGCGCCCCATCTCCGGGATCGTGCGCGACGGCTCGGGCATGCCGGCGTCGGGCGTGCGCGTGCACGCCGTCGGCGCCGACGGCTCCTACGTGACGCGAAGCGAGCCGACCGACGAGACGGGACGGTACATCCTGCACGTCCCGATGGAACCGGTCGATCTGTACGCGTTCCGCCGCGGCGAGCCGCTCGTCGGTCCCCAACGCGTCGCGGTCGACGAGAACCGGCGGGACCTCGCCTTGCCGCCTTCGGGATTCGTCCGCGTGCGCATCCGCGACACGGCGGGCGAGCCCCTGCCCGCGCGCGTGCAACTGCTGCCGCGCAGCGGATGGATGCGCCCCACCCCCGCCATGGGGGAACCCTCGCCGGGGCCCGACGACCGGCTGCACGTGGCCTTCGTGACCGAGGGCGAAGTGACCTTGCGTGCGTTCGTCGGCACGCACCGCCTCGTCGTCTCGCGTGGCTACGAATACGAGCTCGTCGACGAGGACGTGCACGTGCGCGCCGGGGAGACGGCCTCGTGGGACGCGACGCTCGAGCACACCGTCCAGACCCCGGGCATCCTGTGCGGCGACTTCCACATCCACACGCACCGCTCGCCCGATTCGGGCGACCACGTCCGCGACAAGCTGCGCAGCGCGGCGGCGGACGGGCTCGAAATCCCCGTGCGCAGCGACCACGAGTTCGTCGCCGACTTCGAGCCGGCCATCGCCGCGCTCGGGCTGGGGCGTCACTTGTACGGGATTGGCTCGCTCGAGCTGACGACGTTCACGTGGGGACACTTCGGCGTCTTTCCCCTCGAGCCCGTCGACGCGATGACCAACGATGGGGTCTTCTTCTGGCCGGGCAAGCTACCCCCCGAAGTGTTCGCGGAGGTCCGCGCACGCGAAGGCCGGCACGGACGCAGCACGATCATCATCAACCATCCGCGCTCCGGCGGGACGCCCGGCGCCTACTTCGTCGCGGCGGGATTCGACCCGAGCACGGGCATGGTCATGCGCCGAGACCACTGGGACGAGCAGTTCCGGCTCGTCGAGGTGTTCAACGACAGCGACTTCGAATCGAACCTCGTCGAGACGCGCACCGTCGTCGACTGGTTCGGCCTGCTGCGCGCCGGGCGTCCCGTCTTCGCCGTCGGCTCGAGCGACAGCCACCACATTCGCGGCTCGCCCGTGGGCTATCCCCGCACCTGCATCCTGCTCGGCGTCGACGAGCCCGAGGCGCTGCGCGCGATGGGCGCGGGCGTGGTACGCGATGCGATGGAGGCCGGGCGTCATTCGGTGTCCGGCGGCGTCTACGTCGACGCGGTGGCGCGTGGCGGCATTCGGCTCGGCGGCACGTTGACGGGAGCCGCTTCCGAGGAGCTCGTTCGCGTCACCGTCCAGGCCGCCCGTTGGATCGACGTGGACCGGCTGCGCGTCTTCGTCGACGGCGATCTCGTCGAGACGATCGCGCTCGGCCCCGAGCTCGCCGACCCGGGCAACCCCGTCGTGCGCTTCGACCGCGAGGTGCGCGTGCCCGTCTCGCCCGCCGGAAGCTTCGCGGTCTTCGTCGCCGACGGCGACATGGACCTCAGCCCGGTCCATCCGGGACGAAAGCCCTTCGGGGTCACCAATCCGATTTTCTTCCGCCGCTGACGGGCCGGACTCCGTCACCGTCTCTGTCTCTGTCTCGCTCTCGGTCTCGGACTCGGCCTCAGGCTCGGGCTCGCGCTCCAGCTCGGACTCGGACTCGGACTCGGACTCAGGCTCGGACTCGGGCTCGGTCTCGGTGTCGGACGGGCACGCTTGCCTCGTTGCGCCGTCGAGCCGTCGTCCCTATATGAGCAGGACGTGGGCGACGATCGCCTGTTGACGACGGGCGAGCTCGCGCGGCTGTCGAAGAGCACGCTGCGCACGGTGCGTTTCTACGAGGAGGCGGGGCTGTTGCGCCCCGTGGGTCGAAGCGACGGCGGGCACCGGCTCTTCGAGCGCACCGAGCTGGACAGGCTCCGCCTCATCCTCGATCTGCGCGAAGCGGGGCTGTCGCTCTCCGAGATCCGCGACCTGTTCGGGCTCAAGTCGGGTTGCGACCGACCCGAGGAGGCCAGCCGCCGAATGACGGCCATTCTGGAGGAGCGGATCGAGCAGCTCCAGCACCGGATCGCGAGGTTGCGGGGTCTGCGCGACGAGCTCGTGCGTACGCTCGGCCGGTTGCGCGAGTGCGGTAGCTGCGAGGACGAACGCTTCCCGCACGGGTGCAAGGACTGCGAGGTCGTCTGTCACACCGACGTGCCGCGCGCCGTGCGGCTATTGTGGAGTTGAACCGGTCGTGCGCCGCACGCCGGATCTAGAGCGGGCCGCGCGCGCGGTCGCCTCGCTCCTCGAGGCGGCGGGACTGGACCCCGCGAGCGATCCCGAACTGGCCGACACGCCCGAGCGCGTCGCACGCGCCCTGCTTCACGAGCTGCTGTCCGGCTACGACCAGGATCCGGCGGCCATCCTCGCAGAGCGCACCGCGAGCCGCGCTCGCGGCATCGTCGCGCTCCGCGACGTCGACGTCGTTACGACGTGTCCGCACCACCTCATGGTAGCCACGGGAACCGCGCACGTGGCCTATGCCCCCGGCCGCTACGTGGTGGGGCTGGGCGCGCTCGGGCGGCTGCTCGACTGCCTCTCGCGACGGCTCGTGCTCCAGGAGGACCTCGCCGCGAGCGTCTGCAAGGCGCTGGTGCAACACGCGCACGCCCGCGCCGCCGTCTGCGTGCTTGAACTGCGACCGGGATGCGTCGTCGCGCGAGGCGAGCGACGTCACCGCGCCCGTGCCGTCTCGATTGCGTGGTCGGGCCCTGCCGTGAACGACCCCGCGGTTCGGGCGGACCTGCTCGCCGCGGTCGGCCGTCCGGGCGCGGCCCGTCGGGGTGCAACGACGCGCCGAGGCTCCGCGTAGCGACGCGACCGTTCGTACGCCGCGTTGCCGCCGGGCCGTGGGCTCGTCTATTGTCGCGCGCCGCAGGAACTGCCATGCGCCCCCATCTTCGAGCCGCATTCGCCGCCTCGTTCGCGCTGCTCGTATCCTCGCCCGCCTGTGGCGGTTCGACCGCATCGGGCAGCGGCAGCTACGAACCTGGCCCGATGCCTCCGGGTGGCACTTTCACCGGTGTCTGGTTCTCCCCCCAGTACGGGGAAATGCACATGGTCCAGTCGGGCGCGAACGTCGTGGGCCTGTACCGCAAGGACGAGCGCCGCGGTCGGATCCAAGGCACCGCCTCGGGGCGCATCCTGCGCTTTCAGTGGGAGGAGCGGCGGGAGCTCGTGGGCGGCCGACCGACCGTCACGCGCGGTCGCGGCGTCTTCCGGTACGTCGTGGGCGCCGACGGACGGCACAACCTGCTCGGCGAGTGGGGACTCGACGACCAGGAGACGGGAGGCGGGCCGTGGAATGCCTACCGTCTACGCAACCGGCGCCCCAACATCAATCCCGACGGATCGGCACGCGACGACTCGGACGGCGACGGTCCGAGCGACTGGGACCGCGAGGCGTCCGGGCAGACAGGAAGCTCGTCGCCGGGATCCGACGACGGGCTCGGCGGGCTCGACCTCTGACGGCAACGGTCAAGCTCGACGGTGCCCGCCGACGGGCGCGACCGCGACCGCCGGTCAGCGGCCCGCCGTGAGCAGCAGGCGCGCGCGTCGCAGGCCCGGGCGCAAGACGTGCTGGCGCACGTTGCGCGCGGCCACCCGCAGACCGCTCGGCAACGCGCGCAGCGAGACGTCGAGGTGCTCCTCGTCGGTCTCGACGCCGTGAACCGTCACCAGGGACGTCAACAGCTCGACGGCGGCCCGCGCTCCGGGGTGCTCGGCGATGGCGGGGTGGCGAGCGAAATCGAGCACGACGCGACGTCCCGACGCCTCGACGAGCCACGGCGGCAGTCGCGGCAGGTGTCGGATCAAATCGCCCGGTCGCGACAGGTCGAGCGCGCCGGAGCGGATCAGCATCGCGACGGGCGTCGACGCCGTCTCGTCGATCAGGCGCAGGCGCACGTCCTCCAGACGCAATTCGACGCGAAGCGCGCCCCCGGTCGCGATCACGCGCTCGACGTGCACCACCGCACCCGCGCGCACGCTCGTCCCCATCAGCGCGACGGTGGCCTCCAGGCGCAATCCCGGCGGAACGGCCTCGATCCGCACGTCCTGCGCGCGCACTCCGTCCGCGAGTCGGGACGCCAACCACCGCAGCGCGTCGATAGGCACGCCCAGGCGCAGCCCGAAGGCGCTGCGCACGATGCGCCCGATTTCCTCGGGATGGCGGCGGAGATAGTCCCGGGCGGCGCGCAGGATCTCACGACGGTTCATCGCCGCGCAGCATAGGCGCCACGGCGCGCCCCGTCGACGGGCAGCCGGTGCACGCGCATCGGTCCGGGACACGGTCGCGCGATTCCAGACGACGGCGCGGCGTGGCCGAGCCCCAGGCCGACTCCCGGACCGAGACCGAGTCCGCGCCAGAGTCCGAGCCCGAGCCTGACTCCGTGTCTGTGTCCGAGGCCGAGGCCGAGACCGAGGCCGAGTCGGTGCCCGACTCCGAGCCCGAGTCCGAGCCCGAGTCCGAGACCGAGTCCGAGTCCGAGTCCGGGACCGAGTCCGAGACCGAGTTCGAGCCAGAGTCCGAGCCAGAGTCCGAGTCCGAGCCCGAGCCTGACTCCGAGCCCAACCCCTCCCCCACCGTGCAGCAAGCCGAGGTGCGCCGTGCGTCCTCGCCCTCTTCTCTCGCCGTGCGGTTGACCGCGGCGCAGCTCCCCGCGCCCGATTCAGCGGTCCGGCGCGGGCAGCACGTCGAGCAGCGCCCGAAGCCGTTCGATGCCCGCACGCGTCCGCACCCCGTACCAAAACAGGTCTGCGCCGCACACGGTCAGCACTCGCCCGGCGCGAGCGGCCGGCACGTCCAGCGCGCGCAACTCCGCGACATCCGAGGGCCCGAACGCGTACGGCTCGTCGGGCAGCAGCACGAGGTCGGGCGCCCGCGCGACCACCTCGTCGAGCGTGATGCGCGGATAGCGCGTGTCCCGCTCGCCCGGGTCGACGGCTGGGGCGTGGCCCAGGTCGGCCGACAGGGGGTAGCGACGCGCCCGATCGGCGAACGCGTTGGCGATCCCCGCGGCCCGCAGTACGTCGTCGGCAAACGTGCGCCCGTCGAACGTCATCCACGGGTCGCGCCAGATCGGCACGAAGGCGCGCGCGCGAATCGGCGTCGGCTCCACGGACGCGCGATATGCCGTGACGTCTGCGCCCAGCAGCCGGCCAAGCGATTCCAGGTAGGCGTTGGACGCGGCGACCGAGCATGGAAAGCTGACGTGGACCGCGATTCCGCGAGCCCGCAGCGCCTCCACCACCCGCCGCGTGTTCTCCTCCTGATTGGCGAGCACGAGATCCGGCTCGAGCGCGAGCACCGCATCGACGTCGACGTCCTTGGTACCGCCCACGACGGGCACCGAGCCGAGCGCGTCGGCCGGCTCGACGCAATAGCGGGTGCGCCCGACGAGGCGCTCGACCCCCGCGATCGTGCAGACCGAAAGCGTCTCGCTCGGCACGAGCGAGACCACGCGCCGCGCGGGTCGTGCGAGGCGCACGCGGTGGCCGAGCGCGTCGATGGCCTCGACGCAGCCCACGGCGGTCAGGCCAGCCCCAGCGCCGTCGAGCGCATCGGCGCCGCGGAAGCGGGTCGCGACGCGCGGTCCAGCGGGTCGCGCACGATCACCCCGTGCGCGGCGAAGTCGCGGACGAGCTCGCGACCAGCGGTCCGCAGCCGGCGCACGGTCGCCTCGTAAGCCATCTCCGCGATCTCGGGTCGGTAGAAGTACTTCATCGGAGAGCCGGACAGCACGCGCATCTCGCGGCCCTCGGGCCGGAACAGATGGAAGGCCACGTCGGGGAACATGCGTCGGATCGCCACGTGGGCCTTGCCGAAGCGCTGGTGAATGAGCGCCTTGAGGCCCTGCATCGTGCAGAAGACGCCGCCGCGTCGGTAGACGTGCCCCGGCTCGTCCGCATGGACGGGCACGAGCGGATCGACCAGGACGACCAGCGTGGCACCTTGATCGACCGCCACGCGCATGTTGGTCGTGCGCGAAAACGCCCCGTCGATGTAACGCCTGCCGTCGATGACCTCGGGCCGATAGAAGGGAATGAGCGCGCACGAGGCCCGCACCGCGCGATGCACCGGCACGTGGTCGAATCCGGGCATTCCGAACACGACGGCCTCGGAGGTGTCTTGGTCCGTGGCCCCGACGAACAGCGGCCGCCGTAGCGTCTCGAAGCGGTCGGACATGCCCGGGCGCGCGAATTGGCGCGCGAGCCATGCGCGCAGTCGATCGCCTGCGAAAGCCGCGGACGGAACGGCCCGCATCAACGCACCGGCGAGCGCCCTAGGCCCTCCACCCCGGCGCAGCACGTCGCGCAACAACCCCACGAGCCGCTCACCCACCTCGCCGACGTTCGGGTCGAACAGATCGCGGCGACCGATGGCGTCGAGGCGTGCCGACCCCTCGGCCAGCCCCCGCGCGATTTCGTCCGGCCCGAGGCCATTGGCGAGCAAGGCCGCGATCACCGCGCCGGCGCTGATCCCGCAGAACAAATCGAAGTCGACCACCGGGCGGTTGACGAGGAACGCGTCCAGTGCCCGCAGCACACCGAGCTCGTAGAGCAGCCCCTCGATGCCCCCGCCGGCCAGGCACAGCGCGATACGGCCGGTGCGTCGGGCCGACAACCGCCCCAGGCGCTCGACGAGCTCGGGGCCGCTCGGCGCGATCAAAACGTGGCCGACGCCGCTCGCGCCGAGCGCGAACGCCGCGGCCGTGGCGTGGGGGCCACGAACGAGGCCGAAGATCCGGTCGCGCGCGACCAGAACGTCGAGCGAATCATCCTGCACGCGATCGAGCACCTCGCGCGTGTCGGCGGGCAACGGGTCGCCGTGATCGCGCACGTCGAGGACCAGTCCGGCGACGGGCGTGCTCCGCAGGGCCTCGATGGCCTCGGTGGCCGTGCTCGCCACGAGCAAACGAATGGGCGTAGGCCCCGCGGCTCCCGCCTGGACCGCGATCGAACCGTCCGCGAGCCGAACGGCATCGACGCCCTCGAGAAGCGCCGTCGCCTGGCGCGAGACGAGCAACACGGTATTCACGCGGAGGACTGTACTGCGCCTCCGCGGCCTGTCGACGTTCCGGTTCGACCGGCTTGCGGGCACGCCTGTGCTATCGTGCGAGGGCGAGAGCGGGAGAGAGGAACGAGCGAGGTGACCCAATCCGACCCGACCGCGATTCGGCGGGTTCTCGAAGCCGCGGGACTCGAGCTGTACGGGGGCGACGACGAGACGATCGTTCTGGCCGAGCGAGTCCGGCTCCACATCATGGACTCCGGCGTGCGCGTCACCCGCGCGCACGCCGGGCTCGCGGTGGAGTTCACGGCTCGGTCGCAGCGATCGGACCACCCCCACGATCCGGAGCCCGCTCTGTTCGACCTCGTACGCGCTCGCGTCGGCCCAGAGGCACGCGAGCGGGGCTACGTCGAGAAGGACGCTAGACGCACCGAGGTTCGCGACCCCACCGATGCGACGCGCGTCCTCGACGTGTGGTACGAGATCGTTTACGAGAAGCCCGTGCGCGGCCCCGAGGATCTCGTCGACGAGGTCCGCTGGGCGCTATCCGTCGACAAGTTCGTGCACGGCTGACCGTTTCACCCGGTCGGCGCGCACGCCCTCGCGCCGAACCGCGCGCGGCACCCCCCCCCAGCGCGAGCTCCCTTCAAGGTCAGCCCGCGGCGAGCACTCCCCTTCACGGCCCGCCCACGGCGAGCGCGATTGCGCCCCGTGCATCTCCGCGTGGCTCACGGTCATTGCAGATTCGCAATGGCGCGTTGCGTCGTCGCAACGGGCACGCGTTCCGAAGTGCGGGAAGGCTGGCGAAATCGGATGGCACGACTTTCGCTTCGTTCCCCGTCGACCCGTCGGTCCCTGCCCCCCACGACCGACGGCGTCCACGGCCCGGTAGCCCCCCTCTGCCGGGCCGTTTTCTTTCACGGTCGGGCGCGGGAGCCCGTTCGACCGCTTCACCGGTCCGTTCGACGCACGAGCAACGCGCGCGAAAGAGCCGTGGCATCGACGCGCCCGCTACGCACGAGCACATCGAGCAAGCGGCGACCGAGATGGGCGAGGTCGAGCAGCGCTCCGATCCGCTCGCGCTGCAGACGGCCACGGGCCCGATGCTCGGGCCTCGCGTCCTTCGCGCGTCGATCCGCGTCGGACAGAGCAGCCTCGAGCGCCGCAATGGCTTCGACGATCTGGGCGCGCTCGCGTTCGCCGAGCACCCGCGAAATCATTTTCCACAGATTGACCTCGGCCACGAAATGGTCTCCGCGCGCGCCATGGACCCACACGCGGTGGATGACGCCCCAGCGAAGTAGCTCGCGGCTCGTCATCGACACGGCCCCGCTCGACATTCCGAGCCGCCGTCCGATCTCGCGCGCGCCGAGCGGCCGATCGGACAGGTAGAGCAGCGTCCACATCCGGCCCATCGCCCGCTTGAAGCCCCAGAACTGCATGAGCTGGCCGACCGCGTCACAGGCGAGCCGTTCGGCCGGCTCGAGCGGGTCGTCCGCGCGTATCCGGCGTGAGGCCACCGCTGCCCTCAGCTCCCCTCGGCGAGCCGCACGCAGTCCAGCAGCCCGCCGACGGGCACGGTTCGCCCCTCGCGCACGACCAGCTCGAAGGAGGTGCCGGTCAGCGATTGCATCGGGCCCGACGGCCCCGCCGAGCGAACGCGCACGCGGTTGAGCCCGGGCACAAGCGCGAACTCGAGCGTGAACGCACCGTCGTCCGCTGCCGTCGCCTCCACCCGACCGCTGCCGTCGATCCGCTCCGCCACCACGGTGGCCCCCGGCTCCGCCACGCCTTCGAGGCGCATGCGTTCCGCGCTCGTCAGTGCATCCAGCGCGTCGACGCGCACGGCGGGACCGCGCACCACGCCGGCCAGGGGCACGACCCCGGGCACGTCGACGCGAAGAAATCCTCCACCGCCGCGCCCACCGCGCACGGCCCCCGACGTCCCCCCCTCTCCGCCCGCGACGTCGATGAGCTCGGGCCAGGCGATCGATGGCGCTGCCAGCACCACGTTGCCGCCCGCTCCACCGCCGCCCCCGTCGAGCCCTCCGGAGCCCGTCGCGACGATCCGCCCACCGCTCAGGTCGATGGGCTGCAGCGAGGCGAGCACGACCGTCCCTCCCCCTGCTCCGCCGTGACCCGCCGCACCTCCGCCTCCGCCCCCACCACAATCGTCGGCCTCGAAATCCGTCGCGCAGGGCGCGCGCCTTTCGCCTCCTGCAGCCCCTGCACCCTCCTCGCCCGCAGCCCCGCTGCCGTTCTCTCCTGGCGCCGCGTTGCCGCCACCGCCTCCGCCGCCGGCACGGTCCCCACGTCCGCCTCCGGGACCCGCCGCGTCCGAGCCTGGGCCGCCGCCGCCCCGACCACCGGCACGCCCCTGCGAGCCCGACGCCAATACGTCGATGGCGCCCGCGATCCGCGTCGGTCCGAACAGTAGCCACCGCAGTGGTCGTGAGTCCTCGCGAGCGCGCAGCGACGTACCCGACGCGACGTCGACGCTTGATGCCATCTGCAGCCCCCCACCGGTCGCGTTGGCGGCACCGCCAGCGAGCCGCAACGCGTCGAGCGGAAGTACCGTCAGCAATCCCCGGTGAACCGTTCCTCGGGCCGTGGTGACGAGCAACACTTCGGTCTGCCCGTCGATGGGCGCGGGCACCGGCTTGCCGAGGTTGGGACGACGGTCGTGCACGCGGGCGAGCAATCCGCAACGAACCGCGTCGCACTGGACGTCGAGGATCTCGAGCGACGACCGCGGGCCCGTCTCCACGGTCACGCTCGCTCCGGTCAACTCTTCAGCGGCCCCTCGGATCTCGGCGACGAACCGCTCGTGACCCTCGAACGCCACCGGGGGATCGATCAGCACGGGCGGATCGGGCCGACCGCCATCGCGCGCACGCGGAGGCGTGCTCGATCCACCGCACGCCACCGCCGCCGCCACCACGATGAGGGCGCCGAGCACGTCCACCCTTTCTCCGATGGCCGCCGCCCCCGTCAAGCCAGTGCGATGCTCGAAAGCGACGAGGGGGCTCCGAGCCCGATTCGCGACCGGAACGACTCGCGTTCATGGTGCCGAATCGGGCTCGCACCCGTCCTCGAACGCCGACTCGAAAACCCGCGCCGGCATGTGGCGAATCGGTGGGCGCATTCAACGCGGCCGACGGCGGCGTGGGGAGGCGGTCTGTGGCGTCGCGGACATCGACGAGGCGGCCTCCGGTTGTACTCGCTCCAGAACCACCCCGTCGTACGCCTCGCCGGTGTCGTCGTCCGACGCGGCGAACACCGCCACCTGGACCGGACCGACGCGGAAGCCCTGTAGCGTCACCGGGACGACGAGGGTGGCCGTGGTGGGCTCGACGACGGCGGGCTGACCGGCCGATGCATTCGTTCCCGGAGGAGGCGAGAGCGGCTCCTCACCCGCCGCGCGACGCAGCAGCTCGTCGATCGTCGGCTCACCGCTTCCCTGGGATGATCCGGCCGTGCCGCCCGCAGCAGCCGGAGCCTGCGACGTGGACGGCTCACCCGCCGTCGGCTGCGACGGCGTCGCAGACGAGGCGGCGCCCGCGGCCGCCTGGCCACCGCTCGCCTGTCCGCCCACCTCGGCCCCGCCCGTCTGGTCCGCACCTTGCGCGTCCGTGGACCCCAAGCGCGGCGGGATGATGGGGTCGAGCACCACGTCGACCGGACGCGCCTCGGGGGCCGCCTCGCGGAGTGCCGCGACGATGCGGTCGACGGCCCATTCAATGGCCGCCTGACGCGCCTGCGGATCCTCGTCGGCCACGAGCACGCGATTCTCTTGCTCGTACCAGCGCGAGAATCCTCGATGGGGCAGGAGCATCTCGAAGCGCTCGACACGGCCCGCGCGCATCGCGATGCGCAGGATCATGTGGACGGTGCGATCGATGCGCGTGGCGCCGGGAACGGGAATCGCGTAGCCGGCGTGGTAGTGCTTGATGCACTCGTCACGGCTGCACCGAGGTCGGGGCGACTCGCCGAATGCGCGCGAGAAGCTCGGATTCCGACGGGCCACCTCCGCGATCGGCTGGCCCCATCCCTCGAGGGAAACGAGCGTCCGCGTCCAATACTGCGCGGCGCGCGTCAGCCACGTGCGGCGCTGCTCGGCGAGGGCCGCCTGGCGCTGTCGTTCCAGCTCCGCGGCGCGCTCCGCCTCCACATCGCGCCCGGTCTGCACAACGCTGAGCGCCGCGAGCCTCGGGCGCGCTTCCTCGACGAAGCGGCCATCGGGAAACAGTCGCAGGTACAGCGCGAGACCGTCGCGCGTCCCGCGATGCGCGGCGTAGAAGTCGGGCTCAATCCGCGCTCGTTCCTGCCCGACGCGGCGTGCCCACATCCCGCGGGGGTACTCGGCGATGTAACGCTGCATCGCCTCGAGGCGCTCGATCGGATCGCGGGCCAGCCGCGTCGCGCGGTAGGCCGCGTACTCCCGCTTGCTCGCGAGCACCGCGCAGCCGGCGGTCGACATCAGAATCAGCGCCACGGACGCCACGCGCACGGTCATTCTCCGCACAGATCCTGGCACTCGGCGATGGCGTCGCTCGGCTCGTGCAGGCGCGAGACGTCCGAGAGCGCATCGGCGCACGCGCGTTGTTCGAGACGCGTCGGCGGCGGCACACAGTCGGCGGGCCAAGCGAAGGCGCGACACGTCGTGTCGAGCATGGCGAGCCGGGCGCGGGCCTCCGCCTCGGTGATGCGACCCGCGGCGTCGTCGCGCTGGATCTTCAGGCCGTTGATCTCGTAACAGAAGTCGTACGGGTCGGCCGCGACGTCTTCCGCGTCGCACGAACCGACCGCGCCCGGTGCAGGAGCAACCAGCAGGACCCACAGACCGGCGGCCGTCGCGAGGCGTCGAGCCGGAATCACGGCAACACCTCGTAATCGAGCAACAGACCGACTTCCACGCTGAGCAGGGGATGCACCGTCCCGCTCGAGCCCAGCCACGCCGAGGCGCCCAACTCCGCGTACGGTCCGAGCCCCGCGGTGAGCATTCGAGCGACCTGCCCGGACAGCTCAAGTCCCGGCGACAGATTCGGCGTGACGTTCACGGGCATGGCCGCTCTAGCGCCGAGGACCCAGTCCTCCTCGAGCCTCCGATAGAGACGGTACGTCGGCGCGATCGACATCTGTGGGCCGTTGGGGGGCTGGACCGCCTGCCCGGTGAGAATCTCGACGAGTCCGTCGACACCGGTCAGCACGTTGCCGTCGCCCGTCAACCCCACAGAGATGTCGACCCCGAATCCGTGCCGCCATGCAGCCGCCGTCGGCAGCACGTACGCGACGTGCCCGTCGAGGAACCCCGGCGCGAACAGTCCCTGCGAGAACTCGAAATCCACGTTCTGAACGGGCCGCAACGAGGTGCCGAGCCCGACCTGCACGACGATCCGCGCCGGTTCCGGCGGCGCCAAGGGCTCGAACGGATCGACCTGCGTCGAGCGTCGCGTCGACCACGGGGTTTCCGCGTCCTCGGGCTGCGCGTCTACGTTCGGCACGGCCGTCGCGAGGAGCAAACCGGCGAACAATGCGTGGCGCACGGCGCGCGCACGCTAGCATGAGGAACTCGGCCGTGGCCAACGTCTCCGAGCCCATGCACAGCACGGACCCGACGACCGGATACGGCGGCGGGCCGTGTAGCTGCTGCCCACCGGCCGGGCGCCTGGGGGTATATGAAGGCCGATGCGCGGCTTCGTCGCCGGGTTCGCGGTCTCAAGCTTGCTGTGGGTCGGTGGCATCGCGATCGGGATGCTCTGGAGAGAGGACCGGAGCTCTCCCGAAGCGGCGACGACGGCGCCGACGACGACCTCGACTCCCGACGCCGGCGCCGAGGAACTGCCGAGCCGGAAACGACGCCGGCGCCACGTCCGCGGTGCAACGCGGCCGGCGACGACGGCGGCGGCCAGGCCGACCTCGCGCGACGGGCCGGCGTCCACGGGGGACGACCTCGGCGAGCAGGAAGCTCGCAGCCTCGACCTCGGCGCCAGCAGCGGAGAGGAACAGCTCACGACCGACGAGATCGATCGCGTGGTCGACACCTCCTTTGGTCGCATCCGGCGCTGTCTTGTGCTCGCGGCCGGTGACGAGCCCGTGCACGGCGAGCTCATTCTCGGGATGCGCATCGAGCCCTCCGGCTCGGTCTCGCGGGTGAATCTGAGCGGCCCAGCCGCGGTCGTCAGGGGCGAGGCCGGTGAATGCCTGCGCGCGACGGTTCGATCGTTGCGGTGGCGGTCGTTCGATGGTCCTCCGATGGTGGTGCGCTATCCGATCTATCTCGATTGACCGAGGCCGTCGCAGAGCGCAATTCGCAGGGCGAAGTCTGAGGAACCAAGAGCGCAAGGCCGAGAGCCCGAAAACAAGACCGAGGCCAACGCCGAGACGGAGCCCGAGTCCGAGGCCGAGTCCGAATCAGAGTCCGAGTTCGATTCCGAGACCGAGACCCAGTCCGAGGCCGAGGTCGATTCCGATGCCGAGCCCGAGGCCGCCCCCGACGTGCCACTTGACCCAACGCGACCGTGATGGGGAGATCGCGGCGCGATGCATGCGCATGAGCGTCAGCGGACCGCGACCCTCGGCCCGAACGACCCTCGGGTCCGTCGACGCTCCGCGCGGCGCGCCGGCATCGCGGTGCGCTCGACGCTGCTGTGGGCGTCGGTCGCCGCCCTCTTCGCGCTGGCATGCGGTCAGCCACCCCCGCCGCGCATCGCACGCGAAGAGGATCTGCGGGTGCTCGGGGAGGGTCCCGCGCTCGCGCTGGCACGCGAGGTGGCTTCGGAGCAGGGCGTCGCGTGCTCTGCGGGGTGGGCCATCGACATCGGCGCGCAGGATCCCGAGCGACGCTTCGAGGTGGACCTTCGCCTCGAAGGGACGCACTTCGGGATCGAATGGGTCACCGCGCAGGATCGGGCCGAGTGGGGAGAGCTGATTCCACGACCCGATCGGACGGGCGCACTGCGCATCCTCGCCGGCGCACGCGACGATGCGCGGGCCCAGGTGCTCGTCCTGGACGAATCCAGCTACCGTTACGATCCGGATCCCGAGCGCGTCCGGATGGGCTCGGTCGGCCCGCGCGAAGCCGAGGAGCGCCTGCGCCGCGACGTGCGCGACTTCCTCGAGTACGTGCGCTCGCGCGACGCGTCGACGCAACCTTGACGGTTCGGGCCGATCCGACAACGCGATCGCGAGACCGAGACGGGTCCCCGCAACCGAACCCGAGATCGAATCGGACACTCGGACGGCAGCGCGCACCCGAGACACGCGCAGGCGCCACGAGGCGCTTCGGGCGTCCCGGTATCCATTCGGAGCGACGGCTGCCTGCGGGACGCTATGCTCGGAACGTTGCCCCTCGGATTCGTCTCTCTGGTCGGCGCGGGACCCGGCGACCCCGAGCTCATCACCGAGCGTGGCCTGCGGCGGCTCGCCGAGGCCGACGTGGTCGTTCACGACGCGCTGGTGCACCCGGCATTGCTCGCGCGCGCGCGACCCGGAGCCGAGATTCGCTTCGCGGGCAAGCGAGCCGGGCAACCGTCGATCCGGCAGCAGGCGATCCACGACGCGCTCATCGAGGCCGCGCGGCGCGGCCTGCGCGTCGTGCGGCTCAAGGGCGGTGATCCGTTCCTGTTCGGCAGGGGCTCCGAGGAGGCCGAGGCGCTGGCCGCCGCAGGTATCCCGTTCGAGGTCGTCCCGGGCGTCTCTTCGCTGACCGCGGTGCCCGCGTACGCGGGCATCTCACCGACCCATCGCACGCTGAGCGCGTCGTTCGCCGTCGTCGCCGCAACCGAATCGGCGGAACGCGACGGCTCGGCGCACGACTGGGCGCGGCTGGCGACGGCGACCGATACGATCGTGCTGTTCATGGGCCTCGGTCGGCTCGAACAGACCGCGCGCCGCCTCGTCGAGCACGGGCGCCCCGCCTCGACGCCGGTGGCGGTCATCTCCCAGGGGACGCTGCCGGCGCAGCGCGTGCTCGTCGCCACGCTGGGCGACGTGGCGGAGCGGACCGCGCAGGCCGATCTCCGGACCCCCGCGCTCGTCCTCGTCGGCGAGGTGGTGCGTCTGCGCGAGCACATCGCGTGGTACGAACGGCTGCCCCTGTTCGGCTGGCGCGTGCTGGTCACGCGCCCCGAGGGCCAGACCGAATCGCTCGTGCGCGCGCTGCGCGACGCGGGCGCCGAGCCCATCGAGTGGCCCGCCATCCGCATCGCACCGCCGCAGGATCCCGCTCCGCTCGAGCGCGCCGTCGCAAACGTCGCGCGATACGACTGGATCGTCTTCACGAGCCGCAATGGCGTCGAGCGCTTCTTCGCGGAGCTCGCGCGGCAGGGAGCCGACGCCCGCCGCCTCGGGCACGCGCGACTGGCGGTCATCGGACCGGGCACCGCTGCGGCGCTCGAAGCGCAGCGGCTGCGAGCGGATCTCGTCGCCCCGAAGCACGTCGGCGAGGCGCTCGCGGAGGCGCTCGTGCAAACGGGCTCGATGTGCGGCGCCAGGGTGCTCGTTCCGCGGGCTGCCGTCGCGCGCGACGTTCTGCCGGAAGCGCTGCGGGCGGCGGGTGCCGAGGTGGACGTCGTCCACGCCTACCGCAGCCTGCCGCCGGACGAAGCCGCCGCGGCCCGCCTGCGCGCGCTGCTGTCGGGAGGCGCCCTCGACGCCGTGCTGTTCACCGCGTCCTCGACCGTGCAGCACACGGTGCAGGCGCTCGGCCCCGACGCGGCGAGCTTGCTCGCGCCCCTACGCGTCGTGTCCATCGGTCCGGTCACCACGGATCGCGCCCTCCGGTCGGGCATCCGCGTCGACGCGACCGCCGATCCCCACACGGCGGACGGCCTGCTCGACGCGCTGCGACGGCTGCGCTACGGGCAGCCGCCGTGATCCGCCCGCGTCGATGGCGTCGAACCGAGGCCCTTCGCGCGATGGTGCGCGAGACCGTCGTGCGGCCCGACCAGCTGGTGCTGCCGTTGTTCGTCGTGCCCGGCCACGGCGTCCGCCGGCCGATCGCCTCGATGCCGGGCGTCGCGCAGACGAGCGTCGACGAGGCGCTCCGCGAGGCGCGCGAGGCGGCGGCGGCCGGCGTGCGCGCCGTGCTGCTGTTCGGCGTCCCCGAGCACAAGGACGCGGAGGGCAGCTCCGGTTGGGATGCGAATGGGCCGGTCCCGCGGGCCGTCGCCGCGCTCAAGGACGCCCTTCCCTCGCTCGTCGTGGCCACGGACGTGTGTCTGTGCGAGTACACCGATCACGGTCACTGTGGCTGGCTCGCGCCGCGACGCGACGGACGGCTTGACGTCGACAACGACGCCACGGTCGAGCGACTGCAGCGCGAGGCGCTGTGCCACGCGCGCGCGGGCGCCGACCTCGTCGCTCCGAGCGACATGATGGACGGCCGCGTCGCCGCCATCCGGCGCGCGCTCGACGCCGAGGGGTTCACCGACGTGGCGATCCTGTCGTACGCGGTCAAGTACGCGAGCGCCCTGTACGGTCCGTTCCGCGATGCCGCCGACAGCGCGCCGCGCCACGGGCCACCCGACCGGCGCACCTATCAGATGGATCCGGCCAACGGACGCGAGGCGATGCGGGAAGTGCGACTCGACGTCGCCGAGGGCGCCGACGCGGTGATGGTCAAGCCGGCGCTCGGCTACCTGGATGTGGTCGCGGCGGTGCGCGCGGCGGTGGACGTGCCGGTGGCCGCGTACTGCGTCAGCGGCGAGTACGCAATGATCGAGGCGGCCGCGGCAGCCGGCTGGATCGAGCGCGACCGCGTGCTGCTCGAGATGCTCACCTGTGTTCGTCGGGCCGGCGCGGATCTCGTCGTCACGTACCACGCGACGGTGGCCGCGCGTCTGCTGGCGGGCTGAGCCCCCGTGCGCTTGGACGCCGATCCTCCGACGCGACGAGGCGAGCAAGCCTGGGGCATCGCGTGCGGGGCCCTGTCGGCGGTTGGCGGCGCGGCGACGCTCTGGATCGGTCCGCCCCCGTGGCCCGTCGCCCTGTGCGCCGCGGGTGCCATCGTCGGCGGGGTCGCGCTGCTCGCGCGGGCCCTGCGCCGGCACGCCTCGACGTCGTGGCTCGAGGTCGACGCCGACGGAATCGTCCTCGCGCGCGGGGAGCGCCGCGAACGGGTTCGCTGGGCCGAGCTGCGCGCGATCGAGGTCGACGAGGAGCGACTGACCGTCCGACTGTGGCTGCACGGCGGCGGCTGCCTTCCGCTCGAGCCCTGCTACGCTTCGCTCGGAGCGTACGATCTGGCCCGCGTGCTCGAGCGCGCGCGCGGGCGGCTGGAGGCATCCGATGGCGGAGCGAACGAGGCCACGTCCCGAGGACGGTGACGCGACGGTGCTCGAGCCGGAGCGGACGACGCGGCTCGAGCGACCGCGAATGTACCGCGTGCTCATCCACAACGACGACTACACCACGCACGAGTTCGTCGTGGCGATCCTCAAGACCGTCTTCCACAAGTCCGACACGGACGCCTGGACGCTCACGCTGCAGGTCCACAACCACGGGGTGGGCGTCGCGGGCGTCTACACGCGCGAGGTGGCCGAGACCAAGATCGCGACGGTCCACCGTCTGGCGCGCGAGCAGGAGTTCCCCCTGCTCTTGACGATGGAGCCGGACGACCGAAGCTAGCAGAGCGAGCCGTGTCGCGTCCCACGCCGAGGCTCTCCGACGAGTTGCAGGCGGCGCTCCGCCGCGCCTTCGAGGAGGCCGGCCAGCGCAACGACGAGTACGTCACGCTCGAGCACCTGCTGTTCGCGCTGCTCGACGACCCGTCGGCCGCGCGCGCCATCGAAGCGTGCGGAGGCCAGCCGGCGCGCATCCGACGCTCGCTGCAGCGGCACCTGTCCCGGGCCGGACGGCCGCAGCGACCGCCGGGCGTGGAGCCCCAGCAGACCGTCGGCCTGGAGCGCGTGTTGCAGCGCGCCGCGCTGCACGCGTTCAGCTCCGAGGCCCGCCTCGTCGACGGCGCGTCCGTGCTCATTCATATGTTTCCGGAGCGTGACTCGTATGCGGTCTATCTGCTGCGACGCGAGGGGCTGACCCCATTTGCGCTCAAGCAGTTCGCCTCCCATGGCATCGTGCCCGGATCGGATGAGCCACCCTCGGAAGCCGACGACGAGGAACGCGAGGAACGCGTCGAAGCGCCGGGTCGCGAACGGCCCGCCCGCGATCCGCTGGGCAGCTTCACGACGCCCCTCGTCCGGCTCGCCGCCGAAGGCAAGCTCGACCCCGTGGTCGGTCGCGACGACGAGATCACGCGCGCGATCCAGGTCCTGTGCCGCCGTCGCAAGAACAACCCCGTCTTCGTGGGCGACCCCGGCGTCGGCAAGACGGCGATCGTCGAGGGACTGGCCCGGCGCATCCACGAAGGCCGCGTGCCCGAACCGCTGCGCGGCGCCGAGATCTACGCGCTCGACATGGGCGCGGTGCTCGCCGGCACCAAGTACCGCGGTCAATTCGAGGAACGCTTCAAGGCGGTTCTGCGCCGCGTCGAGGAAACCGGGGCGATTCTGTTCATCGACGAGATCCACCTCGTCGTCGGCGCCGGAGCCACCGCCCACAGCACGGTGGACGGCAGCAACCTTCTCAAGCCGCACCTGCAGTCGGGGCGCCTGCGCTGCATCGGTGCGACGACGCACCAGGAGTACAAGGAGAGTCTCGAGCGCGACCGCGCGCTCGGACGTCGCTTCCAGCGCATCGACGTCGGCGAGCCCGGCGTCGAGGAGGCCGTGACGATTCTGCGCGGCCTGCGCGCGAGCTACGAGGCGCACCACCAGGTCCGCTATGACGAGGAGGCGCTCGAGGCGGCCGTTCGGCTCTCGGCGCGACACATCACCGACCGCGCGCTCCCCGACAAGGCCATCGACGTGATCGACGAGGCCGGTGCCGTCGATCGCATGCGCGGAGAGGGGCGCACGGGCCGCGTGACCGTCGCCGACGTCGAGGCCGTCGTCGCGCGCGTCGCCCGCATCCCCCCCGCTTCGGTCAGCGTGCGCGAGACCGAGCGGCTGGCCGCGCTCGACGGCGAGCTCCGTCGGGTCGTCTTCGGCCAGGACGAAGCCATCGATCGCGTCGTCTCCGCGATCCGGCTCGCGCGGGCGGGGCTGCGCGCGCCGGACAAGCCCGTCGGCTGCTTCCTGTTCAGCGGGCCGACGGGCGTGGGCAAGACGGAGCTAGCGCGACAGATCGCGCGCGTGCTGGGCATCGAGCTGCACCGCTTCGACATGAGCGAGTACGCCGAGCGGCACTCGATCAGTCGGCTCATCGGCGCTCCGCCGGGCTACGTCGGCTTCGACCAGGGCGGCCTGCTCACCGACCGGGTGCGGCGAACGCCCCACTGCGTGGTGCTGCTCGACGAGATCGAAAAAGCACACCCCGACCTCTTCAATCTGCTCTTGCAGGTCATGGACCGCGCGCGCCTGACGGACAACAACGGACGCGAGGCGGACTTCCGCAACGTCATCCTCGTGATGACGACGAACGCCGGTGCGCGGGAGATGGCCCAACGCGCGGTGGGCTTCGGCACCGTCCAGGGCGTCGACGCGTCGCGCGCGCGCCAGGCCATCGAGCGGCTCTTCCCGCCCGAGTTCCGCAATCGGCTGGATGCCTGGGTGCTGTTCGGGCCGCTCTCGCCGCAGACCATCCGGCGGATCGTCGACAAGGAAATCGATCAGCTCAACGCCCAGCTCGCCGAGAAGTCGGTGCGCGTCGAGCTGGACGAGGCCGCGCGCGATTGGCTCGCGCAGCACGGCTTCGATCCGGAGCTCGGCGCACGGCCCCTGAGCAGGCTCGTCGAGCAGACCGTCAAGAAGCCGCTCGCGGAGCTGATGCTCTTCGGCCCGCTTCGCACCGGCGGTCTGGCGCGAGTCCGGCTCGCGGACGCGACCCTTCACGTCGAGCCCGTACACGCTGCGGAGGCCTGAAGGCGTGCCCGTCTACCGGCTCGGGCCGGAGCTGCGCTTCCCGCCCGCCGACGCGGGCGGACCGGAAGGCCTCGTCGCCATCGGCGGAGATTTCAGGCCCGAGCGCCTGATCCTCGCGTACGCGAGCGGCATCTTTCCGTGGCCCGCGCGGGGAGCGGAGCTGCTGTGGTTCTCGCCCGACCCGCGATTCGTGCTCGTGCCCGAACGCGTGCACGTCTCCCGCTCGCTCGCGCGCACCATTCGGCGTGGGAGATTCGAGGTGCGTGCCGACACCGCGTTCGATCGCGTCATCGCCGGATGCGCGACCGTCCGACGTCCCGGGCAGCAGGGCACGTGGATCTCGACATCGTTGCGTCTGGGGTTCCTGGAGCTGCACCGCGCCGGTCTGGCGCACAGCGTCGAGGCGTGGTCACGCGGCCGCCTCGTCGGAGGCCTGTACGGTCTGTCCCTCGGCCGTGTCTTTTTCGGGGAATCGATGTTCAGCCTGGAGCCGGACGCCTCCAAGGTCGCTTTCGTCACGCTCGTCGGCAATCTGCTGCACTGGGGATTTTCCCTCGTCGACTGTCAGGTCCCGACCGAGCATCTGGCGCGATTCGGCGCGGAACCATGGCCGCGTCCCCGGTTTTTGCAGGCCCTGGGCCAGGCGCTCGCAGCGCCCACGCGATCCGGCCCCTGGACGCTCCCCCTGGACCCGCTCGCGGCCCTCCGACTCCTCTCCGAGATGCACCGGACGGCCGGGAACGAATCGTCTTCCGACGCGGCGCCCGGCGCGCCACATCGGGGTGCGCGACGCTCTTGACGACGTTGACGCGCTCCTCCATTGTTGGGCTTCCCGCTGGTCGTTTCCGGGAGTCCTCGATGCCGACCAAGAAGAGCGAGCCCATCAAGAAGTCCGACCTCAAGCGGTTCAAGAAGATCCTCGAGGAGCGACGAGCCGAAGTGCTGGCACGGGCGCGCGAGATGCTCAACGAGGAAACGATGACGCTGGACACCAACGACCTTCCCGACGAGATGGACCTGGCGTCGAGCGAGTACATCCAGTCGTTCGAGTTTCGGCTGCGTGGGCGCGAGCGGGGGTTGCTCGCCAAGATCGACAAGGCCCTCAAGCGGATCGAGGATGGAACCTTCGGGATCTGCGAATCCTGCGGAGAAGATATCCACGTCAAGCGGCTCGAGGCGCGCCCGGAAACGACGCTTTGCATCCGGTGCAAAGAAGATCAGGAGCGACAGGAGAAGGACTTCGTCGCCACTTGACGGCGGACCTCGGTGCACTCGACCGGGCGTACTACGGCGCCTGAGGATCGCGCCTTGGGGGGCGTCCGAGCTCGAGCCCAAGGCCGTTGCGCCGGTCGGGCGTGACTCCGTCGCGGCACCGATCCCCCACCGACGTCCGAGCCAAAGCCACAGTGCCGAGCGCTCCGGCTGCCAGTGCCGAGGGGTTGTTCGAGTCCGAAGAGCAAGACGGTATTCGACACCGATCGCGTTCAGGAGCCTGCATCGAACAATCCGACCGCGGAGGTCACAGCGGGGGCCAGGTTGATCGACGGCGGTTGCAGCTCGTACTCGAACGCGGTCTCGGTCTCCGTCTCGGAGTCGAGCTCGGTCTCGGTCTCGCAACGCCCCTTGGTTACGTCAACCGCTGTGACTGACGTCAGAGCCCTGATCGCTCCCCCCGACCGCCGTCGCGGGAATTACTGACGGATCAGCACCGGACGCAGACTCACCTGGCCACCCGCGGACTCGACCTGGAAACGCACCGCCGCCACACCGTGCTTCTTGGCGAGCGCCTCGGCGTTGCCGCGTATGCGCGCAACGAAGCGGTCTTGGGGAATGCCAGCCACGTTCTCGCCTGCCGCCTGCTTGGCCGCGACGTACTCGCGGTACAGTCGCGCGTAATAGGCGTCTTCGGGCTCGGCGGCGAGCTTGGCCGCGACGGCAGGGTCGTCGATGGGCTCTGCGCTCGAGGGCGCACTGCTGCTCCCCACCGCCGCGGGAGCCGTACCCCCGCCCGCTCCCCCCTCAGCGAACGGGGCATCGCGCCATGCCGTGCCGCCTCCCTCGCCTCCTTCGTCCGACTCCGAGACGCCCGTGAACACGTTGATGAGCTGGTTGATTCGATACGCGAGGCCTCCCAGCTCGCCACCCTCGAGGGCGATACGGGTCTCGGTCTTGCCGTTGATCACCGCAAGGACACCTTCCTCGATCTCCTCGAGCGCTCGAACCCACGCGCCCCCGACGAAGAAGCCGTAGGCGACCGTGATGATGACACCGACGATCAAAAACAGAAGGATGGATGCCGTGCTTCCCGCAAGATCCATCGCAGCCGTCTTGTTGGCGAGGACGACGTAGCCCACGGGCGTGCTCGGGGACAGAGGCAGTCTTCCGGTGACTCCGACGAAATCGGCGCCACCCAGTCGCGCCGCCCAACGATCGACCGTAGCCGACTCGAGTACGGCTCGCGTCTGTCCCGCCCTCTCACCGAACAGGAATGCCTGCAAGGCGGCCTTGACGTCCTGTGACATCGACCCGGAGTAGACCTTGTCCGCCGTGACGAACGCGACGTCGCGACCCAGGAGCCGTCCCTCCGACTGCGCGATCCCGTTGGACAGGTCATAGGCCACGACGAGTGCCCCGATGATCCCTCCCTGCGCATTGCGTATGGGGGCGATGCCGACCTCGAGCACCTTGTCCTCCGCGCGGTACGCCCACGCATCGTGCCGCGGCACGCCGTCGGCGAGCACGTCGCGAACCGCGCCCAGCTCGGCCCCCAGGGCATGACCGACCATTCGATTGGGATCCTGGTTGCGCGCCAGCACGCGTCCCGTCTCGTCCGTCACCAGCACGACGTCGGGCGCCCCCTCGCGCACCTGACCCGAGCTGCGAAACCATTCGGCCACGGCGTTGGAGGCCTCATGGGCCCGGCGCCGCCGACTATCGTCGTCCAGACCCCCGAACGCGTCGCGCACCTGCTGGGTCATCGACTGGGCGACCACGCGCTCGAGGAACTCCCGTCCCGAAAGCCGCCACGATCGGTCGAACAACACCCCGTCGTTGGCGATCTCGGCGTCGACGTCCGCCTCGAGACGACTCGAAAGCTGCGCCCGCACGACGAAGTACGAGCCGAGGCCCACGAGCAACAGCGCGACGAGATTGCCAGCGATGATCTTGAGCCGCATCGGCCGCCACCTCGTTCCGGCTCCCCGGCCCACACCGCCGCCGACGGCCGCGGCCACGACCCGCCCGCATCCGCCGCAACGCCGCAGTGGCCTTCGAGCCCGCCGTCCATAACACCGTGGCCGGCACCCGGTCAATAGCGCATCCGGGCTCCAGCCGGCTGCGTGACCATGGCGCTCGCGGGGTGGACGTGATAGCGGTACGCGACGTGTCCGACGAGGGGCGAGTCGTCGAACAGCACCGGGGGTTCGTCGAGGCGATCGCGCGCAAGCTGATGGCCGAGCTCGATCTGGCCACCGAGCTCGACGACCTGGTCGCGTACGGCTTGTCGGGATTACTCGAGGCCCATCGGCGCTTTGACCCGAGCCGCAACGTTCAGTTCCGAACCTTCGCTTATTACCGCATCCGCGGCGCCATCATCGACGGCGTGCGGCAGATGGCGCGCCTGCCCGCCCACGTCCACGCGCGTCGCCGAATCGCCGAGTCGGCCACCACCGTGCTCGAGGAGGCGGCGCAGACGCGCGCCGCCGCCCCGCCGGGGGCGCGCGGCATCGAGGAGACCGCCGCGGCCCTCGACGCGACGCTGGGACGCCTGACGGCCGCGTACGTGCTCTCGGCGCTCGGACAGGACGACGAAGCGACCCGCTCGCGACAACCGGACGATATCGTCGCGGAGCGGGAGGCCGCGCGTCGGCTGCACGACGCGGTCGGAAGGCTCGACCCGCGCGAGCGCGCACTCGTCGAGGGCTTCTATTTCCATGATCGACACTTCGACGACGTCGCCCGCGAGCTCGGAATTTCGAAGTCCTGGGCGAGTCGCATCCACGCCCGCGCCCTGACCAAGCTGCGCGAGGCGCTCGAGGGCACGCCGGCCACGAGCGACGCAACGCTCGCCTCGACCGCACGATGAACGGGCGCTCAAGGGAGCGACTCCATGTCCACGTCCATCCGACCCACCGGAGCTCCGGGTGCCGGGGCCCTTCCGGAACCTCTCGCCCCCGCGCGAGGCGCGGAACGCTTCGCCGACACGCTGCGGGCACAGCAGACCGGAACCGAAGGAACCGCGGAGCAGGCGCTGCGCGCGGCGGCCCGCGACCTCGTCGAGGGCGAACGACACATCGAGCGCGTCTTGCGCGCCGCGCGCTCGGGAAAGGTCTTCAGTCAGGAAGAGCTGCTCGCGGTCCAGGCCGGCGTCTATCGCTACAGCCAGCAGCTCGAAATCGCGAGCAAGCTCGTCGACCGCGCGACGTCGGCCATCAAGACGACGCTCCAGTCCCAGCAATGAGGCTGGCGTTTCAGGCTGACTCCGACTGGGTCTCGGATTCGGGCTCGGACTCGGGCTCGGACTTGGGCGCAGGATCCGACCGCAACTC
>JANWZI010000109.1 GCA_025054695.1 Myxococcota bacterium | reverse complement strand
CGCGGCCGTCACGTGGGCCGCGCTCGGTCGCATCGCCGTTGAGGAAGAAGACGGCTGACGGCACGGCGCGCACGACGACCCACGCGTTGACGGCCGGAGACGACGCGTGTTAGGCGCGGCCCATGCCGCGAGCTGAATCGCGATTCAGTGTGAGGGCGGTGCGTGCGACGACGTCCGACGGCCGACCTCGATCCGCCGACAAGTCCGAACGCATCCTGCGCGCGGCGATCCGCGTCTTCGCGCGCAAGGGCTTCTACGCCGCGCGCGTCTCCGACATCGCGCGCGCGGCCGGCGTCGCCGACGGAACCATCTACCTGTACTTCCGCAACAAGGAGCACGTGCTCGTTCGGATCTTCGAGGACCGGCTCGGCAAGCTGCTCGACGTGCTGCGCGCGCGCCTCGTGGCCCTGCCGACGGTCGAGGAGCGCGTGCGCGCCGTGGTGGTCACGCAGCTCGGCCTGCTCGAAGACCAGCGTGACCTCGCGGAAGTGGTGACCGTGAACATGCGGCAGAGCTCGCGCTTGCTGCGCCGGTACGCGGCCCCACTCTTTCAGCGGTACCTCGACCTCGTCGCCGCCGTCTTCGCCGAGGGCCAGCAGGCGGGTCGCATCCGGTCCGATCTGTCGCCGCGCGTCGCGGCCCGAGCCCTGTGGGGAGCCCTCGACGGGCTGGCGTTGACGTGGGCCCTGGCGGACGGGGACCCGGCCCGCCTGCGGCGCGCTGCCGACCAGCTCGCCGAGCTCGTGCTGCGGGGGGCGTTGTCGCCTGCGCCGCGGGAACCCGTGCTTGACACATCGCGTCGTGGCGCCTAGACGACCCGCGCGGAGCCGGCCGTGAAGGTTCTCGTTTCGTTCAAGCGCGTCGCCGATCCCGACAACGCCAACAAGGTGAAGGTGGCCCCCGACGGCAGCCGCGTGCTGGCCGAGGGCCTCGAGGCCAAGCCCAATCCATTCGACGACTACGCGATCGAGGCGGCCTTGCGCCTGACCGAGAACGGCAAGAGCGGCGAGCGGCTCGGCGAGATCGTCGTCGTCTCCATCGGACCGAAGGAGGCCGCGCAGACCATTCGGCAAGCGCTCGCGATGGGCGCCGAGCGGGGCATCCTCGTGCTCGCCGACGACGAGCAGCTCGACGCGTGGGTGGTCGCCCGCACGCTGCGCGTCCTGGTGGAGCGCGAGCGGCCGGACCTCGTCCTGCTCGGCAAGGCGACGGTCGACGGCGAGTCGGGCGCGGTCGGAGGCATTCTCGCCGAGATGCTCGGTTGGCCGATGTCCACGCTCACCTGCCGCATCGAAACGCGCGACGGCGGCAAAACCTTCACCGTGGCCCGCGAGCTCGACACGGGCGTCGCGACACTGCACCTGGAGGGTCCGGCCGTGGTCACCGTCTCCGACCGGATCCTCGCGCCGACGGCCGTGCGCAACGGCGTCACCCCGGACGATTTCGCCTATCCGCAGAGCGACACGGGCCGGTACGCCTCGCTCAAGGGCATCATGGCCGCCAAGAAGAAGCCCATCGAGGAGACGAGCCTGCAGGCGCTCGGCGTCGACGCCACGCCGACGTGTCGGTACGAGCGATTCGCGCTGCCGCCAGCGCGCTCGGGTCAGGTGCGCTTCGTCGAGAGCGCCGCGGAGCTCGTGCAGCGGCTTCGAACCGAGGCGAAGGTGTTGTGAGACGCGGGGCACCGTCCGAAGGCACGCGACGGATGGGAGGACGACGATGACGGACGTGCTGGTGGTCGCCGAGCTGCTCGACGGCAAGGTGCGCAAGACCACGATGTCGGCGATCGCGTTCGCGCGCGTCGTTGCCGAAGCGACGGGGGGAGCGTACGACGTGCTGATCGCCGGAGACGACGCGACGGCTGCCGCCGCCGACGTGGACGGCTACGGGGCGCGCACCCGCCTGGCCTGCCAGGTGCCGGGGGGCTACGTGTGCGAGAAGATCGCCGCCACGGTCGCGCGGGTGGCTCGCGAGCGAGGCCACGGCGTCGTCGTGGCGACCGCATCCGCCTTCGGCAAGGACCTCATCCCACGCGTCGCGGCCAAGCTGGGCGCCGCCGTCGCGAGCGACGTGCTCGCCGTCGAAGCCGACGGCGGCCGGCTCCGGTACCGGCGCGCGATGTTCGCGGGAAACGTGTTCGCCTGGTGCGTGCCGACGACGCCGGTGCATGCCGTCAGCGTGCGGCAGACCGAGTTCGAGGCGGCCGCTCCGAGCGGCGGCACCTCGCCCCTGCACACCGTCGAGCCCGAGCCCGATCCGGCCGCCGCGCGGGTCCGGTTCGTATCGCTCGAAGCCGCGCGACGGGAACGGCCGGAACTGACGGAAGCGGACATCGTCGTTTCCGGCGGCCGCTCGCTCAAGAGCGCAGAGGCGTTCCGCACGGTTCTCGAGCCGCTCGCCGACGTGCTCGGCGCCGCCGTCGGGGCTTCGCGTGCCGCCGTCGACGCCGGCTACGTCCCCAATGACCTGCAGGTCGGACAAACGGGCAAGGTCGTCGCACCGAAGCTTTACGTCGCCGTCGGGATCTCCGGCGCCATCCAGCACCTGGCGGGCATGAAGGGCAGCAAGACGATCGTCGCGATCAACAAGGACCGCGAGGCCCCCATCGCCCAGGTCGCCGATTACTTCTGGGTGGCGGACCTGTTCACGGCAGTGCCGCAGCTCACCGAAGAAATTCGCAAGATCCGATCTCAAAGCTGATTGCGGCACAGCGCCTTTTCGCTAGAATCGCCGACGCGTGGGGCGCCAGCACAGGGAGCAAAATCCGAGTTCGACGGAGCCTCGGAGCGGGGTAGTTCTCCGCGCGCAGGTCGCCGCAGCGATGACCCTGGGCCTGAAGGCCACGTTCGTCGAGCGCAAGCTGTGGCCCGCGATCGAAGCACGGCTCGCGGCGGAAAACCCCCTCGTCCTCGAAACCTTGCGGCACGCGAGCTGGCACGGATGGGTGTCGGCGTTCGAGCACGAGGCGTTGGCCAGCGCCGCCGCAGCAGAGATCGGGCTCGACGCGCTTCGAGCACTGAGCGCCTCGCGTCTCGACGAGGCCGCGATCGCGTCGGCGTCCGGCCCGATCGGGCCGCCGTTGCGCTCCTGGACGCGAGCCTACGCGGGCGATTTGAGACGCCTGGCGCGCGTCGGACCCTGGTTGTGGCGCTCGACCACGCGCAATGCCGGCGCGATGACGGTAGCCCACGAAGATCTGGAACGGGTCGTGCTCCGGGTCAGCGACTGTGCGCTGCTCGCCTCGAGCCCCGCCTGGCAGGCCCTGCTGGCCGGGCTCGGAGATGCCGTCCTCGCGCTCGGTGGGGTCGAAGCCTCGATCAACGTCGGCTCCCCCGCCAAGGAAGTCACCGAACTGGTCGCGACACGTCGGGTCGAGGAACGCTGACCGTGTGCGCCCCGCGCGCCTGCCCCCCTCGACGAACGCCGACGCGTCGTGCATGGTGATGGACGTGCGTGCGTGGCTCGCCGTGGTGGTGGCCTGGGGCGCGGGCGCGTGCGTCGGAGGACGAGACTACGCCGCGCTGTACGAACCGTGTGTCTCGATGCGTGATTGCACGGGCGCGGCGGACGGTTGCTTCGAGGTGGTGTGGGAAGGCGGCCGGGGGGCTTTCTGCAGTACGTGGTGCGAGGAGGACCGCGATTGCGCCGGGGCGGGCCGGTGCTTCGAGCTCGCCGGTGACCCGCGGGGGTTGCGAATCTGCTACCAGAACTGCACGTACGACGCGCTGGTCTGTTCTAGGGGATTCGAGTGCGTCGAAGCGCGCACGGGCGAGACGCCAGTCGGATACATCTGCATGCCCCGCTGACGATCGCGCACGAGGGGTGAGCCGGTCGTCGGTCGCGCGCCGAGCCCGAAACGACGGCGCCCGGCAGGTCGAGCGATCCGGGTGCCTCCGTCACGCCCCCTCGGAGACGTCTTGTGTGCTCCCGTCCGGCGCGTAACCCAGGCGATGCATGCGCTCGAGCGTCCGTGGGTGCCATCGAGACGGCCACGGCCCCGCGCCCGGCTTCGGGGCAAGCAGTCGCGCAGAAGCTTGCGACGACCACCGTGGGTTCGGTTCGAGCCCCATGTGGCGCGCGAGCCGTTCGAGGTGTCCCCGTGAATCCCGCAGCAAGTCCTCGTAACGGACGGTCACGACCCGCCCGGATTCGCCGTCGGGCCGATCGCGTTCGATGGCCCCGATCGCGAGCGTCCATTCGACGATTCCACGCTCCAGGTCGGTCTGCACGCCGTCGAGCCAGTCGGCCTCGAAGCCATCGGCGAGCGCGAGCTCGCGCAGTTGACACCACCGAAAGGCCCCATGGGACGAGAACCACCCTGGCTGGCGGGCCATGGAGCGGGCCACGTCGAGCGGATGTCGATGGATGACCAGGTAGTGGGCCTTCGGGAAGACGTGACGGATCAACCGGAGACGAAACACGTTGACGGGCGTCTTCTCGAGTAGGCGCCGTCGCCCGGACAATCGTGCGCGGTACCAGAACACACGCCGATAGCGGGCACACCGGATCGGATCCGCATCGTTCTCGTCCATGCGAAGCCGGGCTCCGCGTCGATGCGGGTTCGGGCTCCAGACGTCCGTGCGGGGATCGACGGCACGCCAAAGGTAGCGGGGCTCGTTGAGGTAGACGACGTCGGGGTGGCTCCCGAACAACTCTCCGAGGATGGTCGTCCCGGATCGACCACAGCCGATGAGGAAGGTCGGCGCCCAATCGGAGGCCACCCACGGCGCAGGAAGAGCGGCGAGCACCCGGTGCACGCCGGTCGCGAGGCGAGATCGAACGGGTCGCAACCACGAAACGAGAGTCCACGCCGAGGCCGATCGACCGGAATGCTCGGGCTCGCGAGGCCGCCGCGGATCGAGGAAAGCTCCCGGGTTCGTCATGGGATCACGGCCTCCACGGTGGCCACATCATCTCGAGCACCTCGCTACCGCCCAGAGCAGTCACTGGCCACGCCCCCGAACGAACGGGATACAGCTCCGCCCAGGAGAACCGCGGCGCCCGGCAGCATCGTCGCGCCGTGGCTGGCGCGCACCTCGCGCGCGGCTTCGAACACCATCACCGGCATGCCCTGCGAGCCGTCGCGACTGTCCACGAAGAGCCGTGAACGACACGCCGTAAGGCCGTCTGGCAACTCCCCGGCGCACATCGGAACCGGCCAGCGTACGACGTAGATCGACGGCACTCCACCTCCGGGGCCGACGCCGCGCACGTCGCCGAAAGTACGGCCCGTGCGCTCCGGAGCGTGACGTGGCCTGACCGACACACCGCTCGCAGACTACTTCCAATGCCGCGGCGTGAGCAGTCGACCGAGCTGTCGCAGCGTCCACGTCCTCAGCCGCCGAGGGCGGGGATGACATTCGCCGTCCGAACACGGCGCGGCGCGATTTGCCAACGGCCCGACGGGGCTGGTTGCGGCGTCGCGCGTTCCGAGGCCGAGGCCGAGCGCGAGTCCGAGACCGGAACCGAGTCGGTGACCGAGACCGTGACCGAGTCGTGGAGGGAAATCCGCTCGCCCGATCCGAGCGAGCGGATCCGGAACGGACAACCGGGTTGCGACATCGGGGGAGATGGTTACCGTGCGGTCATGGCCGAGCCGGAAACCCCCTCTCCGCGCAGCGACGCGTTGCCTCGGGCCCGCAAGGAACTGCTCGAGGCCGTCGAGCACCTCCGGAACGCAGCGCGAATTCTCTTCGAACGCGCCGCGGCCGAACCGGCCGTTCAGCAGGCGGGCCGACAGACGGAACGGATCATCGGGAAGGTGGCCGAGGCTGCCGAGCCCATCGCGCAGCAGGTCACCGAGGAAGTCCGGAGGCTGACACGCACGCTGAGCGATGCCGTCCAGGGCGTGCTTTCGTCTCGCGCGAAATCGGACGATCGTCCTTCAAAGGCGGACGACGAGAAACGCTGAAGCTCCGTTTCCGTAGGCCTCCAGCATAGGTTGCGAGGTCGACTTTGACGCTCGCAATCCGCTCGTTTACGCTCGCCGCATGCTTCACTCGAGACGGGAATTTCTCAAGGTAATCGCGGCGTCGGCGGGCGCCAGCGCGCTCGCCAGGGGCCTCGTCGGTTGCGGCCAAGAGGGCGAGCCGCCGGGGCCGGGGGGTCGGGACGCCGCGACCGATGCCGCACGCGACGCGGCCCCGAGCGACACGGGCGTCGATGCAGTCGCGATGGACCGCGCCGCTCCCGACGACGGGGCCCAACCGGACGCCACCGAGCGCGAAGATGGTCGCATGCCCGACGACGCGAGCATGGCCATGGAGGGCGGCGGAGGCACCTCGTGCACGAGCCCGAGCGTCACCATCGGCGACAATCACGGCCACGAGATGACCGTGACCGCGGCGGACGTCGAGGCGGGCGTCGAAAAGACCTACGGCATTCAGGGAACGTCGAGGCACCCGCACACGGTCACGTTGACCGCCGCGCACTTCGCCGACCTGAGGGCCGGGCGGACGGTCATGGTTCGATCGTCGACGGATGCCGCGCACGCGCACGATATCACCGTGCGCTGCGCGTGAGGGCGAGAGTCGATTCGCTCGATCCCGAGCTCGGTCCGACATGCTGACGCCGCACGGCCGGGCCCCATGTCCGTTGGTCGCCTCGACGCGACAGTCACGTTGACGGCGGTTCAGACTCGGATCCAGTCGCGAGTTCGGGCTCGGACTTGCGCTCCGACTCGGCCGCCGACTCTGCCTCGGTCCCGGACTCCGACTCGGTCTCGGGTCCGGGCGCGCTCTCGGACTCGGTCTCCGGAGCGGTCTCGGTCTCGGGTTCGGACTCGGTCTCCGGAGCGGTCTCGGTCTCCGGTTCGGACTCGGACTCGGTGTCTCGCAACGCCCCCCGGTGACGTCAACCCGAGTGACCGCCGCCGTCAGCGCTTTCAGAACGGCGCATCCGAACGACGCCCTCACTCGGCGTGCTGGTGCGCTCGATCAGCTGCGGGGCAACCGCCATGGCCGCCGGTCCCTTCCGCCGAGTGGGTCGAAGCGCATCCGGCCCCCGACAGCCCCGCAGGTTTCGTGTCGTGACACGAGTCGAAGCCCTCGGGCTCGCCCCCGCCCATTGATCGAACGAGGTCACCGAGCCACGCAGCGAGTCCCGAACGCCACAAGCCGCGCGCGACCACGAGCCCGAAGGCGCCGAGGGCCACGGCGTCGACCGCCGTCACGCCGCGAACGTCGGTCGGCTCGACACGCAGCGTAACGGGCACCCAGGCCGATACGATGCCGGCCAGCGCCCACGTGGCCGCGAGCAGCACCCCGATGCCCACGAACGCCGCGCGCCTACCGTATCGGCGAACCAGGAACGCGAACGTCGCCACGTTGGTGGCCGGCCCCAGCAGCAAGCCCGCGAGCGCGGCGCCGGGCGACATCCCTTTGTCGACCAGCACCGCCGCGAGCGGCGTGGCGCTCGACGCGCACACGTAGCTCGGCACCGCGATCGCGCTGACGAAGAGGAGCTCAAGCAAGCCGCCGCCAAGCCGGGCCACCGACGCGGGCTCGACGGCGACGTCGATCAGGGCCGCCATGAGCAGTCCGAGCAACACCCACGGCACCGTGTGGTGCACGAGCTCGTCGAACGCATCCCGCCAGCGCCGTCCGAACGATCCGGACGCGCCGACCAACGCGGCCGGGTCGCACGCCTCGACCACCGTCGCTCGCCGGGTCATCGCCGCGACCGCAACGGCTGCGAGCACCGCGACGAGGACGGCCGCGAGCAGTCGCGCAATCGCGAACGGCCATCCCATCAGACTTCCCGTCAACGCGAGGGTCTCCACTCCGAGCTCCGGCGTCGCCAGCAGGAAGGCGACGACGAACGCCGCGCTCGCACCCCGGCGTCGCAACGCGTCCGCGATGGGCAACACGCCACAGGCGCACACCGGCAACGGAGCGCCCACGACCGCCCCGCGGAGGGCCCCACCCCACGGTCCGGCCGGGCGAAGCCAGCTCACGGGGAGCTGGAAACGGCTGGCCTGAATGAGCGCGCCGATGGCCAGGCCGACCAGCACCACGGGCGCGGTCTGGACGCAGAGCGCGACGAACGAGGCACCCGTTCGTGTGGCCGCCGCGCCGTGCGACTCCATGTGCAGCGAGGCAAGGACCAGCCCGATGGCCGCGCCCACCGAGATCAGCTCGATCGGTCGACCACGGCGGCTTCGCGACGGCAGGGCCGATACGTCATGCGCGACGACGTGCAGCAATAGCCCCGCCGTGGCCGCCGCGAGCCACGGTTCCACAGGTGCGACGACCTCGCCAGACGTCACGGCCCCGAGCAGAACGCCGCCTCCCATGGCCGCACCGAGACCCAGCGCGCGCCACGTGGCCACCTGCGCACCACGGCAGGCGCGATACGCGAGCACCATGATCGTGGTCAGCGGCACCGTGTGCAGCGCAATGCTCGCGAGCAGCCCCCAGCGCGGTCCGCGCTCGTCGACCCCCACGCCCGCCATCGCGAGGCCCTCGACGGCATTGTGCAGTAGCAGCGCCGCGTACCCGAGCCCCAACCCGACGTCGTGGTTGGCCTGCGTCGGTGTCCCGCCGTGTCCGTGATCCCGTCCCAGACCGCTCGCGATGCGCTCCACAACGACGGGCACGAGCGCACCGAGCAGACAGATCAGCAGAGCGACGGCGCCGATGGCATCGATCGCTTCGGGCAGGACGACCAGCAACGAGACGCCCGCCGCCGCCACCACGGCGAAGGCCTGCACCGCGGCGAGCAGCAGGTCGCTCGGCCGGCGCTGCAGACCGAGCCCGGCACCGACTCCGGTGGCCAGCACGGCCGTGAGCAGCGCTGCAGCCGCGCCCATGCGAATTCTCGTGCCCGAAGATCGGCCCGCAGGCCAGTCGGCCGCGCTCGCCCACGCCTCGCGAGGGCCGCGTCGAAGCGCTCAGCCCGCGCCCGCCGAGGCGCTGACGCTCGCGCTCACCTCGATGCTCACGGACACCTGCACCGTGGCACGGGGCAACGCACCGACGGCCGCCGACGCGCAGGCGACGGCGTTGGCGCCCAGATCGCCCACGGCGTTCGGCAGATCGCGGGAGACGCGCACGATGGTTTCGCCGGTACGGGCGAGTCGCTGCAGCTTCGCCCCCACGCGACCGACGACGGGAAGGCCGACCTCGAGAACCTGTCGCAGCCGCGCCAGCCGCTCCGCCGCGTTGCCAGTCGCGTTGCCATCGACGACCACCGTCACCTCGCCTGGTCGACACTGCGCCTGCGCTTCGAGCTTCGCATCGCAGGCCGCCTGGCATTCCGCGCTCATGCTCGGCGGGCGGACGGTGCCGGTGCAGCGCGGCTCGGTGAACGCCACGGAGCAGCTTCCCCGGCACTCGCCCGAGCAGCTCGCACGCGCCTCGACCACGCACTGTCCCTGACAGCTTCCCCGGCAGCCGGCCGAGCACGTGCCGTGACACGTTCCCTCGCAGGCGCCGTTGCACGAACCGTCGGCCGCGCGCGCACGGCACGTCCCCTCGCAACGCCCCTGGCACGTGCCCGTGCATCCTCCGGAGCACGTCCCCTCGCAGGACCCACTGCACGAGCCCGAGGCCTGCACCGCGCATCGCCCGGTGCACTCGCCCGAACATCCGCCCCGTAGCTCGCCCCCCTCGCACTGGACATCCACCTGTCCCGGATCGACGTTCACGTCGCATTCGCCGGCGCACCTCGCATACGCGTCGACGCTGACCTCACAGACCGGAGGGGTCGACGCGACACGAACGGCGAGGTTCGCCTCGGCGCGCAGCGCCTGCATTTCCTCGCGGATCTTGACGGAGACGGGCTCGCAGGCCGCCCGCGCCCCCTCCGTCCCGCCCGCCTCCGGCAGCCCGAGCTCGCGCGCCATGTCCCGGCACGCCTGGACGAGTTCGCCCTCGAGGCTCGCGGCCGTATCGACGAAATCCGCCGAGGCACCGAGGAAGGTCTCGAGGATCTTGGCGGACGGCGACTCGCCGAAGTCACCCCGGCACTCGGCCCCGATCCCCGCTGCTCCCGAACCTGGCAGCGCGCCGCCGCAGCCCGCGAGCACAAAACACGCGCTCACTGCTCGGATGCACTTCTTCATGGCTCCTCCTTGCGGAGCGCCTGTTAGTCGCGCGCGCAACCTGCGTCAACCCGCGTCGGGCCCGGTGCCCGTGCCCGCGACGCCACCGGAGAGTCGGGCGACGTGAGCCGCGATCAGCTCGACGACCCGCTCGAGCGGCATGTCCGTCGTGTCGAGCACGACGGCGTCCGGCGCCGGGCGCAGCGGCGCCAGTGCACGCGTGCTGTCTTGCGCATCGCGGGCGGCGATCTCCGACGCCATCGCGGATTCGTCGACCTGCACTCCCATCGCGCGCAGCTCCGCGATGCGTCGACGCACCCGCTCCTCGGGGCTCGCCGTCAGGAATACCTTCAGCTCCGCGTCGGGAAACACGACCGTGCCGATGTCCCGCCCCTCGCACACCAGGGCCCCCTCGCGCCCGACACGCCGCTGCACGTCCAGCAAGGCGGCCCGTACCTCCGGATGTCGCGACACGTCGCTCGCGCCGCGTGCGATCTGCGGCAGCCGCAGCTCGTCGGAACGGTCCCGGCCGTCGATCCGAACGCGTGATCGCCCCCCCGGCGCGGCCTCGACCTCGAGATCGAGCCCCGAGACCATCCGCCCGAGCGCAGGGCCGTCGTTCCAGTCTACGCCCCGCTCCCGCGCGGCGAGGGCGACGGCGCGGTACAGCGCGCCCGTGTCGAGGCGAAGCCACCCGAGCCGCTCAGCGAGCGCGCGCGCGACGCTCGTCTTGCCGGCTCCCGCCGGACCATCGATGGCCACGATGGGCCGACGCCGACTCATGTCTGCACCTCCTCGTGGATCGCCGCCCCGAGCGAACGCAGCGCGTCCACGAATCCAGGCCAGCTCGTGCGCACGCACGCGACGTCCTCGACGAAGCTCTCGCCTTCGGCCGCCAGGGCGAGCACGGCCGCAGCCATCGCGATGCGGTGGTCGCCCGCGCTCGAGACGCGCGCCGCACGCAGCGCCGCCGGCCCCTCGACGTGCAGAACGTCGACCCCGGCCGCGCAGCGCACGCCGAAGGCTCCGAGGACGGCGCACAAGGCCTCGATCCGATCGCTCTCCTTGACGCGCAACTCGGCTGCGTCGCGCACGACCGAGATGCCGTGCGCGAACGACGCGACGACGGCAAAGGCGGGCACCTCGTCGATCATGCGCACGAGCCGCTCCCCGTCTACGCGACCGGCGCGGAGCGCCGCGTGTCGGATCTCGATGTCCCCGATCGGCTCCTCGTACGGCGTACGGCCCTTCGACGCCACCGCGGCCGGCGCGCCCATCTCGCGGAGCACGTCGAGCAGACCCGTGCGCGTCGGATGCACGCCGACGCCCTCGACGACCACATGGCTACCCGGCACGACGAGCGCTGCCGCGAGCAGAAACGCCGCGGACGAAACGTCGCCGGGCACGGGCCAGTCGAATCCGTTCCATCCGCCGCGCCCTTGCACCGGGTCGAGCCGCACGCTCGAGCCGTCCGCGAAGACCGGCACGCCGAGGGCACGCAGCATGCGCTCGGTGTGGTCCCGTGAGCGCGTGGGCTCGCGCACCACCGTGGGGCCGGTCGCGTACAGACCCGACAGCAGCAACGCGCCCTTGACCTGCGCGCTCGCGACGGGAAGCGCCCACTGGAGCCCACCGAGGCGCCGGTCGGGACCCGACGGCTCGATCTCGAGCGGTGCGTACAGCTCGTCGCCGACGAGCCGCCCACCGACACGCGCTCCGCGCTCGCGCAACGGCTCGACGATGCGGCGCATGGGGCGACGGCGCAGCGAAGCGTCCCCGTCCAGCCGGCAATCGAAGGGCTGGGCGGCGAGCAGCCCCGTCAGCAGGCGCATCGTCGTGCCCGAGTTGCCGCACTGGAGGCTCCCACTCGGCGCGCGCAGCCCGCCGAAGCCCACGCCGCGCACGCGCGCGGCTCCGACGCCGTCGGGCCCATCGACGCGCACGCCGAGAGCCGCGAGCACGGCGGCGGTGGATCGCACGTCGAGCCCGTCCGGAAGCCCCTCGATTCGGCTTTCCCCGTCGGCGAGCGCGGCGAGCACCAAAGCCCGGTGCGCGACCGACTTGTCGCCCGGCACGCGCAGCCGTCCCCGAAGCGGCCGTGCGGGGCCTTCAATCCGCCAACGCACGCTCACGGCGAGGCGGTCGACGGGGCTCGTCTCGGGTCCCCCAGGGCACGCAGCGCCCCGGCGAGCAGGCCGGCCTGATCGAGCAGGCGCCCGACCGTGGGCTCGTCCCAGTGCGCCGAAACGCGGAGCGTGCTGCCGGAGACCTCCACGCGCACGGCGCGCACCGCGTCGGCGAGTCCGAGCAGGGCGACGAACGGATTGGATGCGGCCTCCTCGAGCATGAAACGGGCCTC
>JANWZI010000108.1 GCA_025054695.1 Myxococcota bacterium | reverse complement strand
CTCCGCCGGACGCCCTCGCCCGTCTGGGCGCCGCCCTGTTTCGCGCGCGCGGTCCCGACGACGTCGGACGGCTCGAACCGCTCTACGGTCGCCCACCGGTCGGCTGACGTGGCGTCGAGCGCGCCCGCGGTCTCGCCGCTCAGGACGGCCTCTGGTTCGCGACCGCAGGCCGCTTCCCGAAGCCGCACCCCCGGATCTCCGACCCACGCACAAGCCCCCGCTCCGTCTTTCGCGCAGCGCCGCTCGGCTCGGCGTGACCCTGGAGGTCAGCTTTCCTCCTGCGAACCGGAGGACGGCCCGCGCCCTCGGATCGGCGCGACGCCGTAGCGCAGTGCGGCGAGGATCCCGAGCATGCACCCGACCGCAACGAGCCAGGCTCCCGCGCCGGGCACGATGCCGTCGGGAAGCGCGCCGCGATGCATCCGCCACAACGTCACGCCGAGCGACGTCGCCGCGAGCAGGGCCAGCACGCCGATCCCGATGCGCACCGAGCGCATCTGCCGCAGCGTTCGCCGACGCAGCAGAAGCGAAACGAAAGCCGCGCCCACGCACGGGACCGCCCAGAAATTGGCCGCGCGACGCCCTGCCACCTCGAGCCCGGTCGCGCTGCGGCCCTCGCCCCACGATGCAAGCGGAAGCAGGAAACCGACCAGAAGCGCGGCTGCGGCACCCAGAAGCCACAACCGCCCACCGCGTGGATCGAGCCACGGAAGGGGATCGTCGTCGGCGATGGGCGCGACCGCTTTCGGGAGACGTCCGAGCGGCACGAGCGGAAGGTCGTGCGCCGGGCAGCGGTCGAGCTCCTCGTAGGGCTCGCGACAGAACGGGCAGAATTTCACCGCACCCATCGTCCGCACCAGCGTGGCACGCCGCCACGAATTGCACAGCGTCGAGCAGCTGGGGCGACGTGACTGACCGGTGGCGCCTCAACTTGGTCTCGGACTTGGGCTCGGGCTCGGACTCGGACCTGGCCTCGGACTCGGGCTCCGACTCCGACTCGGACTCGGATTCGGCCTCGGACTCGAACTCAGCCTCGGCCTCGAGCTCGGGATCGCAACACCCCTCGGTAACGTCAACCGATGTGACCGCCGCCGTGAGCCGGAGTCCGACTCCGAGACGGGAGCCCGTGGGCGACATCACGCAACCCGACTGCCGTTCTCCCCGAAGCGCCGACCGACCGATCGGTCGAGACTGACCTCACGGAGCTCGCAGCACGGTATAGAGGGCGCCGTCTCCGCGACGCACGCGCAACAAGGCGCGCCCGTCGCGCAGCGCCTGTTCCACGTCCGCCGGTGATCGCACAGGCGTCCTGTCTGCCTCGACGATCACATCGCCGGGGCGCAACCCGGCGTGGGCAGCCGGCGTACCCGGCTCGACGCGCGTGACGAACACGCCGGCTTCACCACCGCCGCGTCGCGAGCCCGGTTCGATCGACTGCATCGACAGCCCGAGACCCGACGGCGCCGGCCCCGGCGGCGCTGGCTGCGCGCGACGCCCGCGCACGCGTCCCGGCGTCGGCCGCTCCACGGTGCCGACACGCAGCGTGATGTTCTGCCCGCCGCGAACGAGGCCCAGCTCGACCGTCTCTCCGACGCGCCGTCGCAGCACTTCGCGCAGCAGATCGCGGCCCTCCTCGATGGGCCGGCCGCCCACCGACACGATCACGTCTCCGGGTCGAACCCCGGCGCGCTCGGCCGGCCCACCAGCGACCACGGACGAGACGAGCGCGCCGCGTCGCCCCGACATTCCCAGCTCCGAGGCGATCTCCGGCGTCAGCTCCTGGAACGTGACGCCGATGGAGGCTCGGCGCACCGTTCCGCTGGCGATGATCTGCTCGGCGACGACGCTGGCGATGTCGGCCGGCACGGCGAACCCGATGCCCGAGCCTCGACCCACGATCATCGTGTTGATGCCGATGATCTGGCCCGCGAGGTTGACGAGCGGACCGCCCGAGTTGCCCGGATTGATGCTCGCGTCGGTCTGGATGTAGTCCTCGATGTCGTTCATGCCGACCCCCGCGCGGCCGACCGCGCTGACGACGCCGACGGTGACCGTGTAGTCGAGGCCGAACGGGGAGCCGACGGCCACCACCCATTGACCCGGCCGAACGGAGCGCGAGTCCGCGAAGCCGAGCGCGGGCAGATTGCGCGCGTCGATCTTCAGGATCGCGAGATCGGTGCCGGGATCGATGCCCACCACCGACGCGGTGAAGCGACGCCCGTCGCGCAGCAGCACCTCGATGCGGTGCGCGTCCTCGATGACGTGGTGATTGGTGATGATGTAGCCGTCGGATCGGACGATGGCCCCGGAGCCGTTGCCCCGCACGAATCCTTCCGGCCGCTCCGGGGGGCGGAAGAAGGGAAACGGCCAGTCGAACGCGGCCGGTCTCGGGACGCGGGTCTCGACCTCGATGCTCACCACCGATGCCGAGACGCGCTCGGCCACTGCCGTGAACGCGCGTTCGAGCGCGCTGGCCACGCTCGTCGGATCGGAGGCCGCCCCGTTCTGCGCGCCGATCGACGCCGGGGCGAGCGCGAGCCACACGAACGGAATCGCCAAAAGGGTCGCTCTCATCGTCATCCCCTCAACCGAGCACCATGCGGCGCGATTCCGGGCCGTCAAGACGCGATCGAGCGCTTCGCGAAAACAGGCCGGGTATCGGCTACGGCCGGATGTTCGCTGGCTCCGCGGGCCGGAACGCGGGAACATGCGCCCATCGTGACCACGAGGGCCGGCGCCCACTTCCCGACGCGGCTCGCGCTCCAGGGGCGCCGCGTCCTGGTGTGCGTGGGCGGAGGCATCGCCGCGTACAAGGCGCTCGAGCTGGTGCGCGAGCTGAAGCGGCGCGGGGCGAGCGTGCGCGTGGCGATGACGCCGGCGGCCGAGCGGTTCGTCGCCCCCCTCTCGTTCGCCGCGCTGTCGGGCGAGCCGGTGGCGCGGGACCTGTGGAGCGACGCCCACCGAGGCGAGATCCACGTCGAGCTCGGTGCGTGGGCCGAGGCCGTCGTCGTCGCGCCCGCCACCGCGAACCTGCTCGTCCGTGCCGCCTCGGGACTGTGCGACGACGTCGTCCTCGCCACGCTCGCCTGCTGCCGCGCACCGACGCTGTTCGCTCCGGCGATGCACGAGCGCATGTGGCGTCACGCGCCCGTCGCGCGCGCCGTGCGACGTCTGCGCGACGACGGAGCCCGTCTCGTCGGCCCCGTCACCGGGCCGCTCGCGAGCGGTGAGGTCGGCGAGGGGCGAATGAGCGAGCCCAGCGAAATCGCCGATGCCGTGGAGCGAATCCTCGCCAGCACAGGGGCCGATCTCGAAGGCGTGCGCGTGCTGGTCACCTCGGGCCCTACGCTCGAGGATCTCGACCCGGTCCGGTTCCTCGGCAATCGCTCGACCGGCCGCATGGGCCACGCGCTGGCGCGCCGCGCGCTGGCCCGCGGCGCACACGTGACGCTGATCAGCGGGCCCGTCGCGCTCGAGCCTCCTCCCGGAGCCGAGCACGTCGCGGTGCGCTCGGCGCTCCAGATGCACGAGGCCGTTCTCGCACGCGCCGACGCGCAGGACGCCATCGTGATGGCCGCTGCGGTGGCGGACTGGCGGCCGGCTGAACCGTCGACCGACAAGCTCAAAAAGCCGGACGGCGTGACGGAGACGACGCTTCGACTCGTCCGCAACCCCGACATCCTCGCCGAGCTGGGTGCGTGGCGCGCGGCCCGTGGGCAGCGACGTCCCGTGTTGGTGGGATTCGCCGTCGAGACGCGCGATCTGGAGCAGGCCGCGCGCGAAAAGCTGCGCGTGAAGCGATGCGACTTGGTCGTCGCCAATCTCGCTGCCGACGGCTTCGGAGGCGACGAAGACGTCGCCCTCCTCGTCGACGAGGACGGCGTCGCCTCGACCGGTCGCATCGACAAGCATGCGCTGGCGGACCTCGTCCTCGACCGGGTGCGCGCCCGACTCGCGTCGGGATAGAGTGCGTGCGTGCAGGGCCTTTCGCGTCCTTCTCTGCCCGCCGACGCACTGCTTGGGCACTGGATCGACGGACGGTACCGGCCCGTCGAGCCGCTCGGCGCCGGTGGCATGGCCATCGTCTACCGGGCGGAGGTCGCCGGCGGCGGCCAGGTGGCCGTCAAGGTGCTGCAGGACGCGCTGGCCGACGATCCGTCGCAGCGCGAGCGCTTCGAGCGCGAGGCCCGTGCCCTGTTCGCACTCGAGCATCCGAACATCCTGCGCGTGCACGACTTCGGAATCGTCGCGGGCAAGCCCTATCTCGTCATGGAGCTGCTCGAGGGCGAGCGGCTCGATGCGCTCACGGAGCGCGGGCCGCTGGATCCCGTCGTGGCGATCGATCTCGCCGGCCAGGTGCTCTCGGGCCTCGCGTTCGCACACGGGCGAGGCATCGTCCACCGCGACCTGAAGACCGAGAACGTGTTCGTGCAACGTCTGCCCGACGGCCGCTGGCACGCGCGCCTGCTCGATTTCGGTCTGGTCAAGTTCGCCGACGAGCAACGGTGGGGCAGCGGCAAGCCGTTGACGGCGTTCGGCGAAATCTTCGGTACGCCGGCTTACATGTCGCCCGAACAGTGCATCGGGGAGCGCCTCGACGCGCGCGCCGACGTCTATTCGATGGGCGTCGTGCTCTTCGAGCTGCTCACCGGGACGTGGCCCTTCGTCGAAGAGGACCGACTCGCGATGTTCCAGGCCCACCTAAGCAAGACGCCCCCGACGCTCTCCGAAACGCGCACCGACGTCGTCTTTCGCCCCGAGCTGGAGGCCGTCGTCGCCCGCGCGCTCGCCAAACGCAAGGAGGACCGCTTCGCCGACGCGGGCGAGATGCTCGCGGCGCTGCGCGCCGTTCCCTCGCCCCCGGCCGTGCCACGTGCCCTCGGCGCCAGCGCACCGCGTGCGCCCACGCCAGACCGTGCGGCACCCCCGTCGCCCGTCACCACGGCCCCCGCCGTCTCGCAACGGCGCACTCGACCCAATCGCCGCATCGTCTGGCTCGCCGTCGGTGCGGTCGCGCTGCTCGCCGTGGGCGTCGTCGCGGCGGCCGTGACCCTGCTCGCGATGCGCTGAAGAGCACGGGCGCGGGCCCCTGCTCCGGGCCGCCCTCCCGGACGAGCCCCACCGGGCTCAACGGCGCGGGCACAGACGCAGCCGAACGCGCACGTGCCCTCGCGGCGGAATGACGACGGGCTCGGTGCGCGTTCCGCACGAGGAGACGAGCTCGAGCGTGTGCCGACCCGCGTCCACGTGAAGCGCGTACAGCGGCGTGACCCCGAGGTCGCGGCCGTCGAGCCGGACGCGTGCCCACGGCCAGGTCTGGACGGAGAGTCGGCCTCGCGGCGCAGGCCAGGGCTCGGGGGGTGGGTGTGGGGGGGGCGGGACGCAGCGGCACCGGCGCACGAACCCCTCGTCACGGTGATGCGCGACGGCACCGACTGGCGGAGCGACCGCAACCAGGATCACAGCGGCTGCCGACAGCCGGAGCCAGCGCGCCGAACGTGCGGGACGGCTTGCTCGCCGCGAGGCTGTGCCGAGGATCGACACGAGGAGGCGCGTACGGGGCGACCCGTCCGGTCCGACGTTCGAGGGCGAAGGCATCGTGCTCATCTCCTCGCACCGACCCGCGTCGGTGCGTGCTGGGTCCGCGACACCGCCTTGGATGCGCGCCCGTGTCGGACGCTTGGAGCCGGGCGTACGCCCGACGGATCGCGGCGCGCGCTCGTGCTCGCACGTCTCACGATGCGGCGGGATTGCTGGGCGGGTCGGGCCGACGTCCCGCAACCGAGACGCGGCCCGAGTCCGAACCGGCATCGGTGGCCGCGATTGAGCACCGTGACCGACGCCGTCACGGCCGCGAGGCGATCGCCCGTTCGAACGCCTCGCCGAGCTCGCGCGCGGTCTCGAACCGGTCGGCGGGGCGGACGGCCATCGCGCGTGCCACCACGCGCTCCAGCGCCGGCGGGACGTCGGGGCGAGCCTGGCGCAGCGGGACACACCGACCGGTGACCACCTCGAACAGCAGCCGCCCCGGGTTTCGCTCGACGAACGGCAACCGGCCGGAAAGGGCGCGATACAGGATCACGCCCACCGCGTACACGTCGGCGCGTCGGTCCACGTCCCGCTCCCCTGTGAGCAGCTCGGGCGCCATGTACGCCGGCGTGCCGCGCAGCTCGCCGGTGCGCGTGAGCCGTTCGAGGCCGAGGATCTTGCTCAGGCCGAAGTCGAGCAGCTTGACGGCCGCGGGCCCCGCCACGGGCAGGAAGACGTTGGCGGGCTTGAGGTCGCCGTGCACGACGCCGTGGGCGTGCGCGCATTCGAGTCCCTCGCAGATGCCGCGGACGATCGCCGCGAGCTCCGACGTCCCGAGCGCCGGCGTGCGTGCGAGACGCGCTTCGAGCGTCTCGCCCTCGAGCAGCTCCATCACCGTGTAGCACCGACTCGCTTCGTCGGTTCCCATGTCGAGCACGCGAACGATGCACGGATGCTCGAGCGCCCCGAGCACGCTCGATTCGCGCCGAAATCGCCGACGCACCTCCGGGTCGCTCGCGTGCTCGGCGTGCAGCACCTTGAGGGCCACACGCCCACCCGCCGCGTCGATCGCCTCGTAGACCGCACCCATGCCTCCCTCGGCCATGCGGCGCACGATCCGGTACGCGCCGACGCGCTCGCCGGAGCCGAGGGCGGCGCGCGCCGTCACGGCAACCACGCTTCCCCGAAGAGCCGCGAGGCGTGCCACGCCAGCTCGGGACAGGAGACGTTTCCGTTCCCGTCGACGTCTTGCTCGTGGCCGACGCGGCGCGCCACGAAGCGCGATCCCGGCTGGATCTCGACGCGCAGGTCACGCGCCGCGGCCAGGCATTCCGCCGAAAAGCCCAAGAAGGACCACTCGAGCCGCGGCTCGACGTCCCCCTCGACGACGTCCGTCGATCCATCGAGAACCGCGGAAAACGAGGCGACCGTGCGCAGCGCCAGATAGGCTTCCTCGGGACGAGGGCACAGCAGGGTACGCGCGAGGACGGTCACGCCGGGGTGACCGTCGTCGTCCTCGTCGCGCGCTCGCTCGGGGCGTTCCGGGGTCGGAAGCGGGTCCGTGAAGGGGTCGCCGACGTCGGCGCCCAGCACGAGGGCGACCGGTTCGGGAGCGAACGTCGCTCCCTCGAGCGATTCGGACGAGAGGAACTCGCCTTCGGTCTCGATGGCCCGCGTGTGCAGCACACGCTCGAGAGGCTCGGGAACCGCGAGCTCGGCCACGTTGCGAACCTCGGGGAGCCGCAGGGCGCAGACCGTGGTGCGAAGGCGCAGGGTCCGGCCCCGTTGCAACACGCGCAGGCGGAAGAGCTGACGCGACTCCACGTCGACGACGATGCGCGCGCGGACCACGGCCTCGACGGCCCACAGCCCGCTGAGCGGGCCGGCGTCGGTCTCGTCCCACGGCTCCAGGGGCTCGTCGGGGATGACGGGCGGGCCGGTGTCGACGGGGCCGGCATCCATCGGACCCGCGTCGCGGATCGAGGCATCGGCGCGCGTGGTCCGCACGAGCGGTGCGTCCTCGGGCCGTGGCCCGCACCCGCCGGCGAGACCGACTCCGAGAAGGAACGCCGTCACGTGCCCCACGGCTCGAGCATAACCGACGTGTAGACCGCGTGGTGCGCGACGCACCACCGCGCAGGGTCCCGCCTCTATCGCGCGTCCCCGTTCGTGCGCCGGCCCCTCGAGGCAGGCGACGACGAGGGTGCGGACTCGCCCGAACGAGCGGGAGCCGGGCTCACCACGGCCGCATCCGGCTCTCCCGTCCCGCCCTGCCCGGTCGGCCCGATCACCTCGTCGGCCATCGGGCCGTCGCCCGCGAGCGGGTCTGGCTCCGTGCCCGCGCCTCGCGCCTCGCTGAGCCGGCGTGCGAGCGCCTCGATCAGCGTGTCCAGCTCGCCGGCAGGTCCCGACACCTCGCCGACGATCCACGATCCGTCGGCGCGGATGGAGGCGCGTCGAAGCCATCGGCCTTCCGCGGAAAGCGCGGCGATCCAGCCCCCACCGACCCGGCCGATGGCCTCGGAGAGCGCTTCGGCGGCTCGACGGGCGCCCGCGGCATCCCCGACGTCGATGGCCGCCCGGACATTCGCCTCGGCGGCTCGCTCGATGCTCATGCCGGCCGCGCCCATCGAGGCGAGCGGACGCAACGGGCCTTCGAGGTGCTCGTGCAGGCCGCGTCGCCACGCGTCGGGTGCGAGCACGAGCAACTCCGCGGCCCGCGCATCGCCCAACCGTGCGCGCAGCGCGGCGATGCGCGTATCGGTCGCGACGGACGGCGCGCGACGCTCGACGACGTCGATCACCGCACGCACGGTCGGCTCGTCGGCGACCACGAGCGCGTCTCTCGTGACGAACAGCGCCCGGGCGCGACCGACCGCGATCGCGGACCGACCGTCGATGTCGACCGCGCGCACCGGACGCAACGGATCGTCGAGCAGGATCCGCAGACAGAGGCCGAGACGGTCGGCGTCGAGGTCGCCCACGGCGACGAGCCCGGCCCCTTCGTCGCGGCGTGCGAAGAGCACCACGGTCTGCACCGCCTCGAACGGATCGAAACCGCACGTGCGGCGCACGAGCCCGCGGTCCAGTCGCGCGTCGATCCATTCGCGGAGGCGAGCCGCGCTCGTCGAATCGATCCACGCGCGCGCGTCGATCCGCGCGACGAGCCAGACGTCGGCGGGCACCGCGCGCAGCACGTCCGCCCCGAGCCGGTCGGTGCGCCGCACCCATGCGACCACGCCCGCGGCCATTCCGACGAGAAGAAGCCCCAGGACCGCGTTGCGTACCGGGCGCGTCACCTCGACCCCACGGCGTCCCGTCGCACGCGTGTGCGAAGCATGAGGCGCCCTTCTATCACATCGCCGCGCCCCCGAGGCTCGGCTCGACGGGAATCGTTCGGCTTCGGGACCGAGTCCGAGATCGAGACTGACTCCGAGTCCGAGTCCGTGTCCGAGCCTGAGCCCGAGCCCGAGTCCGAGACCGAGTCCGAGACCGAGTCCGAGAAACGCCGCCGGCCACCGCTCAGTAGCGGTACCAGTCGGGCTTGTAGGGACCCTCGACCGGCACGCCGAGGTAGGCCGCCTGCTTCGGCGTCAGGCGTGTCAGTCGCACACCGAGCTTGTCGAGGTGCAGCCGAGCCACCTTTTCGTCGAGCTCCTTGGGCAGCACGTAGACCTTGCCGCGCTCGTAGCGCCCTGGCTCGGTGAACAGCGAGATCTGCGCGAGCACCTGGTTGCTGAATGAGCTGGACATCACGAAGCTCGGGTGCCCGCTCGCGCAGCCCAGATTCACGAGCCGCCCCCGCGCCAGGACGATGAGCTTCTTGCCGTCCGGGAAGACGAAGTGGTCGACCTGCGGCTTGATGGGCTCCTCGCGGATGCCGTTGCGCGGGTCCAGCAGCCAGCTCATCTGGATCTCCGCGTCGAAGTGGCCGATGTTGCAGAGGATGGCCTCGTTCTTCATCCGCTGCATGTGCTCGCCCGTGATCACGTCGATGCAGCCCGTGGCCGTCACGAAGATGTCTCCGATGGGCGCCGCCTCCTCCATGGTGACCACCTGGTAGCCCTCCATCGCGGCCTGCAGGGCGCAGATCGGATCGATCTCAGTGATGAGCACGCGCGCGCCCTGTCCGCGCAGCGCCTGCGCGCAGCCCTTGCCGACGTCGCCGTAGCCGCAGACGACGGCGACCTTGCCCGCGAGCATGACGCCCGTGGCGCGCTTGATGCCGTCGACGAGCGACTCGCGGCAGCCGTACAGGTTGTCGAACTTCGACTTGGTGACCGAGTCGTTGACGTTGATGGCCGGCACCGCGAGCGTGCCGTTGCGCGACATCTCGTAGAGGCGGTGCACCCCCGTCGTCGTCTCCTCGGACAGTCCCACGATGCCGGGCAGCAGGTCGCGCCGCTTCTCGTGCACGAACGCGGTCAGGTCGCCGCCGTCGTCCAGCAGCAGGTTGGGCCCCCGTCCGCCCTCGAACGCCTGCAACTGCTGCTCGATGCACCACCAGTACTCCTGCTCGGTCTCACCCTTCCACGCGAACACGGGAACCCCGGCGCGCGCGATGGCCGCCGCGGCGTGGTCCTGCGTCGAGTAGATGTTGCAGCTCGACCAGGTCACCTCGGCGCCCAGCTCGCGCAGCGTCTCGATGAGCACCGCCGTCTGCACCGTCATGTGCAGACAGCCAGCGATGCGTGCGCCGCGCAGCGGCTGCCGGTCGCGATACTCGGCACGCAGGGCCATCAAGCCCGGCATCTCGGTCTCGGCGATCGCGATCTCGCGCCGGCCCCAATCGGCCAGCGAGAGATCGGCCACCTTGAAGCGCGGCGCGCGCCCGGTCGCGGCCGAGGCAGTGGGGGGGGTCGAGGGGATCGTCGGAGTCGTCACGGTCGTGCTCATGATGAGGTCCTCGCGGGGTTGCGGTCGCGGCGCGCGACAAGCGCGTGCCAGGACAGGTGTCGGTCCGGGGCGTCGGAGCCGCCGATGGGCGGCAGGGATAGCACGGTGGCGTCGAGTCCCGCACGCCGGCTCCAGCGCGTGAGATCGTCCCGCGCGAAGCCGAGCCACAGGTCCGCGTGGCGCTCGCGCATGCGCTCGTCCCCGTGCGGCGCGTAGTCGAGGACGAGCAGTACCCCGTGGGGCGCGAGCAGCCTGGCCCAGCAGGCGATGGCGGACGGGGGGCTCGGCGCGTGATGCAGGACGCGGGCGGCGACGACAAGATCGGCGCCGGGCTGTCCCACGCGACGAATCACGACGGGATCGTCCCAGCCCGCGCGGAGGAATCGAACGTGGGAGGCGCCCAGACGCTCGGCGCGGCGGCGCGCGGCGGCAAGCTGCGCCTCGGAGCGGTCGACCGCGAGCACGCGCTCGTACAACGGCGCGAGCAACTCGAGCCACGGGCCGTCGCCGGTGCCCACGTCCACGGCGAGCGCGCGGTGCGGCAACAGCGGCGCGAGCGCGCGCATGTAGACGCGAAGCTCGGCGGGAAGCGCGGCCGCCCGTTCTCGGTCGCGAGCCGTCGCGAAGTACGCGCGTGCCGCCTCGTCGCGCGCTCCGACGATGCGCGAAACGCGCGCCAGCGAGCCGTCGGACTCGACGAGTCGACGACCCGTCTCGAGCGCGTCCCGGACGACCGCGTCCTTCTGGCTCGAGGGCGCGGCCGAGACGTAGGCGCGCTGGCCCTCGCGCCGCACGCGAACCAGCCCCGCATCACGCAAGGCCGCGACGTGACGCGAGACGCTGGGCTGACTCTCTCCAACCAGCTCGGCCAGCTCGCCGACGCCGAGCTCCTCGGCGGCCGCGAGGGCGAGCAAGCGCAGCCGGACCGGCTCGCCGAGCACCCGGTACAGCTCCCAGCGGTCGAGCGCGCGGACCGGTGCGTCGGGCACACGAAAGCTATATTCATCGATGCACATAAATGCAAACACCGCCGCCCAAGGGCCTCGACGACGAGATTCCGTGCGGTACGAGTCCGAGCCCGAACGCGAGCCCGAGACCGAGGCCGAGTCAGTACCCGAGTCCGAGATGAAGTCCGAGCCCGAGTCCGAGACAGAGCCCGAGTCCGAGTCCGAGTCGGAGCCAGAGCGCGAGTCCGAGACCGAGCCCGAGTCCGAACGCGAGCCCGAGGCCGAGACAGAGTCCGACTCCGAGCTCGAGTCGGAGACCGCACCCAAGCCCGAGCCGGACGCCGGCCCGTGCCCGCTACCGAGTCACCCGACGAGCGTCGTTAGGCTCCGCCCCCCCTCTCGACCCGAGGCGCTCTCGAGCTCGCCGGCCCTTGCGCCCGACCTCATGTATGTCGCCGTTGCGCCCTTCCGCTTCAACCACGCCGTCGGCGCCACCCAACGACCAGCACGAGCCCCACCAGCATCGACCCCACCGCCAACCTCCCGTCCGCCTCGCGGCCCGGCATCCGACAACCACAGCCCTCTTCCCTCATTGCACCAGGCCCCGGGCCCCCTTCACCCATCGAGCCACCACCGTTTCGGAATCCTTCGAAGTCGGGCTCGTTCCGCAACGCACGTGGGCCGAGCGGCTGCGCGGCGGCCGTGCCGGCCCCCTCGTACGCGCCATTCGGCGTCGTGACGAGCGCCATCGAAGACAGAGATATCCGCGAGTGCGATGCGCGCCCGAGGGCGCACGTGCGACCTCGCCAATGCATCCTTGCCCCCAACTCGCCTTCGGGCTCCGCAAATCGGACCGCGGATTGGACTCGAACGCCCGTCGCTAACCTGGTGAGCGGCGTCGTCAGGCCTCCCGAGGATGCGCGGGCCCCCGGCTCAGCGACGGCGGCGCTTGCGACCCAGGAGAACGACGCCCCCAAGCGTCGATGCGAGCCCCAACCCCGTGTCCGGCGCAAGCCCGGGTGCGCGACAGCCGCAGCCGCTGACCGTCGTCCCGGGACGACCGCCCGCGTCCGCCGGAATGCCCCCATCACCGTCTTCCTCGCACTGCCCATCGACGCACCGGAACCCCATCACGCAGTCCGACGAAGTCCGGCAATCGGTCCGACAAGCCGTCGCCGCGCATACGTACGGCGCACAATCCGTCCGCGCGCTCTCGGGGCAGGCAGCCTCCATTCCCGAGCACCACGCCTCGCTCGTCGCGACGCCGTCGGCGCATCTCGGAGCCCGGCACATGGTTCCC
>JANWZI010000107.1 GCA_025054695.1 Myxococcota bacterium | reverse complement strand
CTGCACGTTGCCCCATCCCCACCCCGGGCAATCGGAGCTGGAGCTGAGCGTCGCGCCGGCGAACGAGACGGTGGTCGTGCACGTTCCCCAGTCCGAGTAGTAGACGCCGAAACGAAGGTTGGAGGGAGGGTCGACCGCGATGGTCTGCAACGTACCCCATCCCCATCCTGGACAGTCCGAACTGGACGAAACGGTCGGTCGCGTCATTCGGCACGAGACGCACCGCCGGCTTTCGCACGCTCCTGTCGCGCAGTCCTCGGGCCGTCGGCACATCCGACCGCGCGCGCACGGCGGACACGGTCCGCCACAGTCGACGTCGCTCTCGTCCGGGCTCCGGACTCCGTCGGCGCAGGGGGCGGGGGCACCGCCATCGACACGCCCGCCCGCATCGGACGCACCCCCATCCACGTCGCTTCCCGTATCACGCCCGCCGGCGTCCGCCGGCATACCGGCATCGTGCCCGCCTGCGTCGGCCGGCATTCCGCCGTCGCGGCCGCCCGCGTCGGCCGGGCCCATCGCGTCCAGAGGCTCGCCCGTGTCGGCTCCCCAGGCTGTATCCGTCGATGCCAACGCATCCGCCGGACCGACGTCCACCGCCGCCGCGTCGCGGTCACCCGCGTCCGAGTCGTCCCGCGAATCCCGGCGGCCGGCGTCGGTCGGGCGAGCATCGGCTGCGGCGTCGAATCCCGCGCGCGAGACGCACCGTCCATCGATGCACACTCGCGCACCCCGACAGTCGGCGCTCGACGCACACGTCGCTCCATCGTCCCCGCCACCGTGGGCGCACGCCGGAGCCGAGACCATTGCGAGAGCTCCGAGCGCTCCCGCGACGACCGCCACGGCGGTCCGCGGCCGGCGCGTGTCGGAGCCGACGGTCGGCACGTCGGATAGTCCATCAGATTTCGAATCCCAGCGCAAACGCGGCGGCGGACGTGCCTGGCGGCCGACGGCGGCATCGTGCCCCAGGATGGATGCGCGCCCCGGGTACACCTCGGCCGGGTCGTCGGAATTCCTCGTGGACGCCGCTATCCTCTCCGTGATGCGGCCGATGACGTTGCGCCCGTTGGCGCTGGTGTGTCTCGTTCTCGTCGGTTGTGGGGGCAAGGCCAGCGGCGGTGGCGACGCGGGCGCCGACGGCCGTACGGGTCTCGACTCCGGCGCGGGCATCGATGGCGGTCCGACGACGGACGGAGGCGGCAACGGGCTCGACGCGAGCTCGGAGGGCGGCGCGTGCGCCGAGGACCGGGTGGAGTGCGCCGGCCGCTGCGTCGACGTGCGAACCGATCCGATGAACTGCGGCGTGTGCGGCGCGCGATGCGGAGCGGGCACGGTCTGCAACGAGGGCGTCTGCGAGGCGGGCTGCCCGACCGGACGGACGGCGTGTGAGGGGGGGTGCGTGGACACGACCTCCGATACGCGGCACTGCGGCGGTTGCGGCAACGCCTGCACGGCAGGCCAGGCCTGTCGTTCTGGACGTTGCGATTCGGATTGCCCCGCGCCGATGGCGAGGTGCGGCGACGCGTGCGTCTCGATCGATGCCGATCCGTTCAACTGCGGCGCGTGCGGACGGCGCTGCGAAGCCGACGAGGTCTGCTCCGGCGGCTCCTGCCGCGGCAGCTGCGAGGGCGGGCTCGCGTTCTGCATGGGCGGCTGTTACGACATCCGCTCGGACCGGCGTGCGTGCGGAGGCTGTGGCATCGTCTGCGAGCCCGGTGAGGCGTGCTGCGACGGCACGTGCCGCGACGTGCGGTCCGACGCGCGCAATTGCGGCGCGTGCGGACGGATGTGCGACTTGGGCACGCAACAGTGCTGCGACGGTCGCTGCGTGACCACGCATGGCAGCGACCCGATGCATTGCGGCGGATGCGGCATGCGATGCCCGCCGGGGCATGCGTGCTGCTTCGGTCGGTGCGTCGACGTCTCGAGCGACGAGGTCTACTGCGGGAGCTGCGAAGGGCCGTCGTGCGCCACCGGTCAGACGTGCTGTGGGGGTCGATGCGTCAATACGCGGGTGGATCCGAGCCACTGTGGCGGGTGCGGCAACCGGTGTACCAGTGGCGTGTGCGAGGCGGGCCGCTGCTCGGTGACGTGCGTGCCGCCGCGCATCGCGTGCGGTACGATCTGCGTGGATCCGTACACGGACGAGCGGCACTGCGGGGGGTGTGACATGCCGTGTCCGAGGGGCCGCACGTGCTGCGACCGCATCTGCACCGACACGAGCACCGATCCGGAAAACTGCGGCATGTGCGATCTCGCGTGCGGGCTCGGCCAGGTCTGTCGCGCGGGCAGTTGCGTGTCGGGCTGACCGTTTCATCGGTGCGGGCGGGTCCGCGGTCCAGCAGCGGTTCCGGGAAGGGATAGGGCCTGGATCCGAGAGCCAGTCCGAGGTCCGAGCCCGAGCCCGAGACCGAGTCCGAGTCCGAGTCCGCGTCCGAGGTCCGAGCCCGAGCCCGAGACCGAGTCCGAGTCCGAGTCCGAGCCCGAGCCCGAGACCGAGTCCGAGACCGAGACCGAGTCCGAGCCCGAGCCCGAGACCGAGACCGAGTCCGAGACCGAGTCCGAGACCGATTCCGAGACCGAGACCGACTGGAGGTCGCGATCAACCAAACTGGCCGACGCTGTCAGAGTTAGCGCCCGATGCCACCGCTAGCGTCACTCCTTCGACTGCGACGGCATGGTGACGGCAGGCCGCACGCCGGTGCTTGAATGCGGCCGTTTCGTGCTACGTCTGCCGCCGCGATGACGTCCCGAGTCTCGAACCTCGCGCTTGCCGCATGCATGGGCTTCGCCGTAATGGCTCCTCCCGCCGCCAGGGCCGAGAGCGCCGCATGGAATCTGCACGTCGATCTCGCCCTCGGCGTTCCGCTCGCCGGAGACATGGTTCCGGAGCCGGACCCCGCGACCGGATCGTCGGAGGTTCCGATCGCGGGATTCGGCGCGGTCGCGCTGGACTGGCAGTTCTCTCCGCCCTTCGCGCTCGAATTGCTCGGAGGCGGAGGCTACGTCTTCGGGACGTTTCCCGACGCCTCGGGATCGGGGACGCCGTACGCGACCGGTGCGCTCGGTGTGCGCTATCGTCTGCTCGACAACCAGGAAGGTTACGCCGACGAGGAGGGCGGCGACTACGAGGGCAATGCCTGGACGAGCGCGCACCTGGGCTGGCACCTGTTCGATGGCCACCAGTTCGGGATCGATTTCGGCGCCGGATACGAGGCGAGCGTCGCGCATCCGATCCAGGTGGGTCTGTTCGTGCGCGGCGCGCTGCTGTTCGGCGGCGAGCGGGAGAAGCTCGACGCACTGATCTACGGCGGCGTCGAAGCCTCGCTCGAGCTCGCCGGTCGCGTCGAGGCCGTGGACACCGACGGCGACGGCCTGCCCGACGAGCGCGAGGTCAACCGCTACCAAACCGATCCGCGCAACCCAGATACCGACGCCGACGGGATTTCCGACGGCCTCGAGGTCCGAACGGAGACCGATCCACGGCGCCCCGACACGGACGGGGACGGCGTGACCGATGGGGTCGAGGACACCAATCGCGACGGCGGGATGCAGGCCGGCGAGACCGACCCGCGGCGCGCCGACACCGATGGCGGCGGCGTGCCCGATGGCTGGGAGGCGCAGAACGGCCGCAACGGGCGTGACCCTGCCGACGACGACAGCGACCGAGACCGCGTCCTCGAGCACCTCGACCGCTGCCCCGACACGCCGCAGGGCACGGAGGTGGATGCGAATGGCTGCGCGATTCTTCGTCCGCGGCTCGTGCTCGACGGCATCACGTTCGAGTTCGACAGCGCCGTGATCCGTCCCGAAAGCGAGGCCACACTCCAGCGCGCGCTGCAGATTCTCCGCGACAATCCGGACGTGCGCGTCGAGATCGGCGGTCACACGGACAATCAGGGCAATCCCGGTTACAACCGGCGACTCTCGGAGGCGCGTGCCCAGTCCGTGCGCGACTGGCTCGTGCGGCACGGGATCGAGGCCGCGCGGCTCACGGTGCGTGGCTACGGCCACACGCAGCCCGTGGCGAGCAACGACACCGAGGAGGGCCGCGCCCAGAACCGCCGCATCGAGTTCAGGCGCCTCGACGCACCCTGAGCGCCGAGCGGCGCCCCGAGGCCGGGGGCGCTCACTCCGCGAGCCAATCGGCGAGAAGCCGGGGCAACGTTCCGTCCGCGACGAGCGACGTGACGATCGCGTCGAGCCGAGCCACGGCGGCGCGGCGCGACGGCTCCAGCACGCCCGCCTCGTCGAGCAGCGCACGCACGGGCCTTGCGGCCGTCGCATCGACGATGCGAGCGAGCTCGGTGCGTACCGAGGCGACGAGCACGGGCCGCATCAGAGCCACGGCGAGCAGGCGCCGACCGGCGGCCGCCATCTCGGCACGCGGTTCCAGATCGAGGTCCGCGAGCACGTCGGCGATGGGAGTCCGGGCCAGCCCGTCGAGCAGTCGCGCGCGCATCCGTCGCAGGATCGCGCGGCCCTCGGCGCTGCGCAGACGATCGACCAGCGCGACGCGGGCCTCGTCGAGCGCGGCGGCGGCGAAGTCGCGCGCCGCCGTCGTGATCCGCCGCTCGAGCTCGGCACCGAGCACCTGCCGTCCGACCTCGACGAGCCGGCCGCCGCTCGCCTCGACGCCTCGCCGGATCCCACGCGCGAGGCCGCCGATCCAGCCGGCGCTCTCGTCGAGCACGCTCCCGAGCGGCAGCCGGCGCGCGAACGCGACGAGCGTGCGCTGCACGACGGGCGAGAGCAGCTCATGGGCGTCCGCGGGATCGACGAGGCCGCGCGCCCAGCGCAGCGCGGGCGGCCGTACGCGATCGAGCCACGCTTCGAGCGCGGCTCGCGCTTGAGGACCGAGGAGCACCTCGAATCGCTCGCCCGCTTCACGCTCGGCGTCCCGATGGCGGTCGACGGCGGGAATCAGCGCGTCGGCGAGCCATCGTTCCCACGCCGGGCTCGCGGCGAGAGCTTCGAGCACGGCGAGCGCTTCGTCGACGTCGAAAAGGTCGCGCACGGGACGGTCCAGCGCCGCATCGACGAGCCGTTCGCAAAAACGTCGCCGCGCGCCCTCGTCGCGAAGGCGCGCGGCGATTCGTTCGACCGCTTCATCCGGGCTCACGTCACGCCAGGCTTGCATGCCGGGCGCGCGCGCGGAAGTCCGCCGTGGGGCTCAGACCTCGTACTCGCCGGAATCGAATCCGTAGTCCTCCGAGCCGTAGTCCTCCGAGCCGGAATCGTCCCAGCCGTAGTCGTCGGATTCGAACGGATCGGTCCCGTCACCCGAATCGTCGGTCCAGTCGTCTTCCCAGCGGTCGCCGTTGTCGTCCTCGCCGCCCCACTCACCACGGCCGTCGTCTTCGAACGGGGCGAGGTCCTCTTCGGGAAGGCCTGATTCGTCGTCGGGAAGCGTGGAGTCCTCCTCGAACGTCCCCGGATCCCCTTCTTCTTCCCCGGGCGACTCGCTACCCCAGTCCGCCCAACGTTCCGAATCCTCACTGTCCGGGTCTCCGGCGATGAGGTCCTCGTCCTCCTCTCTCCTTCCGGGCTCCTCCTCTCGGTCGGACTCCGGGTCCATCTCCGGGTCGGGCGTACCGTCTTCGCGCCGATCTCCTGGCATTTCCTCGTCCATCGGTGGGCGCCGCTCCGCCTCCTCGCGCCGCCGCCGCTCCGCCTCCTCGCGCCGCGCTTCCGCGAGGCGATGATTGGCGATGCAGCCGGTCACTCTCGCGAGGTCGGTTGCGCAGTCTCTTCGTCCCCGCGGTCCGCCTCCTCCGAGTCGACACGCGAGCCCGCTGGCGATTCGGGCCGCCGGGTGCGGGATGAAGCGTCCCCCCTCACATGCGGCGAGGAGCCCGCACGAGATACCGGCCCCGATCATGTCGCTGCCACACTCCGAAAAGACACCCGTGTAGGGAGTCAGACCTCCCGCTCCCGACAAGATCGGACCGAGATCGTCCGAGAACGCCGTGAACCAGACCGGCGCACCCACGAGCCCCTGCAACGTGTTCTCCAGCACCTCGCCGTCGTGGCGCACGACGAGCTGACCGGTGCCCCCGATCTTCGCGCGCACCACGAGCAGCGCCCCGTTCAAGACGCCGTCCGACCGCATCTGCAGCAACGCCGCGCCTCGCGGTGCATTGCGCTCGCCGATGCCGCGCACCTGCAGGCCGGGGCGTCCGACCCGCACGTCCCAGCCCACGATGCCCATCGCGCGCGCATACTCGCTCTGCGCGGGCACGAGCAGTCCGACCTCCGTCGCCACGCCGCCACGCTCCGGCGTGGGAGCCTCCGCGGCGCACGCGGCGAGCAGCACGGACACGACGATGACTGTCTTGGAGATGCGCGTGTTCATGACGACGCTCCTTTCCTGGTTCGATGCAGCTTCACGGTTGCGAAAAGTCCGAGCAGAGCCACTGCCCATGCGGGCAGGGAGTCGCCTCGAGGGACGACCGAGACGGCGCACGTCGTCGCGGAGACGAGCCCAGGGCTCGACGCGCTCGAGAGCGCGTACCCACGAGTCGTCACGCGATCGATGAACTCGCGATGGACGTCCACGCGCGTCTCGATCGAGCCACCGGTGCACTCGGCGTTGCCGCCCGAGTGCACGCCGACCACCGGCTCGTGGCCGTCCATGCGCAGGAACGTCGGGCCGCCGGAGTCGCCGCGACATGGTTGCGACGGATCCCCGTCGATGCGGAATCGCCCGGCGTCGACGACCGCGATGCGCGCGAAGCCCTGTCGCTTGCGCAGATTCTCGGTGGTGCCGTCCTCGGCGAGACCAAAACCGACCAGGCGTACCTGCGCCCCCTGATCGTGCTCGTCGAGGTCGCGTCGCGGCAGTTCGGTCGGCTGGACGTCGACGTCTTCGGCGAGGCGCACGACGGCGATGTCGTGCGATAGCGAGGTGCGATCGTAGTCGGGATGCACGTGCACCGAGGTGACGGTCACGCGGCGCGTCGGCCGACCGGGGAACGCACCGAACACCACGGCGTCCGGCATGACGAGGTCGACGCAGTGGCCCGCGGTGAGCACGGCGTCGGGCGCGACGAGCACACCCGAGCACATGAGCGCGCGAGCGCGGATGAGCGCGACGACGGCATCGTCGCCGTCGTCGTCCCAGCCGTGGGTGATGGCCTCGGTTGCCGACTCCACGGGCGCGGGCGCGACGGCGCAGCCGCTCGTCACGAGGCCCGCCGCCACCGTCAGCCACCGGATGCGGTCGGTCGTCCGCATGCGTCCGAGACGTGGTGCACCGCGCGCGCCAGCGAACGGAGCACTGGATCCGACGTGCGAAAACGTGCTTGCGCGAAGCTCGGGCGAGCTCACCACAGCTCGCCGTGTCGACGCGAGGCATCGAGACGGGACCGCAGTCTCCAGATCGTCGACTCGCGTGGGATGTGACGCGGCGCGCGCGCTCGGCAGCTTCGAATCGTGGGCCTGCGCTCGAGACTCGACCTCCGGTGAGGGTTGGCCCGCAGCGGTACCACCGGCTGCGAGCGAATGGTCGGGCCAGGGAGATCGCGCTAGCCTGGGCGCCGAGTCGGTCGTCTCTTGCGTGGCGCGCAGCAGTCAGGGGCGACCCGGTTCGGAACGCGTTTCGCAGGCGACTCGTTGCTGCGGTGAATAGACGAGGGGTGTGGGCGGTCGAAACCGCGCCGCACCGAGGAGGCTCGGCGATGGGTACGTGCAAGGTGGACTCGAGGCTATGGGCCGTGCTCGGTGCGAGCGCGTTGCTCGGAGGATGCTGCCCCGCGAAGTACACCGTGCATGGCGGGGCCGTCCTCGAGCCGGCCTACGTCGAGGTGGACAGCGAATGCCCCGCGCCGCAGCAGGAGGCTGCGGTCGAGGCATCCGTTCAAGGTGTCGTATGGGTTCCGGGGTACTGGGACTGGCGCGGACGCTGGGTCTGGGTTGCCGGCCATTTCCAGCGGGTCCGCTCCGGGTACGTCTGGCAGCCGCCGGTGTGCGTGTTCGTCGCGGGCAAATACCGCTACCACCCGGGTTACTGGCGGCCCGTCGGAATCGCTCCACCGCCCGTCTACACGCAGCCCGGCGTGATTCAGGTGGCCGTCGCGCAGCCCGCCCCACGTCCCGGCGTCCAGGTGCAAGTGCAGCCTCCGGCACCGCGCGCGGGGGTCGACGTGCAGGTCGGCAGGCCGTCTGGAGGCAGCGTCACCGTGCAGCAGCCCCAGGGGCCGAGCGTCCAGGTGCGTCCGCCCGAGGCGCCTCAGCCCCCGCCGGCACCCGCGCCGCCACCGGCGGGTCCCACTGTGGTCGTCGGCGGTGGCGTTTCCGCGCGTCCCGGAACGGTCACTGTGAACCCGGCGCCCGCTCCAGCTCCGAGTCCTGGAACCGTCGTCGTCGGTGGAGGCGTCGCGGCGCGACCGGGAACGGTGAGCCCGGCGCCAGCGCCTGGTCCGGGCGGTGGCATCGTCGTCGGCGGAGGCGTCGGCGTGCGACCCGGCACCGTGAGCGACGCGCTCTCCTGCCGCGCTCAGGAGCACCGCGCACCGCCCGGAGGCATGGTGATCGTGCACGGTACGGGCCTAAACGGAGCGACCTTCTCCGTGGGTGGTAACTTCGCAGTCGTCGAGGGCACGAACCCGCAGGGTACGAATGCGCGCGTGCGCATCCCGTCCGATTCGCACGGTGGCGCGCTCACGGCGAGTCGCGGCGGACAGAGCGTCTCGTGCGGCACCGTCGTGATCGTCGGTCGCCCCGCCGGACGCTGAAGCCGCCGATCCCGGCTTCGTCGCGACGAGGGGCGTTTCGAGGTCGAGGTGGCGTCTCCAGACCCGAGTCCCCGGGCGTCCCCCGAGTCGGGGCATGCGGCCGAGACGTGGTCCTGCGCCTTCAGGCCGCGTCCGGGCGCACGTCTCGGTCGCCGTCCAGCCAGCGGCGTCGTTCCTCGCCCACGAGTGCGAGCATCGCCTGTCGGTCCACCAGCCCCGCGTCCATCAGCGCCCGCATGTACCCGTCGGCGTAACCGTGCGCCCGCGCGAGCTTGCCGTACGCGACCCCGTCGAAGCGCGCCTTCATGACGTCCTGGAGCAGATTGCGAACCACGCCCAGCAACTCGTCCCGCGACATGGGGCCCGTGTACGGGCGCATCCGTTCGCGGTCAACAAATCGGGGGCCGTACGGCACGGCGGCGGGCGCGCGCGCGCGACGGGGGCGCCCCGATGCACTTGCGAGGTCCGACGCGCGACCATACGATGATCGCCAGGCTTCGGGTGTACCGCCTGACGGCGGATGCCACGAGGAGGTCGCGATGAAGCGCAGGATGTTTCTCGGGAAGATCCACCGAGCGACGGTGACGCATGCGGACGTCGACTACGAGGGCAGCGTCACCGTGGACGCCGATCTCCTCGATGCGGCGGGAATCCTCGAGCACGAGGAGATCCACGTCTGGAACGTGACGCGTGGCACGAGACTAACCACGTACGCGCTGCATGGACCGCGGGGATCGGGCCTGGTCTGCGTCAACGGAGCCGCGGCGCATCTGAACGCGGTCGGTGACGTGGTCATCCTCGCCGCGTTCGGGTTGCTCGACGACGACGAGGCTCGCGCGCATCGGCCGCGGATCGTGTTCGTGGACGGCGCAAACCGCATCGTGGCGTCCGGGCCAGAATTGCCCGGACCCCAGCGTCCCATCGCTCGAGGCTGCGCGACGCCGACCACCCCGGGTGGTAGCGTCCGCGAGGTGTGTTGAGGGCTACCGGGCAACCGGGCGGCCGCGACCAATGTGTCGTTGGCCCGGTGATGAAACCCGCCATCGGGTCCCGGTCGGCTGCCGGGGTGGCGGAACGGAAGACGCGGGGGATTTAAAATCCCCTGTGACGACGGTCACGTGAGGGTTCGAGTCCCTCCCCCGGCACCCCGGTATGGCGTCGCGCCATGTGTGGGCTGAGCTTTCCGTGCTGGCGCGTGGTGGGGTCTTCCATGAACGGGGGAACGGTGAGTGCTCCGCACGGGTGACGGAATAACCCGTCATTTCGGGGCGTACGATTCTTGCAAGTGCCGATGGCGAGTCATGCCGTTCGGTCACGATGCGCGTCGCAGTACCTGGCCACCGGCTGCCGAACTGCTCAATCGCGACCGAGCAGGGCCCGTGCATCTCGGCTGGGAGCGACTGCGCGCAGCCATGAGAGCGGCGGGGGTGCTCGGAGATCTGCTCGACGGTTCGTTGCACGCTTTGCTCGGGCCGCACGCACGAAGGCGGCCGACGCCGGCGGCCGTCGTGGACATGCTCGACGCGGCCACACGACACGAACCCGCCCACACGGGGTTCGTGTGCGTGCGCGAGTCCGACGGACTGACCGCGCGCCAGGTGGTCGCTCGGTTGCGCGTGGCGCTGCCCGAGCTGGGGCCCCTGACGCTGGTCGACGAACGGCACGACGGCCGTGACCGACTCGTGCTGCGAACGTTTGGACGGTTCGTCGTCGTCGACGAGGCTGCTCTCGAGACGGAGCGGTGGGCGGCGGCGGAGCGCACGTTCGAGCGGCGTCACGTCACGGTCCGCGCGCTCGTGGATGCAGCCAACGGATTGCTGGCGAGCATCGGCTCGCCCGTGCGACTGCGTCCGCTCGCAGCGCCCGACGGGGTCGAGGCCTATCTCGCCGTCGACGAAGAGGCCGCGGCGATTCTCGCGGACGTCGAGATCTGGGAGCATCGATCATCGGACATCGAGCGAGAGCCACCGGAGCGGGATTCCGCCGCATCGCGTGCCGCCGCGTTCGTCTGACGGAGCCGCTCGAGGCGTGCGACGCTGCCGATGGGTGCTTCCGGTCCCAAGGCCGAGCCGGAGAGTACGATCCGAGCCGTGATCGCGAGGGCCGGCCGCCGTCCTGAAATCCCGGGTCGGCACGCTCGCTTCATTGCGCGGCCCACGTAGCCCTCCGTGGCGCGGCACACCTCACGTGTCGAGCGACATCGGCACACTCGCTTGGTTGCGCAGCCCATGCAGCCCGTGCGGCTCTGCGAGATGCGTGCCCTGGCCATCTTTACACAAAGCGCGCGTAGCCCGTAGAGTCCCCCGACGGTTGGCGTTCCGGCCGGGGCGCCCGCCCAAGGAGGCTTCGATGGGTTCCCGCTTCGATGGCATCGTCCGATCGCGCCATGCTTCGAAACCGGCGCTCGCCCTCGCGCTCCTCCTCGCTCTCGCGGCCCGCACAGGCGTCGTGCGCGCCCAGGGGGAGGGGGGATCGGGTACGACGCCGGAACCATCCGCGCCGAGCGACGACGCCGCCGGCTCCGCGGCCGCGGCCGGAACGGCCCTGATCGGTGACGAGCAGGCGGTCGTCGAGGAGCGCACGGGGCGCGAGCAGGCGCGCGATTCGACCGATCCCTACGAGGATCCGCACGAGAGCTACTACTTCCTCGGCGCGTTCTACCGACACGTCTTCGTGCCGGAGTTCCTGCTCAACCTGTTCCTCGAGGAATCGACCGGCGCGAGCAACCCCGGCGCCGGCGCGTTTTTCACGTACCGCAAGGATCAGTTCTCGATCAACGCGGAGGTGTGGTTCGTGGGTTACCGGACCGCCGGGCCGTATCTCGCGGCCAACGATCCGCTCGAGAACACGGAGTTCATCGACAGCGAGCTGGATGTGCTCTTCGCAACGGCCAGCTTCACGTGGTCGACGCCCTTCAATGACATCGTGGCCCTCGAATACGGGGTGGACATCGGCCTCGGATTGGTCCTCGGCACGCTGACGCGCACCGAGGCCCGCCCCGCACGGCCCGGCAACGCGCAGCCCGACGTCAACGGCTACGAACCATGTCCCTTCGACCGGACGACCGGCCCGACGGAGCCCGACGCCTATTGCGCCCCTAATAGCGATGGGCGCCCGACCGCGCGGGACGGCGAGGACGGCGAGCACTATGGCATCCAGGCGCGCAAGTGGTCCGACGGCGGCGATGTGCCCAACGTGATCCCGTGGCTCGCGATTCCCAGGGTCGCCCTGCGCATTAAGCCTATCCGTCAGCTCCAGATCCGCATCGAGGGTGGGTTCGGCGTCGGAATGTTCGCGGGTGTCTCCGCGGCATACGGGTTCGATTGATCGAACGGTTTCCGAGTCGGCGCGACCGCGCGTTTCGTCGCCGTGCCTCGCCGTTCGGCGCGCTCGTCGTCGCCGTGACGTTCGCCGCGATCGACGCGCGGGTGGCCGCGCAGCGCGGCATCGACGTCGAACGCTTCCGACCGGCGCTCGATGCCGAGGGCTTTCTCGGGCTTCAAGGAACCGCAACGCCGGGACCGGGACGCGCCGTGTTGACGCTCGCGACGAGTTGGAGCCATCGGCCGTTGCTCCTCACTCCTCCGCCGCTGACGGTCATCGCGCACCGCGTCACGGCCGATCTGTCGCTCGAGGTCGGCGTGGGCGGTCGCTGGGCACTCGCGCTCGACCTGCCAATCGTCGCCTACCAGCGAGCATTCTCGCAGGCGCTCGACGACGGCCTCGGCGTCGTGCCGGCCAACGCCGTCGGCGACCCACGTCTATCGGTGCGGTGGCGCATGCTGGGCGAGGACGCCAGGATTCTGCGAGAGCGTCCCGAGGGCCCGGGGATCGCGCTGCAGGCGACCACGAGCGTACCGGCCGGCGAGGAGCGCGCCTTCGCGGGGGACTCGGCGGCGGCGGAGCTGCGGCTGCTTGCTGATTTCCACCTGTTCGGCGCGGGCGCGGGGGTCGGCGTCGGATGGCGCCACCGCTTCGAGACTCGGGCGTTCGCGGGGGTGCGTTTCGGCGACGAGATCGATGCCGCGATCGCGCTCAAGCTCCCGATCCCGG
>JANWZI010000106.1:343-13245 GCA_025054695.1 Myxococcota bacterium | reverse complement strand
GCCGGGCTCGAGCACCACGGGGCGCACCGCGGACGACCATCGCATTCGAATCGACGGTCTCGACGTCGCCGACGTCGATGCCGCGATGGATTTTTCGTGGGCCCGCGAGCGGGGCGCGAGCGCCGGACGTCGGCGTGCGCCGCCGCGCGGCCCGCGCGAGCTGTTCGAACGCTTCGAAGAGAGCCGCCGTGCGTTGCTGCGCGCGGGCGCCTTCGGGTCGGGCGTGGCGGGGGGCCGGGCGCGCCTTCAGTCCCTGATCGGCACCGACGTCGAGCGCATGCTCGCCGACCATCCCGAGCAGCGCATCGCCGCGGGCCTCGAGCCCCGAGGACCGCTCGGGCCCGACGCGCTCGCCGCGGCCTCACCGCTGCGCGGCCGCTCGCCCGCGGCGGCCCTCGCACTGCAGCGCGCGCGGGATCGCATCCAGCGGCACGCGTGCATTCTCGGAGGCGACTTCGCCGACGAAGGACTGCTCGGGCTCGCGCGGGCCATCCGGCGCGCGGTGCGCGAGGGCGACGGGACGATGACCTGGTACGGGGTGCGCTACCGACTCGCCGACGAGACGGGGCGCATCGATTACGAGGCGGTGCGCGACATGCTGCGCCACCCGATCTTCGACGCGGTGATGGCGCACGAAGTCGGCCATACGCTGGGGCTGCGGCACAATTTCAGCGGCAGTTACGACGCGCTCAACTACCACCCGCGCTACTGGTCGTTGCGCGAGGACGGCCGGGTCGCCCCACGGGCGTGGGATCCGATGACCGAGGCCGAGATCGACGGGCGGATCCGCGAGTACCAATACGCCTCGGTGATGGATTACGGGCACAACTTCGTCGTCACGGACGCCGAGGGGATCGGCCACTACGACGTGGCGGCGATCAAGATGGGCTATGGCGACCTCGTCGAGGTCTTCGAGAATGCCCCCGATCCGGCCACGGTCGCGTGGATCGGGGCGATCCTGCGGCTCGGCTGGCCCGTGGCGCTGCGGCTCGAATCGTTCACCGGAGGCGAGCCGAGCGCCCATCCCTACACGGAGTGGCCGCAAATCCTGGGCGGTCGCGAGAACATCGAACGTCGCCGCGACGTGCCCTACACGAGTCTACGGCCGGAACCGTTCCTCGCGAGCGAGGGAATCGACGAGCCGTCCGTCGACGCCGAGGGGCGGCCCGTCGTGCCGTATCTGTTCTGCAGCGACGAGCAGGCCGATCTCGGGCCCGATTGCCTGCGCTACGACGCGGGGGCGGATCCGTACGAAACGCTCCAATCCATCATCGACGCCTATTTCAACTACTACATCTTCAATGCCTACCGGCGCGGACGGCTCGGCTTCGACGTCGGCGAGTACGCCGATCGGATTTTGACGCGGTATCTGTCGAAATTGCAGTACGCCAATCAAATCTACGCGCTGTTTCGGCCGATCCTCGAGGACATCTTCGGCTCCGACACGGACTTCTTCACGCGGCCGGACGGCATGGGCGCGTACACGCTCGGGGTCGGCGCGGGCTACCAGTTGCTTCGCCAGATCGTCGCGACGCCGGAGCCCGGCACGTATGTGCGGCGGACGCGAGCCGACGGAACAGCGGCGCTCGTGCCCGGGGGCGGGTTCTTCGGAGACGTCACCGTCGATTCGTTCGACGGGCGGCCGCTCGACACGACGTGGGACTTCGATGCCGGCTACTACTGGTTCGATCAGCTCGAGCGCGTCGGCTACTACTACGACAAAGCGCTTGCGCTGTGGGTGCTGACGGATCCCGAAACGCATTTCCTGGGACGCGACACCGCGGCCGACGTGCGCCAGTACCAGATCAACTACTACACGACGTTCGCGCCGTCTTTGACGGGGTTTTTCGGCGCGTTGCTCGCGGACGACTGGGCGTGCCTCGGCGCGCGCGCGCTGCCCGACGGGTCTCTGCGTTACCCCGATGCGCGCCAGACGGAAGCGTGCACGGCGCCCGGCGTTCCCATCGATCCGAACGCCTCGTTCTCGATCCAGTTGCACGGCGCGGTCTACGGACTGACGCTCATTTCGGAAACCTTCGACAACCGCTTCCGCGAGGACGCGCGGATCTTCGTGCGGGGCGCGGCCGAGGGGGTGTCGGTCGCGCCCGGTACGCCGGTGGTCGAGTTCACGGACCCGAGGACCGGTCTGACGTACGTGGCGCTCTCGCGCGTCGAGTCGGGACGAGAGCGTGGGGCGGGCGCCCGGATGCTCGAGCATGCGCGGGCGCTGGCGGCGCGTGGAGCGGGCGCCGAGCTCGACCGCTTCGTCGACAACATCGAAGTGGTGCGCCGCATCGGATGGCTCGTCACGCACGGTGACTGACGGCGGCGGTCGGGTTGGGTGATCGCGGGTCCAGCTGGGTCTCGGTCTCGGCCTTGGACCGGCCTCGGACTCGGCCTCAGCCTCGGACTCGGGCTCGGCCTCGGCCTCGGACTCGGGCTCGGCCTCGGACTCGGTCGCGTGCGCGGCCTCGCGACACCCCTCGGTGACGTCAACCCACGTGACTGCCGCCGTGAGGACGCGCCGTGCGAGGGAAGGCCGTCCGCCCCGCAGCGCCGACTGCGCCCGCAAGCCCGCCGACCGGACGCTTCAGTCGATGGCTCCGGTCGGCGGCGCGCGGGGCTGTTGCAGCGAACGGATGGTTTCGTCGAGCGGGCGGCGGATGCACGCGTAGCAGTCGACGAGGCTGAGAAATCCGCATCCTCGGCGCGGCGTCCGTTGCCAGCGCTCGAGCACGGGTAGGGCTGCGCGGTCTCCGAGCTCCGAGATGCGCGCGAGCGCGGCACGCCGGGCCTCGCAACCGTTTCCCAGCTCGAGCTCGGCCAGGGCCACGAGCAGTGGCCCGTGTCGCGCGGGCGCATCGAGGATGCGTCGTGCAACGGCTCGTCGCTCGTCGCGCCGGCCGGTGGCGAGCAGTTCGATGACGCTGGCTGCCGTCGCGGAAGCGGGCGGCGCCGCGGCCGTCGGCGGCGCTTGCCTGGGGGCGGGCTCCCGCGTCGGGATCCGTTCGGGGGCGCTGGCGGCCCGTTCGCGCCGTGGCGGCTTGACGCGCTTGGTGAGGACGAGGGGTGTGGGCGGATCGGCGGCGAGGGCGACGGCGAGCGTGGCGCCGATGCCGAGGGCGAGCAGGCCGATGAGCCCGACGACGATCCACGGCCGATGGGCGAGGAGGACGCTCACCGTCGTGCCACCGGCGTGATGTCGATGGGGAGCGAGCAGCGTCGGCGCGGTGCCCAACGCGGGTGGCGGGACTCCCGCCGGTTCGGTCGAGCCCGTGCCCGCTTCGGCGAGGCGCTTGAGCTCGTCGCGCACGAGCGCGGCAGACGCCGGACGCGAGGAAGGTCGCGGTGCGAGCAGCGCTTCGAGCAGCGTCTCGAGCTCGGGCGGTACGGTCGGGTCGCCAAGCACCGCCGACAGTCGCGGTACGGGCTCCGTGAGCTGTCGCGCGACGGTGGTCGTCAAATCTGCGTCCGCGTACAGCGGTTTGCCCGTCGCGGCTTCCCACAGGACCACGCCCAGCGCGTACAGATCGGCGCGGGCGTCGACGGTTTCGCCCATCGCCTGCTCCGGCGCCATGTAGCCCGGCGTCCCCATGACAGTCCCGATGCGCGTCAGCGGCCGCGCCGCCCCGTTCGCCGCCGCCCCCGTAGTCCTCGCGTCGAGCTCCACGCGCGCGATGCCGAAGTCGACCACACGCGCGAGCGGCGTCCCGTCGTCGCGACGCTCGAGCAGAACATTGTCGGGCTTCAGATCGCGATGCACGATTCCCCGCGCGTGCGCGGCGGCGAGCGCGTCGGCGATCTGCGCGCACAGTCGGGCCGCGTCACGCCATCCGAGGCCGCCCTTCGACCGCAGCTCGTCGGCGAGCGACGAGCCGCGCACGAGCTGGACGACGAGATAGGCGATCCCGTCATCGAGCACCCCGTAGTCCAGCGCGGAGACGACGTGTGGATGCTCGATCTGCGCGCTGGCCATCGCCTCGCGCGCGAACCGCGCCGCGACCTCGGCGTTTCCGACCAGGTCGGGGTGGATCATCTTGACGGCGACCTTCTTGTGCAGCTTCAGGTGCTCGGCGACGAAGACCGTTCCCATGCCGCCCTCGCCCAGCACCTCGTCGATGCGATAGCGCTCGTCGAGCACGCGCCCGATCCACCGGGCGGCACCCTGCTCCGTCGAGGTCACGGTTCCTCCGCGTCGTAGGCGCTGGCGCCCAGGAGCTGGGCGAGGGCCGCGCGTCCGCCCTCGTCGAGCCGATCCAGCTCCACGCCGAAGCCCGCCGGCGTGGCCGTGCCCGGAGGGCTCACCCAGCGGACTTCGCCACGGAGGCGGACCGGATCCCACGCGCTCGGGCTGCTCAGCTCCAGTTCCACCGCGGTACCGGGCGGAAGCGGCCGATCGCATCGCACGAAAAGCCCCTGCGGACCGATGTCCGCGGTGCGACCGACGTGCTCGACCGCCGATCCCTGCTTGCGGAAGCGCACACGCAGCCCGATCGGTTCTCGTCGCGCGCGTCGCCGCTCGGTCACGGCCGATTCATACCGCGGCCGGCCGGCACGTGGGGCAGCGCCGTCGCAGACGCGCTCCGACTCGGGCTCGGACTCGGGCTCACGCTCAGGACGACGGCGCGCCGTGATCGAGGAGCCCGCGAGCTGCGGCCGTCCGCCGCCCTCAACCGATCGAAGGGGAACCGTCGGCGAGAGGAAGCACGCGCAGCCCCGCGATCGCCGGCGAGGCGGCCTCGGAGGGCGCGTCTGCGTCGTCGCGATCCAGGGCGCGCAGCAAACGACGGTCGGCCAGGTGGGAGGGGCGCACGTTGCCGAGGGCCGCGGCGAGACTGTCGCGTACGTGGGGGTGCTCGCGCTCGATCTCGTCGAGCCACCGGGTGACTCGATCGCGCATCAGATCGGGCTGCGAACCGCACAGCCGGCAGGGAAGGATCGGAAAGCCCGCGAGCGCGGCGTAGCGGGCCACGTCACGCTCCGGCACATCGTACAGCGGTCGGATGATCACGTGACCGCGCTCGGAGCGAAGGGCCGGCGGCATCGCTCCGATCGACCCTGCGAACAACAGGTTCAAAAGCAACGTCTCGATGGCGTCGTCGCGGTGGTGCCCGAGCGCGATGCGGTTCGCACCGATCTCGTCGGCGACGCGGTGCAGCACGCCGCGTCGCAGCCGTGAGCAGAGCGAGCAATACGTCGCGCCCGGCTCGAGCTTCTGCGTCACGACTGCGAACGTGTCCTCGCGGACGATGCGATAGGGGATGGCGCGCGCCTCGAGGTACGCGCGCAGTGGCTCCGGATCGTGACCGGGCTGGCCCTGATCGAGGTGGACCGCGACGAGCTCGAAACGCACCGGGGCATCGCGACGAAGCCGCTCGAGCACGTCGAGCAGCACATGACTGTCCTTGCCGCCCGAACCGGCCACCAGCACGCGGTCGCCGTCCTCGCGGAGGCGGTGTGTGGCGATGCATCGCCCGACGCGACGACGAACGCGCCGCACGAGGGTCTCCAGCTCGTCGCTCACTGCGCGCGGAGATTGCGCGGCCTCCAACGCACACGCAACCACGCCGCGGCGATCGCCGCGAGCCATGCGCCGAGGGCCCCACGGGCGGTCACGACGTTCCCGGCGGCGCAGCGCCCTCCAACCGAACGCCACCGTCCGGCCTCACGGTCGACGAGATCCCGCGACGAGGCATCCGGCGAGGGCGACGGGATCGTGCCCGCGTCCGTCGCACCCGCATCCGGGTCGCGAGGCTCGGCGGTGCCGCCGTCGGGACGGTCGGGCGAGCCTCCGGCGTCCTCCGCGGGCGGCGACTCTCCGGCGGGCGGCCCGGGCTCGGGTGCATCCTCGGGCGGCGGGTCGGCGGGAGGCGGTGGCTCGCGCGGTGGCGGCGGGTCAGAAGGAGGGGGCGGATCCGACTCGCGTCCGGCGACGCACGGACCGGGACGCCGAAAGCCCTCCGCGGGCGAGCGGCCGAGCCGATCGAGCGTGACGGGTCCGGCGATTCCGTCCTCGGCGATGCGGTCGTCGGGATGGTTGGCGTTCCACAAGCGCTGGAACGCACGCACGGAAAGGCTGCGCAAGTCGTCTCCCGGCGCCTCGTAGTGGACCGGATCGCTGTCGGGGAGCGGGTGACTGAAGCCCGCGTCGGTGAGCCAGCGACCGACCGACTCCCAGTTGCTCACGTCGATGGCGCGCCCCGTTTCGTGATTGCTGCGCCCGGGGCTCGCTGCGACGGGGCAGCCACGCCACAACACGTACTGCTCGGCGAGGGTACGAAACGCGCTCGTGATGCGAATCGTCCCGCGTCGCGCGGCACGCAGAAGCATGTCCCGGCCCGCCGGCGACAGGTACGGATGCACGCGGCTCGAGGCGAGCTCGACGTTCGGGTGCTCGAACCGCACGACGCGCCCGCCGCCGAGGCAGAAGAACTCGTCGATGAGCTGCGCGCTGATGCCCTCGGTCCCCGCGGTGCTGCAACCACGCTCCAGCCGTGCGAGGGTCAGACCCGCCACCGCGCGATCGATCGGTTCGTCGTCCGCCTCGTGCAGGTGCACGTCGGGGGGCTCGCCGACGCATCCGCTCGCGAGAAGTACAGCGATCAGGCGCAGCGCGACGACCACCGCTCAAGCCGTAAGCAAGCCGCGCACCCGCGCGATTGCGAACGGCGGTTAGCATGCGCGACTCGCCGTAACCCCATCCGTTGCCGATTCCGATCCCGAGACCGGATCGGAGCCCGATCCGGAGTCCGCGTCGGACACCTCCGACCCGTCGCCGTGCGAACGAGAGAGCGTCGTCCGGTGGATCCGACTCGCGGGTCGTCGCACGCGGCGCTATCGTCGCGCCCCGTGTTCGACGTGTCGGCGCTCGACGAGGCGCAGCGCGAAGCCGTGATGCACGACGGCGGCCCGCTGGTCGTCTTCGCGGGCGCGGGAAGCGGCAAGACGCGCGTCATCACGTACCGCATCGCCCGGCTCGTCGCCGAGGGCGTGCCGCCGTGGCGGATTCTCGCGGTCACGTTCACGAACAAGGCCGCCGAGGAGATGCGCGCGCGCGTCGGGCGCCTGCTCGAGTCGGACGCGTCGGGCCTGTGGATCGGAACCTTCCACTCCGCCTCGGCGCGTCTGCTGCGCCGGATCGCCGACCGGCTCGGTCTGCGACCCGACTTCGTCATCTACGACGCCGAGGATTCGGAGGCGCTGGTCGCGCGCCTGGTGCGCGAGGACGGTCTCGACGAGCGGCGCTTCGATCCGCGCCGGATCGCGACGTTCATCGCGCGCTGCAAGGACGAGGTGCGCGGGCCCGACGCGATCGAGACCCGGGGGCCGGACGGGGAGGTGCTGCGTCGTTTGTACACGCGCTACGAGGAGCGTCTCGCGCTCGCCGGCGCGCTCGATTTCGGCGATCTCATCGCGCGCCTGGTGCGCGCTCTGGAGGCCGACGCCGAGCTGCGTGCCGAATGGTCGGCGCGGTTTGAGCACGTCCTCGTCGACGAATACCAGGACACGAATCACGCCCAGTTCCGGCTCGTGCGCGCCCTCGTTCCCCCGGAGGGAAACCTCTGCGTGGTGGGCGACGACGATCAGAGCATCTACCGCTGGCGCGGCGCCGACCGTCGTCACCTGCTCGAGGTGCGCCGCCACTGGCCCCGCGCGCACGTCGTCAAGCTCGAGCGCAACTACCGGTCGACCGCGCGCATCGTGCGTGCCGCGCATGCCGTCATCTCCCGCAACGTCGACCGCGAGCCCAAGTCGATGTGGACCAGCAACGCCGACGGGGCGAGGGTGCTCGTCGTCGGGTGCGACGACGATCGCGACGAGGCGCGCGTCGTCGTGAGCGGGATCGCGCAGGCGCGCGGGAAGGGCCGCTCGTACGGTGAGATGGCGATATTCTACCGGACGCACGCCCAGTCGCGGGTGCTCGAGGAAGCGCTGCGCGCGGCGGCGATCCCCTACCGCGTCGTCGGGGGGATGCGCTTCTACGACCGCGCCGAGATCCGCGATCTGGTCGCCTACCTGCGCGTGCTCACGTGGCCGGACGACGACGTCGCCCTGCGTCGCATCATCAACGTGCCGTCGCGCAAGATCGGGGCGACGACCCTCGATCGACTCGCCGAGGCGGCGGCGCGCCGTGGCGGGTCGCTGTGGTCCGTGCTGCGCGATCCGGACGCGGTCGACCTCGGGGCGGCCATGGCCCAGCGGGTGGGGGCCTTCGTCGAGCTCGTCGAGGGGCTGCGCGCGCGACTGCGCGAGGGCGAGCGGCCATCGGTCCTCGCCCGGCTCGTGCTCGAGCGGACCGGCTACGAGGCCGAGCTGCGCGCGCGGGACGACGCGGAATCCGACGCGCGGCTCGCGAACCTCGAGGAGCTCGTCGGATCGATGCAGCGGTTCGAGCAGGAGAGCGCCGAGCCGACCGTGGCGCGCTGGCTCGAGTCGATCGCGCTCTACCAGAGCGCGGACGATTCGGCGGGACGGGATCACGTCTCGCTCATGACCGTGCACGCGGCCAAGGGGCTCGAGTTTCCAATCGTGTTCGTGGCCGGGCTCGAGGAAGACGTCTTTCCCGTCGCGGCACGCGCCGACGTCGACCCCGACGAGCACCTTGAGGAGGAGAGGCGCCTTGCCTACGTCGCCTTCACACGCGCGCGCGAGCAGCTCGTGCTGAGTTGGGCGGCCCAGCGCTTCGTCCATGGGCAGCTCCGAACGGGGCGGCCGTCGCGGTTCCTCGAGGAGCTACCGGACGACGACGTGGAGCGCATCGGACTGTCGGAGGCGCGGGTGCAGACGCACGCCCGAAGGGGCTTTGAGGAGGCGATGTCGTCGCCAAGCGCGGCTCGGTACACGCACGTGCGTCGCGCTGGATCGAACCGCGCGGAGCAGGCGTGGCTCGACCGCGACGGCGCGGATCCCTCGCCGGGGGACGATTCGGGCGGGCTGCGGCGCGGCATGCGGGTGCGACACGCTCGATACGGTGTCGGAACCATTCGTGAGCTCGTCGGGGGCCAGCCACCGCGTGTACGGGTCGAGTTCCCGGGTTTGCCCGTCAAGACGATACTCGCCGGCTGGCTCGAGCCGCTCTGAACGCGCCCACGGGTTGCTCGGCAACGCGGGAGGGTCCGGGCCGAGTCTGTTTCGGAGTCGGAGTCCGAGACCGGGACCGAGTCCGAGCCCGAGCCCGAGACCAAGACCGAGACCGCGCCGGAGTCCGAGTGCGAGCGCGATGCGGAGCCCGGATCCGAGTCACGTCGATTGCGCACGCACCGCGCGAAGCGACTCGCTCAAAGCAGCCCACGCGCGCCGAGCCACCGCTCGGCGCTCATGGCGCCCATGCAACCGGTGCCCGCCGCGGTCACGGCCTGCCGCCAGACGTGGTCCTGCACGTCGCCCACGGCGAAGACCCCTTCGATGGACGTCTCGACGGTGCCCGGGCGCGTGATCAGATAGCCCTGTTCGTCCATCGGGAGCACGCCCCGGAACAGCGCGGTGTTGGGCTCGTGTCCGATCGCGACGAAGAGCCCCTGGACGGGCAGCTCGGACCTCTCGCCCGTGACCACATCCCGCAGGACGAGCCCCGTCACGCGCCCCGCATCCGGATCGCGGACCTCCTCGACCACGCTGTTCCACCGGAACGCGATGCGCGGATGCCGAAGGGCGCGCTCCTGCATGATCTTGCTCGCGCGCAGACGGTCGCGCCGATGCACGACCGTCACTTTCGAGCACAGCCCGGCGAGGTAGAGAGCTTCTTCCATGGCGGTATCACCGCCGCCGACGACCGCGACCTCGCGGTCGCGGAAAAAATACCCGTCGCACGTCGCGCACGCCGAGACGCCGCGGTTGACCAGCGCCTGTTCGCTCGGAAGGCCGAGCCAGCGGGCACGTGCGCCGGTGGCGATGATGAGGGCGTGCGCCCGGTACTCACGGTCGTCGGCCCACAGGCGGAACGGGCGGCTCGACAGATCCACGCGCTCGACGTCCGCCGTGACGAAGCGCGTGCCGAACCGCTCTGCCTGGTCCCGGAAGCGCTTCATCAGGTCCGGTCCGCGGATTCCTTCGGGGAAACCGGGGTAATTCTCGACGTCCGTCGTGATCATGAGCTGCCCTCCCGGGATGCCGCCGGAGGCCAGCCCCTCGATGCAAAGCGGGGCGAGGTTCGCGCGCGCCGCATAAATCGCCGCCGTCAGCCCGGCCGGCCCCGATCCGACGATCACGACCTTCTCCACGGACACGCTCGATTCGTCGCGCATCGCGGCGGCATCGTACGTCCGCGTTTCCGGCGTGCAACTCCGGGCGGGGGCACGGACCGAGTGTCCGCGCCCGGAACACCGGGGCCGCTCGTGGCGTGCGACGGCGACGTGTCCGCGCCAGGGGGGCCGACACGCGGCCGTCGGCGGCGCGGACCCGAAACGGGGCGTACCGGCGTCCGCGTCTCTCGCTACCCGCGAACGGTGACGATTGACGGCCGAAACGGGGATTGGTGCGATGGAATCGGGGCGTCGGGCGGCGCTCTGGATTCCCCGCCGCGCGCCCAGGCCAGGTTCCGCCATTCCTACACGAACGACAGCCACCCTGTTCGCGCGCCAGGAGCTGCTGGCCGCACTCGACGAGTTGACGCGGATCGATCCGGTGCGGAGCTACCCGGGGCGCGCCGCGCAGGCCGTCGCGCGTCTCGCTTCGGCGCGCGCGTTTCGCCTCGAGCTGAGCGGAGCACCCCCCGTCACGCGGGGAGCGACCCCGGCCCACGCGCGCGAGATCGTGTTGCCGTTACGTGATGGACGAAGGGCCATCGGCACACTGCGCCTGTACGTGGTCGAAGATCCATCGGCAGAGCAGTTGCGCGACATCCGTTGGGCCGCCCGGATCTTCTGCCGCGGGATCGCCTACGCCCGGCGCCTCGTGGGGGGCAAGCTCGGGCGGCGGCGGGCGGAGGACGTGCACGCCTTGCTCCGACGCACTCCATTGACGCCGCGCGAGCGCGACGTGGTGGCGCAACTGGCCGCGGGCCGACCGACGCGGGTGATCGCGGAGCGACTGGGCCTGACCGTCTCGACCGTGAACACGTATCTGAAACGAATTTTCGGCAAGCTGGGTGTCCACAGCCGCGTCGAGCTCGTCGCGCGGCTGGTGGGCACTTCGCGGTGATTTCTACGACGACCGCGGCGACATCCGTGGCGTCGGGGGAGCCTACGCGCATCTCGTCGTGAGGTGACCGGAGCGGCCTCCGAGGCTGCGACCGAGCCCGAGTCCGTGTCCGAGACCGAGTCGGAGCTCGAGTCGGAGTCCGAGTCCGAGTCGGAGCCCGAATCCGACTCCGAGCCCGCCGCGCGCACCGCGGGCCGAGACTCCACCCACGTCGAGGTCCCGCGCCCGCTTCGGCTCGACGTCGCGCCGAGGTCGTGGGAGCGTCGCGCGTGGTGCAATCCTGCCCTGCTCACGGCATCACGACGGGGTCACGGGCCGCCTCGACCCGCGGAGAAGTCGTTCGTGGCGTTCGGCTTCCGCCGGGTCCGCCGTGGGGGATGCCGGTGCACTTGACGTGGTGGCTGCTGCGGCCCGTCGAGCTGATGGAGCATTGCCGCCGCCGCTACGGCGATCGGTTCACGCTGAAACTGCCGCTGCAGCGTCACGCGGTCTTCTTCGCAACGCCCGCGGCCGTGCGCGACCTGTTCACCGGATCTCCCGACGCGCTGCATGCGGGCGAGGCGAACGTGGTGCTCGAGCCGATCGTCGGCCGGACCTCGATCCTGCTGCTCGACGGCGAACGACACGTGCGGCAGCGCCGGCTGCTCATGCCGCCGTTCCATGGCGAGCGTATGCTCGCCTACGTCGCGTCGATGTGCGAGGCGACGCGCCGGGCGATGGCGGACGTGGTGCCCGGCCGGCCCACGCCGGTGCAGCCCATCGCCCAGCGGATCACGCTCGACGTGATCCTCGAGACGGTCCTCGGCGTCGAGGATCCGTCCGATCGGACCTCGTTGGGGCAGCTTCTGACCGAGTTGCTCGCTCGCTCCGCCCACCCACTGCTCCTTGTCCCCGCGTTACGCCTCGAACGGCTGCCGTGGACCGCTGCGGCGCAGGGGGTGCGCCTGCTCCAGGAGGTCGACCGCCGCCTCTATGCGTTCATCGAGGCGCGCGAGGTGCGCGGGACGCGAGAGGGCTCCGACGTCCTCGCCATGCTCCTCGAGGCGCGCGACGAGCACGGGATGCCGATGAGTCGCGTCGAGCTGCGCGACGCGCTGATGACGCTGCTGCTCGCGGGGCACGAGACGACCGCGACGACGCTCGCGTGGGCGTTCGGCCACCTGGTCGCGCACCCGGACGCGCTCGCGCGCGCGCACGAGGAAGTCGATCGGGTCTTCGACGGCGACCGGCTGGAGCCCGCGCGCGTCGCGCAGCTCACGTGGATCGACGCGATCGTGCGCGAGACGCTGCGGCTTCGTCCCGTGCTGCCCGTGGTGGGGCGAGTGACCAAGACGCCCGTGGTCGTGGACGGCACGGAATTGCCCGCCGGCGTGATGGCCGTGCCGTGCATCTACCTTGTTCACCGCCACCCCGACGTCTGGCCTCGGCCCGAGCGCTTCGATCCCGAGCGTTTCCTGAATCACAAGCCCTCGCCCTACGAGTACTTGCCGTTCGGCGGCGGGGCGCGCCGTTGCCTCGGGATGGCGTTCGCGCTGCAGGAAGCGCGGGTGGTGCTCGCGACCATGCTGCGGCAATGGACCGTGCGCCCCGTGCCCGGTCATCGCACGCGCGTGGAACGCCGGAGCATCACGCTGGCCCCCGCGGAGGGCATGCCGGTGCTCTTCGAGCGTCGCGACGCATCGCGTCGCGCGTACGCCTGATCGAGGGGCTGCCGTTCGACGCGATCGCGGCTGAGCTCGACGCGCGGACTTGAGCCAGGGCCC
>JANWZI010000106.1:0-333 GCA_025054695.1 Myxococcota bacterium | reverse complement strand
GTCGGAGTGGGGCTCCGAGTCCGTGACCGAGACAGAGCCCGGGTCGAAATCCGAGTCGAAGTCCTAACCGAGACCGAGACCGAGTCCGAACCGCCGCTCGCGGCGTCAGCGCGTCTCTTCGAGCGCTCGACGGCGTGCACGCGCGATGTCCGCCCACGGACCGGATCCGCCGCCTTCCTCGAGGAATGCCTGCCACGAGGCCAGCGCCCTCGCGCGCGCGCGGTCGCGCTCGGCGGCCGAGGCCGCCCGAAGCGCTCGGGCCTCGTATCCGAGCGCTTCGTACCAGTGCAACTCGTGCGGTGGCTCGAAGAAGACGCCGGGCGAACGCAGCAC
>JANWZI010000105.1 GCA_025054695.1 Myxococcota bacterium | reverse complement strand
GCCCGTGCTCGACGATGCGCTCGCCCTCGAACGACGCGTTGAGTCGGCGGTGACGCGACAGCGCGAGCGCGCATGCGCGGACGAGCAGGTCGGTCAGCGTGACTTTCTCGCCGCTCTCGACGAGCGCCGCGTTGATCTGCGCGCGAAGCTCCACGAGCGGACCCGCATCGACGTCGATGGTCAGGTAGTAGTGCGGCACATCGCGCTTGGCCTCGGTGAGCCGGCGCGCGATCGTGCGGCGCATCGACCCGACGGGAACCACCCGGTCCGCGGTCGCTTGCCCCACCGCCGTGGAACGCGCTGCCTCCGGAACCGGCGCCGACGGCCCCCGAGCCACTTCGCGCAGATACGCCTCGAGGTCCCGCAGCACGACCCGCCCCCGCGGTCCGGAACCGGCGATCACGCGCAAATCCACGCCCCGCTCCCGCGCGAGGCGGCGAACCAGTGGCGACGCCGGCACGCGCGCCGCCCCCCCCGCGTCCCCCGCCGGCGCTGCCGCCTCGACCGGGCTCGCTGTCTTGGCCATGCCTTGCGCGGCAACGGCGTGCCCCGCGGGGCCGACGTTTCCCCCGGCCACGACGGGCGTCGGCTCCGCGTGACTCGGATGCGGACCCATCGGCCGCAGCGTCGCGAGCAGCGGCGCGACGTCCTCGCCGGGCTCGCCCAGAATCGCGACCGGCGTCTCCGGGCGCAGCGTCGCACCCTCCGGCGCGAGCACCTCGAGCAACACGCCCCGGTCGAACGACCGGAACTCCATCGTCGCCTTGTCGGTCTCCACCTCGGCAAGCAGATCGTCCACTTCGACGCGCTCGCCCTTGCGCTTGACCCAGCGCACCAGCGTGCCGACCTCCATGGTCGGGCTCAACTTCGGAAGTCCCACGATCTTGGCCATCGACTCCTCGGGATCCTCGCGACGCGAGGCCGCTTCCTTCACCGATAGCAGACCCGCCGCACTGCCTCGACGACGCGCTCCACCGACGGAAGCACGCGCTCCTCCAGATGCGCCGCGTAGGGCATCGGCACGTCGAGGCTCGAGACGCGCAGCACCGGGGCATCCAGATCGTCAAACGCCTCGCGCTGAATCCGGTCGACGATTTCCGCGCCCGGGCCTCCGTACGGCCAGTGCTCGTGCACGACCACGCAGCGATGGGTCTTTCGAACGCTGCGCACGATCGTCTCCTCGTCGAGCGGACGGATCGTCCGCGGGTCGATCACCTCGCACGCGATGCCGTCGGCCGCGAGCCGTTCGGCGGCCTCCATCGCCGTGTGGTACGGGCGCCCCCAGGCGACCACGGTCACGTCGCTGCCCTCGCGCGCGACGCGCGCGACGCCGAGCGGAATGAGCTCGTCGGCCGACGGGTCGGGCACCTCGCCCCGAATCGCGTAGAGCGTCTCCCCCTCGAGGAAGATGACGGGGTTGTCGTCGCGGATGGCGCTCTTCAAAAGCCCCTTCGCATCGCGGGGAATGCTGGGCGCGACGACGAGCAGACCAGGAACCGACGCATAGAAGGGTTCGACCGCGTGCGAATGCTGCGCCGCGACCTGCCGAGCGGCTCCGTTCGGACCACGGAACACGATGGGAACCTTCACCGTGCCCCCGCTCATCTGGAAGATCTTCGCGGCGTTCTGGACGATCTGGTCGAACGCCACGAACGAGAAGTTCCACGTCATGAACTCGACGATCGGGCGCAGGCCCACGAGCGCCGCCCCGATCCCGATGCCCGCGAAACCAGCCTCCGCGATGGGCGTATCGACGATGCGTCGCTCGCCGAAACGTTCTAGCAGACCCTCGGTCACCTTGTACGCGCCCTGGTAGTGACCCACCTCCTCGCCGAGCAAAACGACGGAGTCGTCGCGCTCCATCTCCTCGGCGATGGCCTCGCGCACGGCCTCGCGGTAGCGGATCGATCTCACGCGCGCCCTCCTGCATCGCTCGCCCGCTCCGCGAGCACACACGCTCGCATCACGTCTTCCCGGGCGGGCGCGCTGGTCTCCGCGAATCGGACCGCGTCCGCCACCTCGTCCTCGACGGATTGCTCGAGCGCGCGCAGGCGCGACTCGTCGATGCCCCACCCCAGCAGCCGTGCGCGGGCGAGCGGAACCGGATCGAATCGCTTGCGTTCCTCGACTTCCTCCCGCGTCCTGTACTTTCCGGGATCACTCATCGAGTGCCCCCGGAAGCGATACGTGAGCACCTCGACGAGCGTCGGCCCCTCGCCGGCCCGTGCCCGCGCGACGGCCTGGGCGATCCGATCGCGCACGAGCAGCACGTCGTGCCCCTCGAACCGATCCCCGGCCATCCCGTATCCGGCCGCCTTGCGCGTGATGTCCTCGACCGGAGAGCTGCGCGAGAACGGGGTGCCCATCGCGTACGAGTTGTTCTCCACCACGAGAACCAGAGGCAGCTTCCACAACCCGGCGAGGCTCGCCGCCTCGTGGAACCCGCCGATGTTGATGGCACCCTCCCCGAGAAAGCAGACGCTGACGCGGTCCTCGCCGCGGTACTTGGCCTTAAACGCCGCACCGGCCGCGAGCGCAACGTGGCCGCCCACGATTCCGTATCCCCCAAAGAAGTGGCGCGATGCGTCGAAGAAGTGCATCGAGCCGCCCAACCCGCGCGAGCAGCCCGTGTCCTTGCCGTACAGCTCCGCCATGCACGCCCGCGCACTCGTGCCGCGCGCCAGCGCCGTGCCGTGATCCCGGTACGTCTGGAAGACGTAATCGTCCCGACGCAACGCGGCCTCCGCACCGACCGCGACCGCCTCCTGACCGATGTACAAGTGCAGAAACCCCCCGATCTTGCCCTGCGCGTAGGCACGTGCCGCTTCCTCCTCGAACCGCCGGATGAGCAGCATCGTGCGGTACAGCGGCACGAGCGCCTCGCGCTGCTCGACGGAGTACGCGCTCGCCTCGCCGGGGCGGGCGGCGGCCCCATCGATTCTGGGCTCGGACTCCGAGGTGGCCACGGTGCGGCAACGATAGCCGACGCGGCCCGGGACGTCAGCGCCTGGCCGACGTCGGCCCGACCGCGCGGCCCGTCCGCATTGGCTCAGAACCAGCTGCTGATTCCGTAGCGGCGCTGGATGTCGATGAGCAGCTCGAGGAACGACTCGTCGCGCGTCAGGCGCTCCTGCAGCTCGCGCAACTCCGCCGCCTCCTCCGGCCGCAGCATCGGGCGTGCGCGCAGCGTGCGGATGCGCTCCTGCATGTTCACCATCCGCTTGAGCAGCTCGTAGCCCACCTGCTCCTCCGGCAGGTTGTAGAAGAGCCGCGCACGCACCTTGACCGCGATGTACGAGGTGTGGAAGCGCTCCGACTCGTAGACGACGTAGTCCGCCTCGGTCGCCGGCGTGCGGTCGTCGCACCCGCGCGCGTGCGACGGCTCGATGACGACGTCTCCGTATGCGCAGGTGCGGCTTCCGTCCGGTTGCACGTCGGCGAGATCGAAGCCGTCTCCGTTGCCGAGCTTGAAGACCGACAGGCGCTGCTCGAACGAGGTATCGTAGAAGACCGGGAACTCCGCGAGCGCGAGGATCGCCGCCCACTGACGGAAGATGTCGTTCGACGTCGAGTCGATCGCCGGCTCGGGATAGACCTCGTCGTTGCTGTCGCGGCACGGGACGAAGCGGCCCCCTCGGTTGCACAGATCGCGGAAGTACGAGAGGTACCGGATGCGCGGCCGCGTGCCGGCCTCCACGACCCGTGGGGCGTGCCAACGAGGCTCGTCGAGCACGCGACCGCCGAAGAACTCGGTCATCTCGATGGGGAACAGGTCGTAGAAGTTGATGTAGAAGCGTTCGTCGATCGTGAACGACAGCCCCCAGTCGCGGATCGCGAGCGCGAGCATGGCGATGTACTTGTCGTAGAAGACGCCGGCGCGCTCGCGGCGGAAGAACCCGTAGAAGCCCTCCTGGTACTGCGACCACAGGGGGAATCCCTGGCCCAGATCGAGGCTCAGGTCCGCGCCGCGTGCGCCGGGTACGTCGCTGATCCGTTCGTAAACGTTGCGGTCCCGATCGAGCCGATAGCTGCCGACTTCCGGCATTTCCGCAAGCTCGATGAACCAGTTCATCGCGTCGACGGAGGCCTGATACTGGTCCGCGAGCCCCAGGGGCCCTTCCTCCGCGCGGAATGCCGGCTCGTAGAAGTAGCGGAAGAAGAGGTGCTGGTAGATCTTCGCCGCGTCGATGATGGACCCGATCGACGCACCGCCGCGAAGCGACGTGTTGCGGTAGCGGCGGTAGTAGGACAGCGGATAGGTCTCCTCGAATCGGCGACGGAAGTTGTCGATCACCTCCTGGAACGTCTCGCCTGCATCGAACCGATTGCACCACGAAATGTCGTTGGTTCGGTCGTCGGTGCAGAACAGGTACGTGACCGGATAGTAATCGAGCTCGCCGTCGCGATCCGCGTCGTGGTCGTAGGCGACCCCGTCCACGTAGTCGAGGAAGTCCTCGTCGAAGGCCGAGCAGATGCAGTGCCGGTCCCCCTCGCACGGCGTCGGAAGCCGAGAGACGCGCGGATTGCGGATGCAACGCTGGTGGATCGGCTGACCCGCGACGGTCTCACGCCCCGGCCCATGCGGACAGTCGGTGTCGACATCGCACGACTCGCCGCCCTCGTAGGTCTGCATCAGGCGCCTCGGCACGATGTGCGCCAGCTCCAGGCGGTCGAGCGAATCATCCGAGCGGTGCCGTGGGTCCCCCACGTACGCCTCGACGAGGCCGAAGTGGTTCCAGATCGCCGCCGCCGCGTCGTAGCGCCCGATTCCGAAGGTGTCGGACATGTCGCCGTGGTAGTCCATGATCGACGAGCTCATGTAGCTCGTAACGTTGCGGCGCGCGCGCTCGTCCCGGACACGCCGCAGGTCCGCATAGAACTCGTTGATCTCCGCGCCCGTGACGTACCCCGACGCGTCGCGGTCGTAGTCCTGCAGCCGCGGAAGGGCGAGATCGTCGCTCGGGTCGTCCTCGCGGCCGAGCACCGCGTGGAAGTAGCCGTCGTAGTAGTTGTCGCGATCCAGCGATCCCGCGAAGTTGTGCCGCAGGCCGACGCTGTGGCCGATCTCGTGCCACATGATCGCCCGCGTGATCCACTGCTGCATGCGGATGCTCGCCTCGCCCGCCGGACGCCCCGCGAAGGCCTCGGCCCACCACTGCCAATTGGCGCTCCGCACCTCGGGAGCGAACGGCGGATCGATGTTGAAGCGGGCCAGACGCGCACGGCGTTGCTCCTCGTGCGTCAGCGTGTCCAGAAACGCTCGGCGGAAGGGCGAGACGCGGTCGAGCACGTCGGGGTCGGTGACCCGAGCGCCCGGCGCCAAGCGCGCCGCATCCGCATGCACATGCATCGCGTCCCAACCGTTCGGACCAAGTGCCTGCACGAGTCGATGCTCGATGTCCGTCCCCGCCAGTCGTGATCGCCTATCGCTGAAGATCCGCGCGCGCCCTTCGGCGCCTCGCAGCTCCATCAGCCGATCCGCCGACGCGTCGAGCACCGACCGGATGTGCGCGGTCAGATCCGCCGGGATGCCGGGACGGTCTCGCGTCGTCGTCGTGTGTCCGTCCGTTCCGCTCGTCGCGATACCGACGGGATGCTCGACACGGCCGAGTCCCTCCATGTAGCGCCGCAGACGCTCCCCGGTCCACCAGTCGTCGAGCGCGCCGGGCTCACCACGCAACACGGGGAACATCACGAGCGCGTAGTTGGCGACGCTCTCGACGCTCGTCCCACCCAGGTTCACGCTCGCGGTGATGAGCTCGCCCGTCTCCGGGTCCACCTGCGGCGCCGCGACCCCGCCGAAGAACAGTCCGTTGTGCGCGATGTAGTTGAAGAACTGGTAGCGGATGTCGCCGAGCTCCTCGCACGGCGCGCCCGGCGTCACGTCACAGCTGTTCGCCTTGAGGATGAACAGGCACTCCTCCCCCTCGAACTTGTACCCGTAGTGCTCACGGCCGTAGTCCGCGTACGACGCCGGGTGATCCGGGTCGGGAGGCCCGCTTACCCAGCACTGGTACGGGTTCGAAACGCCGGCCGCGGCCGCGAGATCCGGCCGCTGGAACGGATCGTACCGGTACGCGCACGTGCCGTCCTCGCCCACCTCGGCCGCGCGACGCGGCGTTCCGTCCGGATCGGTCCCACAGTAGCAGTACCGCGTCGGATCGACCGACTGGCACCGGGTCCGTCCGCCCGACGGGAGCGGCCGCCCGGTCAAGGCCCGCTGCCCGCGCATGAAGACTTCGTTCCAGTCCGCCACGACCTCGAACGCGGCACGGACGAGATGGACCGGGTAGCCCTTGTTCAAATGATAGACCACCCGCCGCGTCGGCCGGTCGCGCATCGGAATCGTACACCGCCGCGCTGCGCGGTCGCAGACCGAACCGGCCTTTTCGGGGATCCCTTCGTAGCGCCCGTCGCATTGCCAGTCCGCAATGCACTCTTGATCAGTCAGCGAGTCCGCGTAGAAGTTGTGCCGCGGACGGTAAAAGGCCAGGAAATCGAGCTCGCCGAGGTCGCGCGTCAGCCCACCCACGCAGATGCGGCGTGTGGGATCGCAGCGGCCGCCGCTTCCACAGTCGGCGTCGGTCTCGCAGCGCTCGGCGACCGTGTCGCGCGGCGCGCCACCCCGCACGTACGTGCGCTGATACGTGCGGAACGTCCCGAAACGGTCGAATTCCGCATGGCTCTGCGTCTCGACGGCGTACTCGTGATTCGGCGGAACCCGCAGGAACGCGTTGCGGATCTGAACCGCGACGGTCTGGCACGGAATGGCGTAGTAGAAGCACTGCGCACCAGGCGAGTGCAGCTCCTGCGTCACGAACGCCATGTAGTGGACCGTGTTTCGGGCGTTCGCCGGCCACTCCGCTGCGAACCGATATTCGGGATCCTCGCCCACGCGCACGAACTTCGGCAGGTAGTCCGCGGGGGCGACCGACCCCTCGTCGAAGAACAGCGCCGCTGGCTCTCGCCGGAAGCCCGAGCCCAGGTCGATATCGCTGAGGTAGTAGAACGAGGTCATGACGTTCTGCGACCAGTCGACCCGCATGAAGCGCCGCTCGTACCAGCGGCGATCGGAGGCGTTCTCGACCCGAACGTTCGTGCGCTCGCCCGTGACCGGGTTGTAGTCGTAGCGAACGTCGAAGTGGCCCTGGATCCGGAACGCCGCGAGCGGCTGACCCCGGAAATCCGGTGCCCGCCCGTCGTCGTTGCCGCCCGCGATCAGCTCGTAGGCCCGATACGCGTACAGGAACCCCTCGTCGATGACCCACCGGATGCGGGGCATCGTGCCCGACTGACCCGTATCGAGGCCGAGGTCGGCCCACGCCTGCATGCCTTCCCAGTTGCCGACGGTCCCTGCCTCGTCCCCGTCGACGCCCACGACCGTCTGCCCGTACCACCACTCGCCTTGGAAGATCGCCTTGTCGACCAGATTGAGCTGCACGCGGTCGATGGGCGGCCCCGCCTCGTTGCAGCCGAGCAACGCCCAGGCCAGCACCACAACCGTGATGATCCGTCCGCGCATGTTCACACCCGCATGGCAACCGTGGCTGGACATCGTCGTCTCCTCAGTACCGCAGATAGGAGTCGATCCCCAGCTCGCGCTCGAGCTCGATGAGCTGGTTGAAGAACGATTCGAGATCGCGCAGGCGGCCGTCGAGCCGGTCCTCCTCGGACGTGACCGCTCCGGCGTCGCGCGGCACCGTATAGCCGATCGCCGCGAGCCGGGCGCGCTCCTCCGCGCTCAGATTGGACATCGAGTACGGCGTCCCGCCGAAGTCCCCGCGGTACTTTTGCAGCATCTCGATGATGAACGCGGTGTCCCGGGCCTCGGCGACCATGGCGAAGCCGATGGACGTCTGGTTCGTCACCGCGCCCGTCGGCTCGACCTGCCACGCGATGAAGTCCTTGCCGTAGCGGCGCGAGCTGTACCGCACGTAGTCGACGCCCTCGACGGCCGTCGGCCCCGGAACGTGACAATCGCCCTGCCCCACGACGCAGACGAAGAGCTGGTTCTGGAACGTCGTGTCGAAGAAGACCGGGAACTCCGACAACGCGTAGATCGTCCCGAAGTACTGCAGCAAGAAGCTGCCACCCGCATCGAGCACGAGCAGATCGCGGTAGGTCACGTCGACCGGATCGGGCCGGCAGGTGCGTGAGTCCGGATCGAAGCAGTTGCCCCGGTAGAAGTCCATGAAGACGAGCCGGGGCGAGGTGCACGCCGGGAACCGACCGCCGCAGACGACCCGCGGCATGTACTCTTCCGGCCGATCCTGGATGATCCCGCTGAAGAGCTGCTGCATCTCGAGCGGGAACAGGTCGTACATGTTGGTGTAGAAGGGAACGTCCGGCGTGTACCGCGCGCCGAACCCGCGTCGCGTCATGAGCTGCATCACGAACCACTTGTCATAGAAGGTTCCAATCCGCTCGACGCGCGAGATCCCGCTCAGGCCCGCCTGATACATCGAGCTGACGTAGCGGCCCATGCCGATGGGAATCGACAGGTTCGCGCCGGCGAGCCGCGGGTCGGCGCTGACGCGCTGGTACCGACGCCACTGCTCGTTCCAGTTGTACGCGCCGACGTCCGGCCAGCCGAGCACGCGGACGTAGAAATTCAGGATGTCCGCCGTGGCTAGGAACTGGTCCGCGAACCCGAACGGCCCGGTGCTGTTCACGTAGTCCGGATCGCGCCGGTGATACTCGTACAGCATGTTCTGGTAGACGTTCTGGAGAATCACCAGGCGCCGGCCGATGAGCGTATTGAACAGGTAGTTGCCGATGTCGAACTCACGCCGATACCGCCGGAAGTTCGTCCACAGGTACATCCGGTCGTAGGACTCGGCGACGTTGCGCACGATGTCGCGGTAGCTGTCGCCTTCGTCGAACCGGTTGCACCACCCGATGGAGCCCACCGCGGTCGAGCCTCCGGCTGCCCGCTCGTCCGTGCAGAACCGGTACCGGACCGGCGCGTAGCGCCCACCGCCGGCGGCGTGCGCTGCGAGATCCCGGTCGAAGTTGCTGCACATCTGCCGCGATACCCCCCCGTCGTCCGTGAACGTTTCGCACCGCTGAACGAGCCCGGCCGAACGGTTCGTTTCGAGCAGCAGGTCGGCGCGGGCGCCGCTGGCCGAGTACGGGCAATCGTCGTCAGCGCGACAGGTTTCGCCGCCGTGGTAGTAGCGGAACATCACCCGCGGCGTGTTGACGGGCGTAATCTGCTCGGGCCGCAGCCCCGCCTCGTTGTCGTACGCCTCGACGAGATCGTTGTAACCGAAGTGGATCGCGGCGAAGTCGTAACGACCCGGCCGGCCGACGACGCGTTCGTACCAGTTTGCCGTGTACTCCATCACCGACGAGTTCATCCACTGATCGATGCCGGCCAGCTCGCGACGTTCGCGCGTGCGCACGAAGGCCTGCTCGTACGCGCGCTGCTCGTCCGGGTTGAGACCCGGCACCCCGTCGCGATCGAAGCGGCTCGGTGACGGCCACGGCGCGCGCGCGTCGATGAGGTAATAGTCGTCGTAATAGTTGCCGGTGTCGGCGCTCGCCCCGAAGTCGTGGCGCAGCCCGAGGCAATGGCCCATCTCGTGTAGCTGCGTCTCGAAGTAGAGCGCGCGGTTGAGGGCGAACTCGAGGCGCGCCCGCGGCCAATCGCGGTGCCGCTGCACGAACGCGCGCACCGAGTCGTCGATGTACTCGTTGGGCAGGTGCACGCCGTGACGGCCCACCTTGCGCTCGAGGGCTTCGTACTCCGCGAGCAGATCGTGCGCCGAGACGCGGAATGGCGAGACCCGGTCGAGAATTGCGTCGTTGATGTCGGACGGCCCCCGGCCGGGCGGAACGTGCTCGATGCCGGCCATGAGCAGCGTCTCCCAGTTCTCCATGAGACGCCGCTCGATCGGGCTGCCGCGCAGGCGCGTGAGCCGACTGCTGAAGGTGTTGGCGAGCCCCTCTGGACCGCGCAGTCGTTCCGCGCGCTCCATGAACCGATCCATGCGCGACTGGAGATCGCCGAGCGCGCGCGGATCGGCGGTGCCCTCACGCAGGGCCACCGTGAAATCGATCCGGGGGGGCGCCGGATATTGCGTCGTGTTCAGACTCTCCAGATAGCTGCGCACGTCTTCGCCGGTGTACAGCTCGAGCTCCGTCAGATCGCCATTGATAAGGTCGTACTGCTGCAGGGCGCTCGTCCGGTACGAGTCGAGCGCCGGCCCGCCGATGTTCGCGTCCCCGAACAAGATCTCGCCGGTGACCGGGTCCGAGCGCAGCGTCGCAACGCCGAGGAATGCCGTGCCCGGCTGGTCGACGTAGCTGAGGAACTTGAAGCGCGCGTCACCCCGCTCCTCGCACCGCAGTCCTTCCATCGTCCCGCCGTTGTCGGCGATGGAGCGGCGGTTGCACGTGTTGATGCGCAACTCCGTGACGCACTCGCTGCCCCGCGTGCGCGCACCGAACCACCCAAAGAAGTCTCGGTCGGTCAAATCCGGCTTGTTCAGGTCGGGCTCGGCCCCCGCCGGTACCTCCACCCAGCAGTCGTACGGGTCGGTCGCCCCCCGTGCTCGTGCTTGATCCGGAGACTCAAACGGATCGTACATACCCGGGCACGTCGGGTTGAGCACCTCGCCCGACTCGGGGTCCGTGATGCAGTAGCAATACGCCTCCGGATCGGTCCGCTGGCAGTCGACCCGCGGGTAGACCGCGTCGCGCTGTCCGCGGGCGTGTCGCACCGAGCTCATCAGCGCCCAGTTCCAGGCGCCGACGAGCGCGAAGCTCGGCCGCACCAGATGGGCCGGAAGCTCCGGCGTCGTGTACCAGACGATGCGACGCACCTGGCGATCCCGCGGGTGGATCGGCCTGCCGTCCGCGGTGCGGTACTGCATCCAGATGTTGTGGCGATTGACGTTGTAGTTGAGGAAGTCGGTGGCTCCGAACGCCGGATCGTCGGCTGCGGTGGACCGGTCGAACGTCGCGCGCTCGAGCCGGAAATAGCCGTGTCGATCGAAACGCGAATCGACCCAGTTGACTGGCTCGTATTGCCGACGATCCGAAACGCGCAGGAACGAGGTCCGCACGAACACGGACACCGTCGTGCAGACGGGCGCGTCCGCGTAGACCGAAACGCACCAGTTTACCGGCTCACCGGTGAACGGATCGGGAACCATGCCGGGCGACAACAGCTCCTGGGTCACGAAGCTCATGTGGTAGAGCTGGCCCCGGGGGTAGTCCGCCGCCCAGTCCCGGTCGTGCGGATCGCAGTTCTCGTCCGACGGGCCGTCGCACGACATGAAGTGGAACTGGGGCTGCCAGCTATCCGGCCAGTCCGAGCGGTCTTGTACGTACAGCTCGGCGGGCTCGCGCCGGAAGTATCCGAGCACCTCGTAGAGCTCGTGAATCTGTCCGTAGTAACCCGGGAGCAAGTTGTTGGACCAGTCGACGCGCATGAACCGACGCTCGTACCAGCGCCGGTCGGTCGTGTTCTCGACGATGACGTTCTGCTCCTCGCCGGTGACCGGGTTGTAGGCGCGCCGGATGTCGAAATGGCTCTGAATGCGGAAGGCTGCGACCGGCGTGCCGAGAAACCCCTCGGCGCCCGGCGTGCGCGGCTCGCCGTCGTACCCTTCGATGCGCTCGTAGTCGCGGAACGCGTAGAGGTAGTTCTGGTCGATGACCCAGCGGATCCGTGGAATCGCCGTGAACGAGTCGTCACCGATGTCGATGGCCGAATCGCCCGGATACGTCCCGATGCCGGCGGCCTCGTAGTCGACGTCGATGACGGTGCGGTTGACGTACCACGACCCGGTGAACAGGGCCTTGTCGACCACGTTCACGCCGACCTGATTGATGGGCGCCTGCTGCTTCGCACAGCTGCCGAGGACCAACGCGATCCCCCACGCCATCGTCCTACGCACTGCAAGCCTCATGGATGGGCCTCCCGATCTGCCTGTGTCTCGCACCGTATGGGTGGATGCCAAATCGCTCCGCACGCCCCGAGCCCTCACCAGCGAGCCCGGCCCGCGGCGCGCGCCGCCCGACGGCCCGCGGACGACGCACGCTCGGTCGCCGGTCGCGCGACGAACGCCTGGTAGGCCTCGTCGAGCGCGACCGTCGCCGTCAGCGAGACGGCGGAAAATTCGTTGTAGAAGAAGTCCTCGCGCGTCCCGTCGCTGTCGAATTCGGGCGATGCGGTGACCAGCGACAGCGACACGTCGAGCCACTTCGTCACGTCGTAACCCGCTCCGATCGAGAACGTCCGGGACAGTCGCATGTGCGTGCGGCTGCCGTCCTCGAGGACGAGGCCGACCTCGCCGGAGCCACACGCCGCGGTCACCACGTCCGTGCAGGCGTAGCGGCCTGGAGCCAGTCCCCCGCCGAACGCCCAGGTCGCGCCCACCTGCAGATCGAGGTGCAGCGCCTCGAAGGGGCGCAGGGACGCCCCGAGCGTCAGGCCGAACGTGTCCGTCGTGTTGCTCGCGCCGCCCAGGGCATCGGTGGTCGGCTCGTCACGCCCCGGCCGAGAAGGCAGCGCGACGACACGACCAGGGAAACCCTCCTCGGCGTGGCGCTGGTTGGATCCATTGAAGGCGTGGCTGTAGCTCAGCGTGCCCGACAGCTCGAGCCCCTCGAGCCACTCGAACGGATAGGTCAGCCCGGCCGACGCGAGCCACGCGAGATAGCCCCGCTGCGCCCGCGTTTCCTTCGACACGGGAAACACGAGCCCGGTCGTTCCCGACAGGCTGCCCGAGCCGACGGTCAGCAACTTGCCCCCGAAGGACACGATCGGGTTGGCGACGACGAGTTCGCGGTTGTAGGTGTACGTGTCGGTGTCCGTCAGCTCGTAGAAGAGATCCTGACGCAACCGGACCGACAGGTCGCGCGTGACGTAGTAACGAGGACGGAAGCTGAACGACCACGCGTAGCTCGGATTGTAAGAGAGGTAGCCGCCGAACGTCGTCACGCCGACCGCGTGATCCCACAGGAACGTCGATCCGCGCCATGGCAGAGGCTCGTCGTCGCCTTCGTCCGCCTCCGCCTGCTCCGTGGACGACGCCGACACCCCGGCAGCCGTCTCGCCGACCGCGTCGGCGCCTGCTTCCGACTCCACGCTCGCGGATGCGTCGGCGCCCTCGTCGGGCCCTGCCTCCGAGCCTGCGGCGTCCTGCGCGCGGGCGACCCCCGCCCACGCGATCGACCAAGCCACCAGCCACGCCATCCACCCGCCGTCGCCCACGTTGCCTACCCCGCCGAGTCGATTGGGGACCCGTGCGGCGCGCCGCGCGCCGCCGCGCCCTCGTCGTTCCACCGACCGTCGACCCTCGAAACGCGCCGCGTCTTGTCAGCACGCGACCCGCTTGTCAACCAGTCGCCCCGGCTGCGGCCACACGGCAGTCGGA
>JANWZI010000104.1 GCA_025054695.1 Myxococcota bacterium | reverse complement strand
CTGGCGGCGTTCCGCACACGTACGCGCATCGATCCGCGTACATAGCACGCAGCGCAGGCACACGACACGGCTGCTGGAACGCTCCGCGGTACGGAAGCAGCGGACGCATATCCCTCACGTCAAGCAACGTGACGCCGCTGTCAGTAACGGGGCTCCGCAGCGTCCGTGGAGTGAAAGATGCGAAGACCGCAACGAGCGCATCGTGCGGGGATCGGTCCGCCGCGGGGGAAAGCCGAGGTGAGTCATGGAGACTAAGAAGAAGGGCGACCAAGGCGAAAAGAAGGACGGCACCAGTGAGGCCCGCAGCGCCGGGGCGAAGCAAGCGCGAAAGAAAAAAGCCGAAGAGTCGGAGCCATCCATCTTCGATCGCGCGCTCGAAAATCTCCGCTCGCGACTTCCGAAGACCGGCTACCACGTGATTGGCGTCGATACCTTCAAGCCGATTTTCGACGAAGACGCGATCTACGTCGTCGCCCACTACGACAACTGGCGCGACGCATGGGAGCACGCGCGAAGGCGCAACATGATCGCCGATGAATTCGAGAGGTACGAGGTCTTCGGACCGCTCGACGAGATGATTCGCGAATATCGGCGCCAGCAGCGCAGGCGCAGGGAGGCACGCAAGGCTCGCGAGGCGGCCAAGTCGCAATCGCGGAAGCGCGGTGCTCCAGCCGGTCGTGCGGGCAAGGTGACCGCCTCGAAGCGCCGCGCCAAGAGGTCTCGTCGCTGACGGCGCGCCGCGATCTCGATCAGTCCTCGCGACACAAAACGAACCACGCGTCCATGGGCCGCCCGTCTCGACTGGCACGCCCGACCGAGACGTGGCGGCTGACGCCGCGCATGCGATCGCGCGTGTGGTGATAGACGAAGCGTGACAATCGCCGCTCGTTGCCCACGATGGGCGGCCAACCCTCCGGCTTGCCAGGCGGTACCGCGAAATAGTCGATGTCGACCTCGCCCGCGCGATCCGCGCGACGCACCACGAAGTAGCCGGGCCCGACGACGGTCTCGAGGAAGGCACCACTGCGGTTGTAGCCCCACAGCGTCTCCGGCTCGCCCTGGCCCGCCGGCGGCCGGCACATGACCTTCGCGAACCGCGTGAACACGGGAAGGGAGTTCTTCCCGTGATGGACCACCTCGACGAGCGGCAGGCGGTCGTGCGGGACGAAGAAATCGAGGTCGATGGGCCGGAAGCCGCTGGCGGCCTCGAACAGCCGCGCCTGCTCGCCGCGCTCGAGCGCGCGGATCTGCTCGAGACGAGCCGCCGGATCCAGCTCGTCGAGGTACGCGGCGACGGCCGCCATGTCGATGTCCCCTGATCGGAGCCGTTCGCGCAGATTCATGGTGCGCGCGAAGATGAGCGCACGGGCGCATCCTGTCGAGGCGCTTCGCTCGGCCCTGTCGCGCGCTCGGAAGGGCCCTCTCGTGAAGCGGACGGCTGGAGGGCGGGCAGGACGACCGTGACGACGGCGATCGTCACGAGCAAGGCGAAACAGCTCCACAACACGACGACCGCACGCAGCGGAGAGTTCCGTTCCGTCGTCTCCATCGGTCGCCGTGCGCCTCGCTAGCACGGCCGAGGGCACGGTTCACGCGCCCCGCGCGCCGAATCCGCGCACGACGCGCAACACGTCCCCGTCGCCACGCTCGACGAGCGCCACCAGACGTCCGTCCGCATCGAGCGCGGCCGCGATCACCCCGGGCTCGACCGAGCCACTCGCCACGCGCTCGAGCGCGACGGGACGCCCACAGCCCACGTCGCGCGCTCCATCCGCGTCAAGCCACACGACCGGCCGGTTCCCCCACGCCTCCCGCAGCGACAGCCGTGCCGACTCGAGCCTGCTTCGCGACTCGACGTCTCCAGCGGCCGCTGCGCGCAACGTCTCGCACGAGAGGGCTCCTCCCACGTCGAATGGGCCCGCCTGCGTACGACGCAGTGCCGCCAGGTGCCCCACCGTGCCGAGCGCCGCCGCCAGATCGCGCGCGAGCGAGCGCACGTAAAATCCCTTGCCGCAACGCACGCGCAACGCGATGCGGTCGTGCTCGACACCGAGCACGTCGATCGCGCGACAAACGACGCGTCGTACGGGCGGATCGACCGGCTCGCCCCGCCGCGCTCGCTCGTGCAGCCGGCTCCCACCGGCACGCAGCGCGCTGACGATCGGCGCCCGCTGCTCCAGAACACCGACGAAGCGATCCGCGACGCCGCGGACGCGGGCGATGTCCAGCTCGCGCGGCAGCGGCGCCTCCGCGACCACGCGGCCGTCGGCGTCGAGCGTGTGCGTCGCGACGCCCAACCGGATCACCGCTTCGTAGGTCTTTTCGTCGGCCGCGAGGTGACCGAGCAGTTTCGTGGCCTCGCCGACGCCCACGACGAGGACGCCCGTCGCCATCGGATCGAGCGTGCCCGCGTGGCCGACGCGACGGATGCCCAACGCCCGCCGCACGAGCATGCAGACGTCGTGCGACGTCAGGCCGCCCGCCTTGTCGACGACGAGCAGACCGCAGGACGCGGCCGCGCTCACGGCAGCAGCGGACGGACGAGCGAAACAAGCCGTGAAGCCACCTCATCCATCGGCGCATCGACCTCGGCTCCCGCCGCGGCGCGGTGCCCGCCGCCGCCCAGCGCGGTCGCCACGCGCGTCACGTCGACGGCACCCCGTGATCGAAGGCTGACCTTCGTGCGCGCGCACCCCGGTGCGGCTGGACGCTCCCAGAGCAACGCCGCCACCTCGACCCCGCGCACGGCGCGCGCGTGGTTGACCATGCCCTCGACCATCTCGTCGCGCGCACCGGTCCGTTCGAGCATCGCGCGCGTCACCTCGACGAGCGCGAGGCGCCCGTCCAGTTCGCGCCGCAGCGTGCCGAGCACCGCCCGCAGCAGCGCGACGCGCTCGGGCGCCAGATCCTCGAACAGGTGATACGCCGTCTCCCACGGATCGGCGCCGGCCTCGAGCAACCGCGCCCCCAGGCGCAGCGTCTGCGGCGTCGTTCCCGCATAGCGGAACCCTCCCGTGTCGGCCACGAGCGCCGCGTACAGCGGCCGCGCTGCCTCGGCCGGCAACGGCTGCACGCCCAGAGCGTCCAGCATCCGCACCACGATCTCCGCCGTCGCGCTCGCCGGCTCGCGCACGACGACGTCGCCGAAACCGTCGTGCGCCGCGTGGTGATCGACGACGACCACCGGGCCGGTACGCGCGCGCTCGGGAAACCGATCGGGCAACAAGACGGCCGCGGCGAGATCCATCACGAAGCAGGCGTCCCACGGTCCCGCTCCGTCCAGCGTGCGCTCCAACCGATCAACGCCCGGCAGGAATCGCAGGATCTCGGGGACGTCGTCCGGACAGTAGAGCGTGACCTCCTTGCCGAGGGCGCGCAGTCCCACGGCCAGACCGAGCGCCGATCCCAGCGCGTCGGCGTCCGGGGCGCGGTGACAGCCGACGAGGAATCGTCGGCCCGCGCGTGCGAGCTCGAGCGCGCGCGAGAAGCTCATGACGCGCCTCGTCGTCCCTCGCTCCGCAGTTCGTCGAGCAGGGCCTCGACGCGCATCGCGTGGTCCATGCCGCCATCCCAGACGATGCGCAGCTCGGGAATGCGTCGCAACCGCAACAGCCGGCCGATGCGGCGCGCGAGGTGCGGTGCGCGCGCCGCGAGCACCTGGACGGCGCGCTGCCTGCGTCGCTCCGAGGGCACTGCGTCCAGGAGCCGCACACCGACGCGCGCGACCGAAAGATCGGCGTTCATCTCCACGCGGGTGACGACGATGCCCTCGACGGCCGGGTGGGCGAGCTCGCCACGCATCAACAGCGTCGCCAGCTCTTCGCGGATCCGGTTGGCGACGCGCACGGTCCGCGTCTCCGCGACGTGCGCGGGCAGCGGCTGCCGTTCCGGTTTCACGGCTCCTCCACGCGCAACAGTTCCACCCTTCGGTCGATCACGTCCACCTCCGACTCGACGAACGCCCCGAGCCGGTCGAGCACCTCGCGCGCGTGCCCCCCGTCGTTGCTGACCACCGCAAAGCCGACGACGGCGCGCTGGTGCACGTCCAGAGCGCCCACCTCGGCCGCGGCGACCGGAAAGCGCGCCCGGGCGCGGTCGAGCAGCCGACGGACGACGGCGCGCTTGCCCTTGAGCGAGTCGTTGCCGGGCAGCACAAACCCGATGCGCGCGTAACCGACCACCATGGCCGTGGCCGGCGTGCGTCAGCCGGCCTCTTCGAGGCTCGGCGCGACCTCCTCGATCTCGAAGCACTCGATGACGTCGCGCTCCTTGACGTCCTGATAGCCGTCGAGCGACAAGCCGCACTCGTAGCCGGCGGCCACCTCGCGCACGTCCTCCTTGAATCGCCGCAACGAGCCGAGCCGGCCTTCCCAGACCACGACGCTGTCGCGCACGAGCCGCACGCGTGCCGTCCGCACGATCTTGCCCTCGGTGACGTAGCATCCGGCGACCGTGCCCACACGCGCGATGTGGAAGATCTGCCGCACCTCGGCCTTGCCCAGTTCCTTGGTGACGAGCCGCGGCGCGAGCTTGCCGGCCATCGCCTTGCGGACGTCGTCGACGGCCTCGTAGATGATGGAGTAGGTGCGGATCTCGACGCTCTCCTTCTTGGCGAGCGCGGAGGCCTGACCGGCCGGTCGCACGTTGAAGCCGAGGATGAAGGCGTTGCTCGCGCGCGCGAGCATGACGTCGTTTTCCGTCACGCCACCGACGCCGGTGTGGATCACGTTGACCTTCACCTTGTCGGTCGACAAGTCGCCGAGCGCCTTGTGCAGGGCCTCGACCGACCCCTGCACGTCGGCCTTGATGATGACGCGCACCTCGAGCGCCTCGCCGCTCTGCATCGCCTGCACGACGTCCTCGAGGCTGCGTCGGGCGCCCGTCGGCCCGCGGCCGGCCGACTTCGCAGCCGCCTCGGCGACCTCCTGAGCCTTGCGCGCATCGGTGACCACGTAGAAACGGTCGCCGACCTGCGGCATCTCGTTGAGCCCGAGCACCTCGACCGGCGTGGCTGCACCGGCGGAACGCAGCGGACGTCCGCGCTCGTCCTGCATCGCGCGGACGCGGCCCCACGCCGATCCGGCGACGATGAAGTGACCCGGCTCGAGGGTGCCGTTGGTGACGAGACAGTGCGCGACCGGGCCACGGCCGCGGTCCAGGTACGCCTCGAGCACCGTCCCCTCCGCCGGAATCGCCGGATTGGCCCGCAGCTCGAGCATCTCGGCGACGAGCAGAATGGCGTCGAGCAGGCGGTCGATGCCCGCCCCCGTCAGTGCGCTGCACGGCACGTAGATGGTGTCGCCGCCCCATTCCTCTGGCTGTAGGCCGAGCCCGGTGAGCTCCTGTCGGATCTGCTCGAGGCGCGCGCCGGGCTTGTCGATCTTGTTGACGGCGACGATGATGGGCACCTGCGCCGCGCGCGCGTGGTTGATGGCCTCGCGCGTCTGCGGCATGACGCCGTCGTCGGCCGCGACGACGAGCACGACGATGTCGGTGACCTGCGCGCCGCGCGCGCGCATCGCGGTGAACGCCTCGTGGCCGGGCGTGTCGAGGAAGACGATCGGACCGCGCGGCGTCTCGACCCGATACGCACCGATGTGCTGCGTGATGCCGCCGGCCTCGTGCGCGGCCACGTCGGACTTGCGGATGCGGTCCAGCAACGACGTCTTGCCGTGGTCGACGTGGCCCATGACCGTGACGATGGGTGGCCGGACCTGGCGGTCGCTCTCCGCATCGACGAACTGCCCGCGTGCCTCGGCGACCAGCTCGTCGGCGGTCCGCGCGATGTTCTCGACGTCGTAACCGAACTCGCTCGCGAGCAGCTTGGCCGTGTCGGCGTCCAGCGTGCTGTTGATGTGGACGCCCGACATGCCCATCTGCATCAGCTTCATGAGCACGTCGGTCGCCTTGAGGCTCATCCGTTGCGCGAGCGTCTGCAGCTGGATCTGGTCCTCGATGCGGATGACGCGCTTCTGCGCACTCGGAACGGTGATCTCGGTCTTGAGCGACTTCTTGCCCGGAACGATCTTGCGCTTGCCCGGACGAGAGACCGGTTGCCGTCCCGCCGGTCCCAGCGCGGCGCGCGCGATCTCGCGCCGCCGAGGCCCGGCCTCGCTCGGCCGCAGCTCCGCGAGGACCCGGGCTCGCGCCTCCTCCGGGGACAGCCGGAGACTGCCCGCGGCCGCACTACGCACGCCGACCATGCCGACGCCCGCCGGCGCCGACGTCGCCACCGGCGCCGCTTCCGCACTCGCCGCACCCGGGGATGCGACGGCGACGGATCCGGAGGGAGGCGCGGACGCGGCGACCGGCGTGGCCTGCGTTCTGGGCGCAGCCGGCGCATCGTCCCGGACCATCGGAGGCGCCGCCGGCGGCGCGGGCGGTGGCGGCGCGACCGCAGCTACCGAACGCCCGAGCGTCTCGCGACGTTCCTCCGCAGGCGCGCTCGCCGTCGGAGCGACCGCGCTGCCGGACGTGGGCGCGCGCGGCGGCGCCCCGGTCCCTTCGCGCGCCGGAGGCGAGACGGGGGGACGGGGCGCGGTGTCCGCGGCCGTGACCGCCGCAGGAACCTGCGGTCCGGTCGCGACGTCGGTCTTGCCCACCAGACGGCGGCGGACGACCGTGGGTCGGATGCGCTCCTCGACCACGTTCTCGTGCCGGCTGCGCTCGAGCGCGCGCTTGATGCGCTCGACGTCGAGACGGTCGAGCGTGCTCATGTGGTTGCGCACCGCGATGCCGAGCGACGCCAGCGTGCGCTCAAGCTCCGCATAGTCGAGGCCCATCTCGCGGGCCACCTGATACACGCGCACCTTGTCCGTGCTCATGCTTCCTCCGTGAGCGCATCGAGCGCCTCGAGCGCCACCCGCAGTCGCCCTGCCACCGCCACGTCCAGCACCGCGAGCACGGTGACGTCGGCCTGGCCGGTGATCTCGCCGAGCGTCTCGCGATCCGCGCATGCGACCAGGCGCTCCTCGCCGCGCGCGGCGAGGCGTTCACGCGCGCTTTGCCGGGCTTCGGCCTCGGTCGCCACGACCAACAACGCGACGCGCGACGGCGCCTCGCGCAGCACCCGCCGCACCTCGTGCTCCCCGACGACGACCCGTCCGGCGCGCGCCCCGCCGCGCACCAGCGCGGTCGCCCGCCGCACGTAGCCGTCCCTGGCGGCACGCATCACCTCGTCGACGTTCGCATCGACCGGGCGACGCCACGCGCGTGCGAGCCCCCCGCGCGTGACGGCCGCGACGATGCACGCGCGCCGCGGATGCACCGACGCGCCCCGTCCTTCGATGCAACGGCGCACGTCCACCAGCGGACGCGCCACCCCTGCTCCCGGCGCGGGCGCCAGGCGCAGCAGGGTCCCGCGTCCGGCGGGTCGCCGGCATCCGACGCAGGTCCGCGTGCTTGGTCGCGACTCGGCGTGCACCGCTCAGCCCTCCGTCCGCGTTTCGATCGTCGCCGACTCGTCCGTCGCAGCCGCCGCCGCGAGCACCGCGCGCAACTGACGCCGGCGCTCCTCAACCGGAGGCCACTCCTCGCGCACGAATCGCACCGCCTCGGCATGCAGCGCCCGGCCCCGCGCCGCACCGATGTCGGCGCGCAAGCCCACGCGGTCGCCGTCGGTCTCTCGGGCCAGGTCGTCGACCGAGACGTAACCCGCCCGCTCGAGCGCATCGGCAAGGCTCTCGCTCATGCCTCGCACGAGGAGCAGGCGCTCGCGCTCCGAGAGCGGCTCGGGCCGACGCGCCGCCGCCTCCAGTCGCTCGCGCCGCAGCACCTCGAGCGTCTCGGTGGCCGCAGCCTGGATCGCGGCGGCGCGCTCGCCGATGCCCGGGATCGCCGCCAGCTCGTCGAGGCTCGCCTCCGCGACCTCTTCGGCGCCCCGGAAGCCCATCTTGTAGAGCACCTTGGCGAGCTCCTCGCCGACGCCCTCGATCCGCACGAGCTCGGCGAGCGCCTCCTCCTCGATCTGTCGGTACCGAGACTCCGAGATGATGTCGAGCTTCCAGCCCGTGAGCTGCGAGGCCAGGCGTACGTTCTGACCACGACGCCCGATCGCGAGCGAGAGCTTGGCGTCCGGCACGACGAGCTCCATCGCGTGCCGCGCGTCGTCGATCACGACCCGGGTGACGTCCGCGGGGGCGATCGCGTTGCAGACGAAGCGCGCCGGGTCCGGATTCCACGGCACGATGTCGATCTTCTCGCCCCGCAGCTCCTGGACGACGGCCTGGACCCGCGAGCCCTTCATGCCGACGCACGCGCCGACGGGATCGACGTCACGGTCGCGGCTGCGGACGGCGATCTTGCTGCGTGCGCCGGGCTCGCGCGCGGCCGCCACGATGGTCACGATGCCCTCGTAGATCTCGGGCACCTCCATCTCGAAGAGCTTGACCAGCAGGTTGCGGTCGGCGCGCGACAGGATGAGCTGCGGCCCACGCTCCTCGCGGTCGATCGTCTTGAGCAGCGCGACGATGCGATCCCCGGGACGGTAGGTCTCGCGCGGGGTCTGCTCGCGTGCGGGCAGGATGGCCTCGACGTTGTGGCCGACGTCGACGATCACGTGGCCACGCTCGAGGCGACGCACGGTGCCCGTGATGATCTCGCCGATCCGGTCCTTGTACTGGTTGTAGATGCGCTCGCGTTCGGCGTCGCGCATGAAGCGCTGGATGACCCCCTTGGCGGCCTGCGCGGCGATCCGACCGAAACCCAACTGCTTCCGCCGAAGCCGGATCAGGTCGCCGAATTCGTTCTCCTGCTTGCGCGCCTCGTCGGCTTCCTCCTCCCGATAGAAGATCTTGAAGTCGAGCTCATCGTCTACCTCCACGTCCAGTCCGTGTCGCCTGGCCTCGGTGAGCGAAATCTCCCGATGGGGATTTGTGACGCTCTCGCGCACCTTCATGACCTGGAAGAGGTCCACCCAACCCGTCTCCTCGTTCCAGCGAGCCTCGAGCCACCGCTCGCCGCCGAACGTGCGCTTGGCTGCCGCGAGAATGACGACCCGGGTCGCCTCGACGAGCTGGGCCGGGTCAATGCCCTTCTCGGCGCTGACCTGCTCGATGATCTTACGGAGCGACAACGTTTCCTGCGCCATGGACGTCACCCTTCGAAGCGATGGACGAGGTGCGCGCGACGCACCCGTTCGAGCGGGATGTGGACCTCGGCGCCGTCCGCGATCTGGAGGCGCACGACGCCGGACCCGTCGATCCCGCGCAAGGTTCCGTAAAACCGCCGGCGCCCCGCGATCGGCTCGTGGGTTTCCACGCGCGCCGGTCGTCCCGCAAACCGCTCGTAATCCGCGGCCTCGACCAGCGGGCGGTCGAGACCGGCCGAGGAAACCTCAAGGTCGTACGGTCCCTCGACGAGATCGGCGTGCGCGGGCTCGTCGAGCCATCGCGAAAGCGCGCGCGAGACGGCCTGACAATCGGCGATCGACACCCCGGAGCCGCCGCGTGCCGGGTCCGCACCCTCGCGCTCGAGCAGAATCTGGAGCAGGGAGGAGCCGCGGCGTCGGTGCAGACGCACGTCGACGAGGCGCATTCCCATGGGCTCGACGACGCCTCGGACCAGCTGTCGAATCGCCGCTTCCGTCGCTTCGGTCTGCACCACGGGCACCAACAAAAAAGGCGGACCGCGTTGGTCCGCCCGGGACACAACCCCCCGTCGTTCGAAGGCCGGGGGCTCATCCCGTAGCACGCGGCGACAACCCCCGCAACCGCATGGGCTGGGCACCCACGCGCGACGGCCGTACGCTCGCCCTGTGAGACGGCTCGCACCGCGATTTGAGAAGTGGGAAGGCCTCGGCAACGACTTCATCCTCGTCGACGAGGCGCTCGAGCCCGACGTCGCCGTGGCGCTGTGCGATCGCCACCTCGGCGTGGGCGCCGACGGCGTGCTCTACGTCGGCGTACGCGACGGCCGCCCGTTCATGCACGTCACCAACGCCGACGGCTCGCACGCGGAGACGTGCGGCAACGGCCTGCGCTGCGCAGCGCGCTATCTCGTCGAGCGCGGGCTGGTGGCGCAGCCCTGCTTCGAGATCGACACCGACGCCGGCCCTCATCGTTGCCGCGTGCTCGGCGACCGGGTGCAAGTGGAAATGCGCCCCGCCTCGCTCGCACCGGAGCACGTACCGGTCGTCGCCGACAAACCGATGCTCGACGCACCGGTCGAGATCGCGGGTGTGACGCTGCGCGTGACGGCCGTCTCGATGGGCAACCCGCATGCAGTCAGCTTCGACCCGGTGGGGGAGGCCGCTTCCCGCATCGCCCCCGCGCTCGAGCGCGCACCGTGGTTTCCGCGTGGCGTCAACGTCGGCTTCGCGAGCCTGCGTGATTCGACGCACCTCGAGCTGCGCGTTTGGGAGCGCGGCGTCGGCTGGACTCGGGCATGCGGAAGCGGAGCGTGCGCGGCCGCCGTCGCGGCGGTCGAGACGGGTCGCGCACGACGCGACGAACCGATCGAAGTGCGACTGCCGGGCGGCACGCTCGAGATCGTCGTGGGCTCCCCGGGAACGCCGATCCGCATGGACGGCCCTGCGCAGCGCGTCTTCGCGGGGACGCTCGACTCCGAATGGTGGAACGCTCGACGCGGGTCGCCCGCGGGCCCGACAGACTGACGACCGCGAACGCGGACGACGGTCCGTTCGCATCCGTGGGCGCAATCGAGGCCGAGGCGGAGGCCGAGACCGATTCCGAGACAGAGGCCGAGTCCGACTCCGATTCCGAGCCCGAGGCCGACGCCGAGTCCGAGTCCGAGATCGATTCCGAGACCGAGGGCCGAGACCACACCGGAACCGCTGCCTCGGTCGCTACGGCGCGGCGAGATACAACCGCAGGCGCCGTGCCGCCGCGGCGCGGTCGAATGCGCCACCCTCCCGTTCGAGACTCGCCAGCAACGTCTCGAGGTGCCTGGCGAAGGCCTCCGTCGTCGAGAGCAGGCGCGCGAGCCGGGCCTCGTCGAGATGGTCGGCGGCGCGGGCCTCGTCGAGCGCGGCCCACATCGCCGCCAGTCGGCCGTCGGCCGCGACGGGCCACGGCGTCGAGAGCACCCGCAGATGACGGGCGAAATCGCGCACGAACTGCGGTCCATCGCGACCCCGCCAGGCCTCGACCGCGTCACCGGCATGTTCGCGCGCGACCCGCGCCTTGGCGAGGAACGCGCGAACGACCTGCGCGAGCATCCACAACGACGTCCAACGGTCGGCCTGCGAGCCCCGGTCCGCGGCCGACGGCGTGCTCACCGGCGAACGCACGCCGAGCGCCGCGGCCAGCGACTCGCTCGCCTCGGCGAGCGCCGCGCGCAGCCGGTCGCTCGCGACGCGAAGCAAGGGACCCATCGGGACGCGGGCCGCCTCGTCGGGCGGCGGCAGCTCGTGTTCGAGGACGAACCGAACCTCGACGCGGAGCCGGGCCGCGAGCGTCTGCAGCGTGCGGCGCAGCCCCAGCACCCGGCGCGCGGCGCGCTCGAGCTCCGAGAAGCGCGCGCGCACGTCGAACGCCGAGAGCGCCAGCAGCTCCCGTTCGAGCCCGTCGGCCAGCACGTCCCCGGCGCGGCGTTCGAGGAAACGCACCAGCGCGCGGCTGTCGCTGCGCAACACGGCGAGCATGGCGAGTGCAAGACGCCAGCGCGTCGGATCGTCGGCGTGCACATCGACGAGCTCGAGGTAGCGCGTCGCGCGACGCAGCGTGAGCACGACGAGCACCGCAACCCGATGCGCCGTATCGGATTCGATGCGCGCGAGAGCGTCGAGCCACGTCGCATCGTCGATGCGGTCAAACTCGGGCCGGAATTCGAGCGCGACGAGCGGATTGAAGAAGGCGTTGCGCGCGATCTCGCGCACGAAGGTACCGTGCAGCGCGAACCACAACCGGTGCGAGATGCGGCCGGATCGCAGCACGCCGTCCACGATCTCCAGTCCGGAAGCCATCGCGCTGCGCAGCGCGAGCAAGGCCTCTTCGGGCGTGTTCTGGGCGAGCTGCTCGCGCACGAGTCGATGCCTCGCCGAATCCTCCGGCAGCAGGCTCTCCAGATAGCGGGAAAAGGCGTGCAACCGGTCGCGCGGCCCCAACAGCGCGCGCGCCAGCTCCACGGCCCGGTCCAGGGTGGCCCTCAGCACGCGCAGCTCTTCGACGAAGTCATGCGTCACCGCGGGTGCCCGTCGCGCCGGTCCGGTGTGGTTTCGCGCATTGCCGAAGCAGGCGATGGCTTTGAGCAACATCTCCAGCTCGAAGAGCAGCCGCGGCGCCCCCTCGATTTCGAGGGCGGACAGCCACGCTTCGCGAGCCGATGAATGCTCCCGACGCAACCCGCGCGTGTCCCGCAGCAAATGGGCGTGGGCGTCGCGTGCGGTCGATTCGGGAGGCTCGAGCACGGGACGGGGTCGCCAGCGTATCGCGAAGCCGCCGCACGGGAAGCGAAGCCGGAGCAACGGCTCGTGACGAAGCCGATTTCGTGACCGAGTCCGCGTCCGAGCCCGAGCCCTGGTTCGATTCCGAGTCCGCGCCCCACCACCCGGGCCGCACCCTCCAGTTGAGGTGCGTCTTCGCACGCACCGCGCGTTGAACACCCACCCCGCCGCGCATCTTTCGCGCCGCGCGTGCGGTCCGCGCGCGCCCGGCGCATCCCTTTCGCGCCACGCACACCGAATCAGGCGAGGGTGACGCAGGTCCGCTCGGCGGCATGAAGTCTGCTGAGGCGACGGCGCGGAGCCTGTAGCCGTGCAACGTAGCGACATCGATTCCGCCCCCCTACTCGACGTGCGCTCCGCGGCGAGCCGCGCGCCCATGCTCTCCGCCGACGAGGAACGCCGATTGCTGTCGGCGATCGGCGCGGGCGAGCCCCGAGCGCTCGAACGACTCGTGGCGACGCACCTGCGTCTCGTCGTCTCGATCGCGCGCCGCTACACGGGCGGCGGGGCGAGCCTGGAGGATCTTGTCGGCGAGGGACTGCTCGGCCTCGTCGAAGCCGTGCGCCGCTTCGAGATCGATCGCGGCACGCGCTTCGGCACGTACGCGGCATGGTGGGTGCGGGCGTACGTCCGCCGCTACGCCCTTGCCAACCGCCGCATCGTGGGGGCGCCGACGACGCGCGCCGGTCGCCGATTGATGGCGCGGTTGCGTCGCACGGAATGGGAGATCGCGCAGCGAACGGGGCGCCCGGCTCTGCGCAGCGAGGTCGCCAGGGCGCTCGACGTCTCCGAGGAGGACGTCGCGCTCGTGCAGGCCTTGCTGGGCACGCGCGACGTCGCGCTCGGTCCGCACGACGATGGGACCGGGCTCGAGCTCGCCGACGAGGCGCGACGGGCTCAAGGAGCACGTCGACACGCCGAGGCGCTCGAGGTCGAACCGCGTTGGAAGCAGGCGGCGGCGGCGCTGGGTGCGGCCACGGTGGGCGCGTCGGACGACGATGCGCTGATGGCCCTGTACGAACGGGTGGCTCGCGGATCGGGGGATCCGGAGACCGTCCGCGACTGGCTGCTGCGCCGGGCGGAACGGCACGATGCGACGCTCGAGCAACTTCGCGAGGCGGCGATGGCC
>JANWZI010000103.1 GCA_025054695.1 Myxococcota bacterium | reverse complement strand
GAGACCGAGTCCGAGCCCCGACCGTTCCGCAGGGCGTCAGCGCGGGCGCACGAACACGACGGGTGTCGAACGGTGCTCTCGCGTGCCGTCGCCGAGCTGGCCGAACGTGTTGGCGCCCCAGCAGACGACGTCGCCACGCGCCCGCAGCGCGCACGTATGCGCTTCGCCCGCGGCGAGGAGCACTGCGTCGTCCAGTCCACGGACCGAGCCCGACGCCGGAGCGGTCGCGGCTGCACCGTCGCCGAGCTGACCGAAGGCTCGATCCCCCTCGCACCGCACGGCTCCGGTCTCGAGTAGCTCGCACCGGTGCCAGCGGCCCGAGACGACGCGCTCGGCCGAATCGCGACGCGCGACGGGGCGTGGCGCCGCTTCGTAAGCCTCGTGGCCGACACAGGACCGCTCGCCGCCCGCATCGAACCAGCACGTACCGAACTCGCTCGCCTCGACGCGCGTTCCCTCTCCGAGCGCACGCGGAACGGCGCTGTCGCCTTGCCCGCCGAGCTGTCCGAGACCGTCGCTGCCGGCACAGGCGACGACACCGTCGTCCCAGCGCACGCAACTGTGGTGGCGACCGGCGGCGACGTGCGTCGCGCGCGCCTCCGATCGCTCCGCGATTCCGGTCGGTGTCGCCTCGGTGGTCGGTTCGGTGCGCGGCTCGGACGGTCGGATCGGGCCGTGAGCGCCCCCGCAGCCCACGGCGCCGACGAGCACCGTGAACAGACCGACGCATCGACTCATCGCAGACCGGCTCCGTGCAGGCATGCCTGCGCTAGGCGCTCCCAAACCGACGGATCGCCGGGGTCGAGCCCCCGCGCGAGGAACGAATCGCGCGGGTGGACCGCCGCGCCGTCGAGCGCGACGTCGAGCCCCCGTCGCAAGGCGCGCTCGCAGGTTTCCAGCGCTCGCCACCGTCGAGGCCCCTCGGCGATCTCGCGCGCGACGACGCGCAGGTCGTACGCGGGCAACTCCGACAGACCGCGCTCGGCGTCCGCTGCGGCCAGCAGTTGCTCGGGTGACTCCCGCATGACGTGCGCCGCCCATGCCGTCCATCGCGCACGGTCCCAGCCACGGGCTTCGGGTCCCAGCGGACGATCCGTCAGTCGGCCGAGATCCTCCAGAAGCGTCACGCGGTCGGCGTCGTCGATGCGCGAATCGGTGAGCAGATCCACGAACAGCGGGACGGCCTCCGGCAGGTGCGTGCGTACGAGCGCACGCATCAACCCGTGCTGCCGCAGCCCGACGAGCGCGCCCGGTAGCCGCGACCAGCTTTCGATGGCGACGAGCAGGCGCAGCGCGTCGCGTCGGCGAAGCGCCGTCCACGTTTCGGGACGCGTCCCGAGGTGGACGATCGCGTCGCGTCCCAACCGGTCCCCGCGCGTCGCCAGCCCGACCAGCAGCTCGATTCGCTGCGCCGGATCCCGCACCGTCCAGATGCCCAGCGCCTCGACCAGCGCGGCCTCCGGATCCGCCCGACCCGCGCCGGCGGGAATCCCGAAGGCCCCAAGGGGCACGGTGCTCAGGCCCGCGGGATTGACACCGAAGCCGTCTTGCGTCGCGAAGGCCAGGACGCGTGAGGTGATCTCGGGTCGCAGGCTGCGCGGCGCGCACGCACCCCCGCCGTCCGCCGACGCCCGGGCGCTCGCCGCTCCGCGCGCCCGACGCGACGGCGGCTCGGGGAGCGTCGCCCAGCGGGATGCGTCTCCTTTCAGGGCGCGCACGACGACGAACGTGCCGCGCGCACGCGCGTCGGGCTCGACGATGGCGACGTGCGCCGCGCGCTCGAACATCTCGAACACGTCCATGTCCGACGGCGGGCAGCGCTGCGCCGCACCGGGGCTGGCTCGGACGAGACCGAGCAGGAACGCGGCGGCGATCAGGAGCAGGTCGAATCGTCTGGCCATCCGGTCGCCCGCAGGTTGCCGCCGCGCCATCATCGGGCCACAGGCGCACCGGAGGCAAGGCTCTCGTGCACGACGAGGAACGACCCCGCCGCATCGCGCTCGTCTCGACCGGCGGCACCATCGAGAAGACCTACGACGAGCTTTCCGGGAGGCTGACGCAGGGCGTGACGGTGCTGGACTGGATTCTCGCCACGCTCGACCTCGAGGGGGTCGAGCTGACGCGCGTCCGGCTCATGAACAAGGACAGCCTGGAGATGACGCGCGAGGATCACGAGGCGATCGCCCGCACGGCGGCAGAGCTGGACGCCACCCACGACGGGGTGGTGATCGTCCACGGCACCGACCGGCTCGCGGTTACCGGCGAGACGCTCGTTGCCCGCGGGGCGGCCCGCCGCGGCCCCATCGTGTTGACCGGCGCGATGCGGCCGTACGTGATGCGCAACTCCGACGCGCCGCAGAATCTCACCGAGGCGCTGCTCGCCGTGCAGCTCCTGCCCGTGGGCGTCTACGTCGCGTTCCACAACCGCTGCCTTCGTTTTCCGGGCGTCGTCAAGGACCCGGCACGCGGCACGTTCGTCCGCGCCTGCCCACCGACCGCTCCCAGCACCGGCGACTGACCGCGCGGCTCGCGGGATCAGCGGAGCAACGCCTCGAGCAGCTCGAGGTTCTCGGCTTCGAGCGCCGACAGCTCGCCGTCGGCCTGGATCATCCGACGCGCGGTGCGGACGAACAGCTCACGATGGGCACGCGGCACGAGCTGCGGATCGAGCTCTTCGGGGGGCGGGGGCACCTCGAGCCAGCGCTCGACCGCGGCTACTTCGTCGGGGCCGAGGCCGAGCCGGCGCACCAGCTTCTCGACGAAGCGGCGCTCCGATGGGCGTACTTCGAGGTCGGCCCATGCGAAGGAGCAGACGAATCGCAGCAGTTGCAGCCGCTGTTCGGGGCTCAGGTCGGCGAGGCTGCTCATGGTGTCGGATTACCTCGGTTGCGGGCCAGGCGTCTCGGTCACGGTTCCGAAGCCCCGGGCCGCGCAGTCGGCCGTCTCGGGCGAGGTGAGCTTCGAGGCGAGAAAGAGGCCGACCGCGATGCCGAGGGCCAGCAGGACGATCAGACGCACGAGGAACCGACGGTCGCGCCGGACGGCTCGTTCCTCGAGATCGGCCACGCGGCGAGCATGCCGTGTCGTCCGGCCGTCTTCAATGCAGGCGATGCGGCCTGCAATTGCCTGCGCACGCGGCCGGCGCTAGGCATGCGCCCCGTGACGTTCACCGTGACGCTGCCCTCGCTCGGCGAGAGCATCGCGGAGGCGGAGGTCGGTCGCTGGCTCGTCGCCGAGGGCCAGCTCGTCGAGAAAGATCAGGAGCTCGTCGAGGTGCTCACGGACAAGGCGGACAGCGCCTTGCCTTCTCCCGTGCGCGGGGTCGTCACGCGCATCTGGGTCGCCCAGGGCGAACGGGTTCGCGTCGGCGCGCGGCTGTGCGACGTGGATCCGGACGCGACGGCCGCGGCCCCCGAGCCACCGTCGGTGTCACCGGCGCGTGCCGACGCGACGAGCCGTTCCGACGCTCCACCTCGCGCGCCGCAGCCCGCGGCCTCCCCGTCGGTGCGACGGCTGGCGCGCGAAGCCGACGTCGACCTGTCGGCGCTCGCGGGAACGGGCGAGCGAGGTCGCGTCACGCGCGAGGACGTCGAGCGAGCGGCCCGCGCGGTGCGATCCGTGCCGGGCCGGAGCGACGAGCCACGAGCGGCGGTCCCGCCTCCGGCCTCCGCGTCTGCCGCCGCCGCGGTCCAGCCGAGCGCGGAGCAGCGCGCCTTCGCGACGGCGATGGGGTTCGTCCCGGGAGGCGGCGTCGGTCCGCGCGGCGCATTCCGCGTGCCTCCGTACGTGCCGCGGCCTGGCGACGAGGTCGTCCCCTTCGGCCGGCGCCGGCGAATCATCGCGGACCACATGGTCTATTCGAAGCTGACCTCGCCCCACGTCGTGACGTTCGCCGAGTGCGACATGGCGGCGGCGACGCGATGGCGCCAGGCCCATCGCGCGGAACTGGAGCGCGTGGGCATCCCGCTCACGTATCTCGCGCTCATCGCCGCTGCGACGTGCAGGGCCCTGCGCGAGTACCGCATCATGAACGCCCGCGTGCTCGACGACGCGTACGTGCTGCTGCGCGACGTGCACCTGGGCATTGCGGTCGACACGCCGGAGGGGCTCGTCGTTCCCGTGATTCCGAACGCCGACGAGCTGTCCGTGTCCGGCCTGGCGCGCGCGATCGACGAGCTGGCGCGCAAGGCACGCGACGGCTCGCTGACGCCCGACGAACTGTCCGGCAAAACCTTCACGATCAGCAATCCGGGAAAGAAGGGCAACCTCGTCGGCGGCGCGATCATCTCGCAGCCCAACGTCGGCATCCTCCGCACGGGCGAGATCCGCAAGCGCCCGGTCGTCGTCGAGCGCGACGGCGAGGATCTGCTCGCGATCCACCCCGTCATGTACGTCGCGCTCTCGTACGACCACCGCATCGTGGACGGAGTGCAGGCAAACGCGTTCCTGCACCGCATCGTCGAGTTGCTCGAGGCCGCGGACTTCCGGCTCTGACGGCGCCCGCCGGGCTGCTCGACCGCGATGGGGACGCGGGCTCCGGCTCGGTCTCGGAAATCGGTCTCGGGATCGGGCTCGGGCTACCGCTTTGGCTCGCAACATCGGTGCGCGCCGTCAACCGACCCGATTGGCGTTGGGGAGCCTCGGGAGCGCCGCGTGCGGCGCTCTGCCGCGGGCCCTCGCGGCATCCGCTCAGCGGCGCAGCGTACGCACGTGCGCGACGACGTCGGCGATCTGACGGTCGTCGAGCGCCGGATTGGGCGGCATTTTGGTACCCCCTTTGCGGATCCGCTCGGCCATCTGCTCGTCGGTGAGCCGGGCGTGCATCGCCGGGTCGGTCAGGTTCGTCGCCCCGAGCGGGACGCCGGCCGGTCCGTCCCCGAGCCCCGACGTTCCGTGGCAGGAGGCGCAATGGGCCTGATAGAGGCTCGCGCCGTTCTGGGCGTTGCCGCCTTTCTTGCCGCAACCGACCGCGAGCATGCTTGCCGCGACCATCGCCATCGTCGCGAGCCCCAGCGTCGCCTTCATCGCCAGTGCCTCCTGTCCTCACGGCCGCAGGTAGTGCCCGCAGCGTGGCGCGGTGGTGATGCGGATCAATCGATGGCGCGGAATCGGCACTTCCGCGAAGGGCTTCGTGTGTGAGCGAGGGCACGGTCCAAGGCCGCGTGGTGACCACCTCCGCCATCGATGGAAGTGCTTGCAACGCCGGCGGTATCGCCGTCGCTCGCCACCCCCCCCGACTGCCCCGCGCGCCTGGCCGGTGTTCTGGAACCGCTTGTGGGCCCCTGCCCGCAACAGTGCCGACTGCGGTGCGTCCGGCTCGAGCCCCGCGAGCCGTTTCCGGAAAGCTGGTCGCACAGCTACGCATTCGGCCTCGTGCGCAGGGGTGTGCTGCTGCGCGGGCGACCGAATGCGTGCGGCGCGATGACCCTCGTCGACGCCGTCGGCGCCGGCAGTCTGCTGCCACTCGGTGGCTGTGCGAGCTCGGGGATCGCCGCCGGGCGGGCCCTGGTTTGCCTCGCCACCCACGCGACGGTCGAGCACGCCCGAGAGCGGGGCGTCGGCGTCGACCGCGATCTCGTCCGCCTTCAATCGCTCGCCCTCACGCGGCTCGAGCGCATTCTCGACGCGCGCGCGCGCCCCTCGGCCGAGGCCAGCGTCGCCGCGTTGTTGGCGACCCTGGCCGACACGCTGCAACCGCAGCGACGACGCCAGGTGCTGCCCTCGAGCCTCCAGCAGCGCGACATGGCCGCGCTGCTCGGCCTGCGCCACGAGACCGTCTGTCGTGCCTTGGGTTCGCTCGAGGCGCGAGGACTGCTCCAGCGAACCTCCGACGGAATCGCATTGCGCGACGTCGAGGGACTCGCGCATCTCGCCCATTGAACGATCGGCCCGTCGATTCCGGCCCTCGCGCGCGGCGCATCGTCGGCGACGAGCCCGAGACCGAGCCCGAGCCCGAGCCCGAGTCCGGGACCGAGTCCGAGCCCGAGTCCGAGCCCGAGGCCGAGACAGAGTCCGAGCCCGAGCCCGAGCCCGAGTCCGAGTCCGAGCCCGAGCCCGAGCCCGAGTCCGGGACCGAGTTCGAGTCCGAGTCGGAGTGCGAGCCCGAGCCCGAGTCTGAGGTCGGACTCTGCGCGCCCCCTGTTCGAGCCCGCCCCGAACGGCTATCGTCCGCGGGCCGTGTCGGACGCGCCGCTCCGCCGCACGCCGCTCGATGCCGAGCACGAGGCGCTGGGCGCGCGGCTCGTTCCATTCGCCGGCTGGCGCATGCCGCTGCACTACCCGGACGGGATCGTGCGCGAACACCATGCGGTGCGCCGTCACGCAGGGCTGTTCGACGTCAGCCACATGGGAGAGCTGTGGGTCCGCGGCCCGGACGCGGTCGAGGTCGTCGACCGCGTGGTGACGAACGACATCAGGCGGCTCGCGGACGGTCGTGCCCGCTACACGGTGGCCTGCAACGAGCGCGGGACGATCCTCGACGACCTCATCGTGTATCGCGTCGCGGCCGACGAGCTGCTGATCGTCTGCAACGCCAGCAATCGCGAAAAGATGGCGGGCGTCGTCCGTGCCGCGGCGTCCGGCCGGAGCGCAGAGGTCGATGACGCCACCGAGCGAACGGGGCTGCTCGCGCTGCAGGGCCCGCACGCCTTCGACGTGCTCGCGAAGGCCGGTGCGCCGTCCGAGCTGGTGTCCATGCCGTCCTTCTCGATTCGGCGTGCGCTCCTCGCCGGCGTCGACGTCTGGATCGCGCGCACGGGCTATACGGGCGAAGACGGCGTCGAGATCGTCTGCCCGTGGGAGTCGACGGTCGCGGTCTGGCGCGCGCTGCTGGCAGCCGGGGCAGTTCCGGTCGGGCTCGGCGCGCGCGACACGTTGCGGCTCGAGGCGCGGCTCGCGCTCTACGGCAACGAGATCGACGAGACGACGACGCCGTGGGAGGCCGGGCTCGGCTGGGTCGTCAAGCTCGACAAGGGCGAGTTCACCGGGCGCGAGGCGCTCGCCCAGGCGCGGCGGCGTCCTCTGGAACGCACGCTGGTCGGCTTCGAGATGACCGGGCGCGGGATCGCGCGACACGGCTATCAGATCCTCGACGAGGACGGGGCCGTGGTGGGCGTCGTCACGAGCGGGGGGCCCGCCCCGTCGCTGGACCGAAACATCGGGCTGGGCTACGTCCCGCCCCGTCTGTCGGACATCGGCACCGCGCTGCGGATCGACGTACGGGGCAAGCCCGTCGATGCGGTGGTCGTGCGCACGCCGTTCTACGTGCGCCCACGCGAGCCGGCTGCCCCCTGAGCCGTCGAGGACGCCCCGCTCCCAGCCACGCCGACCCGCACCGTCTGCACGCGCCATCCAGAGCATGCAACGAGCACCTCGCAGGACACGCAGCACGCCATGAAAGACATCCCGGACGGACTCGCTTACACGAAAGAACACGAATGGGCCCGGCGCGAGGGCGACCTCGTGCGCGTCGGCATTACGGCCTATGCGGTGGAGCAGCTCGGCGACGTGACGCTCGTCGACCTACCCGCGCGTGGCCGTCACGTGCGCGCCGGCGAACGCTTCGGCGACGTCGAATCGGTCAAGACGGTCAGCGAGCTGTACGCGCCCTGTTCGGGAGAGGTGGTCGAGGTCAACGAGCGACTCGCCGCCCACCCCGAGATCGTCAATGCCTCTCCGTGGGACGAAGGCTGGATGATCGTCATCCGTCCGACCGACGTGACGGAGCTCGCGGCTCTGATGGACGCCGCGGCCTACCGCGCCTATCTCGCCTCGCTCGACCACTGACCGCAGGGGCTTGCGTCGTGCGGTATCTGCCCCACACGCCGGACGAGATCCGCGAGATGCTCGCGCGGATCGGCGTTCCCTCGATCGATGCCCTCTTCGACTCCATCCCTGCCGGCGCGCGTCTGGAGCGACCTCTGAATCTCGAGCCTGCGCTCGATGAGATCTCCTTGATGGCTCACCTGGAGGAGCTCGCCGCCCGCAACGAAGGGGCGCGCGTGCTCTCGTTCCTCGGCGCGGGCATGTACGACCATCACGTTCCCCCCGCGGTCGACCAGCTCCTGCTGCGCGGCGAGTTCTACACGGCCTACACGCCCTATCAGCCGGAGGTCTCGCAGGGAACGCTCCAGGCGATCTTCGAGTTTCAGACGGTCGTCTGCGAGATCTTCGGCATGGACGTAGCCAACGCCTCCATGTACGATGGGGCGAGCGCGACGGCCGAGGCCGTGCTCATGGCTCGCCGCCTGACCGGTCGCCCCGACGCGGTGCTGTGCGGTGCGTTGCATCCCGATTACGTCGAGACGACGCGCACGTACGTGCAGGGCCTGCCCGACGGCTGCGCGCTCCGCGAGGTGCCGTTCGCCCACGACGGCCGCACGGACCTCGACGCGCTCGCGCGCGTGCTCGACGAGCGCGTCGCCTGCGTCGTGGTCGGCTACCCCAACTTCTTCGGCTGCGTGGAGGACCTCGGCGCCGTCCGCGAGCTGGCGAGCCGGCGCGGCGCCCTGCTCATTTCGGTGACGACCGAGCCGTATGCGCTCTCGGTGCTCGAGCCGCCAGGACGACTGGGCGCCGACGTGGCCGTGGGCGAAGGTCAGGCGCTCGCATGCCCGCCGCAGTTCGGCGGGCCGGGCGTCGGTCTGTTCGCGGCACGTGCCGAGCACGTGCGTCAGATGCCCGGTCGCCTCGTCGGGCAGACCGTCGATGCCGAAGGTCGGCGTGGGTTCGTGCTCACGCTGTCCACGCGCGAGCAGCACATCCGCCGGGAGCGCGCGACGAGCAACATTTGCACCAACCATGGGCTCGTGGCGCTCGCGTTCGTGATTCGCGCCGCACTGCTCGGGCGGCAGGGCTTCGAGCACGTGGGCCGACTTTGTCTCGCACGAACCGAGTACCTCAAGCGCCGACTCGTCGAGACCGGACGCTTCGCGCTGCCCTTCTCGGCCCCGACGTTCAACGAGGTCGTCGTCCGCCGTCTCGAGGGGGCGGCGGCGCCCTTGCTCGCGGCCCTGGCGGCCCGGGGAATCGTCGCCGGCATCGCGCTCGAGCGGTGGTATCCGGATCGGCCACACGACTTCTTGCTCGCTGTGACCGAGAAGACGAGCCGCGCGGACATCGACCGCCTCGTCGACGCGTTGGCGACGGCATGAGCGGCCGGTCCTCGTCGCCGCCCGACCTCTCGCCGGTCGAGCGCCTGGAGCTTCTCGATCGACGCGCGCTCGAGGGGGGCGGGCCCGAGCGCATCGAACGGCAGCACGCCGCGGGCAAGCTGACGGCGCGCGAGCGCATCGACCGGCTGCTCGATCCGGGCTCGTTCGTCGAGATGGATCGGCTGGTCGTCCACCGCTGCGCCGACTTCGGAATGGAGAGCCAGAAGATTCCGGGCGACGGCGTGGTCACCGGACACGGCCGGATCGACGGCCGCCCCGTCTTCGTCTTCGCGCAGGACTTCACGGTCTTCGGCGGCTCGCTCTCGTCCGCGTACGCATCGAAGATCTGCAAGATCATGGATCTCGCGCTCAAGGCCGGCGTGCCCATCATCGGCCTGAACGATTCGGGTGGCGCGCGCATCCAGGAGGGCGTCGAGTCGCTCGCGGGCTACGCGGAGATCTTCCTGCGCAACACGCTCGCCTCGGGGGTGGTGCCGCAGATCAGCGCGATCATGGGGCCGTGCGCGGGCGGCGCGGTCTACAGCCCTGCGATCACCGATTTCGTGCTCATGGTCGAGGGCACCTCGTACATGTTCATCACGGGGCCCGACGTCATCCGCGCCGTCACGCACGAAGAGGTGACCAAGGAAGCGCTCGGCGGTGCGCACACCCATGCGACGCGCTCGGGCGTGGCGCACTTCGCCTGCCCCGACGACGAGTCGTGCCTGGCAACCATCCGCACGCTTCTTTCGTACCTGCCGTCGAACAACTGCGAGGATCCGCCGCGCGTGCCCTGCGCCGATCCGGTCGACCGCGAGGATCCGCAGCTCGACGACGTCGTGCCAACCGATCCGACGCGGCCCTACGACATCCGCGAGGTCATCCGGCGTGTCGTCGACCACGGGCACATCCTCGAGGTGCACGCCGACTACGCGCAGAACATCGTATGCGGTTTCGCGCGCGTGGGCGGCCGCAGCGTCGGCGTGGTCGCCAACCAGCCGGCGGTGCTCGCCGGCTGCCTCGACATCAAGGCATCGATCAAGGCGGCGCGGTTCGTGCGCTTCTGCGACTGCTTCAACGTGCCCCTGCTCACCTTCGTCGACGTGCCCGGATTTCTGCCCGGCACCGATCAGGAATACGGGGGCATCATCGTGCACGGCGCCAAGCTGCTGTACGCGTACTGCGAGGCCACGGTGCCGAAGATCACGGTGATCACGCGCAAGGCCTATGGCGGCGCCTACGACGTGATGAGCAGCAAACACATTCGCGGCGACTTTTCGTTCGCCTACCCGACCGCCGAGATCGCCGTCATGGGGCCCGAGGGCGCCGTCCAGATCGTCTACCGGCGCGAGATCGAGGCCTCGAGCGATCCGGAGGCCACGCGCCGCGCGTTCGTGGAGGAATACCGCCGCAAGTTCGCCAGCCCCTTCAAGGCGGCCGAGCTCGGCTTCGTGGACGAGGTGATCCGGCCGCGGCATACACGCTCCCGCATCGCGCGCGCGCTCGAGCTGCTCGCGGGAAAGCGAGACCGCAACCCGCCGCGCAAGCACGGCAACATTCCGCTCTAGTCGCGTTCACCGACCGAAGAGCCATCCGAGAAGCCGACCGTAGAGCCCCGAGGCGGGATCGACGGGGTCGGGGTGGCCGCCGAAAAGCCCCGCGAGTCGCGCGATCCAGAAGCCGACGAACGCGACGACGAGTCCCATCCAGATCCACGAGGGAATCGCGGCGAGGGGGTCCCGTGCGGACCGCAACCAACCGCCGGCCTCGAGCACCGAACGCACGAGCCACCAAGCCACGAGAGGCGCGAACACGATCGCGAAGGGGTGCATGCGCCACCACGCCGCCCAGTCGCCCTGCAACAGAGCCAGGGTTGCTCGCGTCAGGCCGCAGCCCGGGCACGGCACACCGAACGCGACCTTCGTCGGGCAAATCGGCAGATCGGAGACGATCGCGGCGCCGAGCAGAACGAGCGGAAGCAACGCGAACGCCACGGCTCGCAGCCGCGTGCGGCGACACGTACTCCCCAGGGAACGGGACGATCCGACGCCGTCCGTGGTACGCGCACCGGCATTCGCGGTCATCCGCGCCTCGATGACCGGGAGTGTGTCTTGTGGACCGACGCCAGGCAGGGCTCCCGTGCGGGTGGGGTCATGCCGCACGCCCGACGGCGAGTCCACTCAGTACGACCCGGCGCCGCCGCCTTCCCAGACCTTGTTGAGATCCTCCTGCATCAGCTTGATGCCGAAGGAATAAAGGAACATGCACAGCAGGTAGACCAAGCCTTTGTCCTCGGCCCCGGCGATCCCGGCGCGCTGTTGTGCCTCGAAGATGAGCTTGCCGTATTTGATCGGCAGGTACAGCCCGTAGAACGGACAAATCAGCGCGATGACGAGATCGACGACCGGGTTGAGGTCCTCCTTGCCGAGGTAGTTCTTCAGCTCGTTGCCAATCGTGTAGTACCAGTACCACCCATACAGGCAGCAGATCGCGGCGATGAGCCACGTCGTGACGGGATTGCGTACCTCGCCTTTCATCGTTCCCTCTCCTCGGGCGGGGGCCCGGTCCGGTGATGCACGCCACGCTAGCGACAACGTCGTCACGGGGTCAATCGCAATCGACGCGGCTGGTGGCTCGGATGCCCCGCTGGACGAGCGCGCAGCTAGCCCGTATAGGAGGCGCCGATGAGCGACGACCGCTTCGAGCGATGGCGCGCGATGCTCGCGCAGGCCGAACGCTTCGCGCACGTGGACAACACCGCGGAGGCCGCCGCTCGTGCGCGCCGGTGCGCGGACGAGGTCGCGGCGGCGATTGCCGCGACGTCGGACGAGGCCGAGCGCCGCCGGCTACGGGCGTTCGCCGAGCATGCGGAAGCGTGCGCCCGTCGGCTGCGCGAGGCTCACGCGGCATGGCTCGCCGAGGTGCGCGCTCGCGCCGCGGCGTTCGAGGACCGAGAGGCGCGCGTGTATCGATCGCCGACACCCGGGCGATTGCCCGGCTGAGCGCGCGGGGCACCATGGTCGTGCGAAGCGCGCGCGCGTAACGTTGCGTTTCGGGGCGGAGTCCGAGGCCGAGATCAGAGTCCGAGCCGGAGACCGAGCCGGAGACCGAGCCTGAGTCCGAGGCCGAGCCCGAGCCCGAGCTGGAGTCCGAGCTCGAGAGTCGGCCTGAGCCGGCGTCGCGTCGAGCGGGTGCGCGCCGTTCAACGCTCGTCGAGCACGGCGCGGGCGAACGCCGACCAGCCGTCGGCGCGCTTCGCGTGGCTCCTTGCCGCCTGGGCGAGAAAACGCTCGGCCGCGGTCAGCTCGAGCCCGTCGTCTCGCGCGGGAACCTGGCGCCACAGACGCCGCGCCGCGGTGCGATGGCGAGAGGCGAGCGCGCGGCCGATGATGGCGACCGCGGCCGTCTCGACCGGCGCGAGCACGTCGTCTGCGAGTGGCACATGGCGCCGCAGCTCGTCGAGATCGACCTCGACGTGGAATGCAATGCGGCGCAGGTCGAGCACCGTCCGCACGGGTAGAATCTCTCCTCGGTCCAGGTCGACGCCCACGCGGCGTGCGTCCAGCACGATCTCCCGGCGCAGTTCGAGATCCGACAGGTCCAGCACGACCTCCCGAACCGGCTCCTCGACCCGCGCGCGCTCCATGCCGCGCAGTCGTCCCGCTTCTTCCGCGAGCGTGCCGACGGCCGTGCGCCACCGAAAGCGCTCCGGATCGCGCCGACGCACGAAGCCCACGGCCCCGCCCAGCTCGCCTCGGCGCCGGAAGTAGTCGACTGCGTCGGTGACGCGCACGCTCATCGGGATCGCCTCCGGCTCGCTGTTCGCACGGAGCGAGCAGAGCGGTCAACAAAACGACTCGCCCGTGCGGGCCGCTGGGGATGGGCAACGGCTTCGGGATTCGATTCGGACTCGGTCTCGGGCTCGATGCGCTCTTGTGTACACGCGCGGAGAGGACCGAGCGTCGATGGCGACCGGCTTGGGGCACCCGTGGTGGTGTTGTTCCGGCGTAGAGGCCGTGATATCTGCGGCGTGGGCATCCTGCTCGCGCCTCACTCGGCGGCGCGAAGGCTCGTGAGCGCAACGGAGGGTTCCATGCTCGTCAGGCAGCCTCGTTCCAGGTTGCAGCGAAGTGCCGGGTTTGGTGGCCTCGGGGTCCTGCTGGCCGCGCTGCTCGGCGCGGTGCTGGGGGGCGCGGAGGCGGCGGCGCGCGTGCAGCGCGCCGAGCGCACGGAGCCGTTTCCGCGCGACGAGAGCCGGCGCGCGATGCGGCTGGGGCCGATGCAAGGAGACCCGCGCGGTGCGGTCGATGCGGCCCTGCGGGCGGCGTTCGTGGGGGCGGTGCAGCGCGGTGCGAGTGAGCATTTTTGGGGGTTGCAGCCGCAGGGCCCGGGGCGGTGGCGCGCGCGGGA
>JANWZI010000102.1 GCA_025054695.1 Myxococcota bacterium | reverse complement strand
AAGTCCGAGCGAGGAACCCTCGACGGCGTGCCGCGCACGCTGCCGGCCCTGTTGCGGGCGATGCGCGTGGGCGAGAAGGCCGCCGCCGTCGGTTACGACTGGCCGGACGCCGACGCGGTGCGCCGCAAGGTCGACGAAGAGCTCGCCGAGCTGGACGCGGCGCGCGCCCGCGCAGACCGCGACGCGATGCAGGCCGAGCTCGGAGATGTCTTGTTCTCACTGGCGAGTCTCGCGCGCAAGGACGGCGTCGACGCCGAAGCGGCCCTTCGCGGCGCCCTGGACCGCTTCGAGCGCCGTTTCCGCCACGCCGAGGCGACCGCCCGCGCCTCCGGTCGCCACCTGCACGAGCTCGACGCCGACGCCCTCGACGCCCTCTGGAACGAGGCCAAACGCGCGGTCGGCTGATTGCAGTCGGGCCGCGCGGACCCGGACTCGGACTCCAGCTCGGTCTCGGACTCCGACTCCGACTCGGGCTCGCACTGCGCCCGATTGCAATCCGTTCGCGCCGAAGAATTGCCCTTCGGCTTCGATCTGGCCCCGGCTCGGAAAACCCGCTCAACGCGGGCGCGCGGGCAGCGCGCGACAGTTGCTCGGGGCGGGGTGATCCTCGCAAATGACGAGATCGCGCGGCACCGGCGGTCGGCCCGACGCGCGGCCGATCGCGATGAACGTGATGTTGCGACCGCGCATCGCTTCGACGTCCTCGGCCGTCAGGTTGACCGTGCCGACCGTGCGACCGTGACACGGTCGCACGTTCTGCTCCTTGATCAGCAGCTGGCCCGCGCCCGGGAACGTCACCTCGACGTAGTGCGAGTCACCCCCGCTCCCATTGAACGCCCCGTAGGCGATATTCGTGAACAGGGGGCTCGAACCGCGCTCGCCCGTCGGCAGGAAGCAGACGTCGACGGGCCCGCGACCGTACGTGACCTGAAGGAATCGCGCGCGAATCGCCTCGGCCGCCGGCGCCTCGGACGCGTCGTGCGCCGAAACGATCGCCAGTGCCCCGCGATTCGATCCGTCAGTGATTGCGAAGGCGCTGATCGCCTGATTCGGTGTCGGTCGCAGCTCGACGCTCGCCGGTGTCGCGCCCTCGGCTCGAACGGTCACGCTCAGCGGGCCTGGCGCCTCCGCCGTGCCGATGGACACCTCGCGATACGGCCCGATGCCGCCGAATTCGAGCCCGGCGTGCGTGGGCTGGCTCTGCTCGGTGACGGGACCGACGAATGCGTCGAGGCGCCGCTCGGCGCTCAACGCCGCGACGTGCATGACGCGAAGCCGGGCGATTGCCGGTGGTGGAGGCGCGGGGGGCTGTTCCGGTTGGGGCGGCGGCGGTTCCGTCTGGGCCGCGGGCTCGGGGGCCGGAGGCTCGGTCACCGTGACGGGCGTGACGGGCTCGGGAGTCGAACCGCCACAACCCGCGGCCAGTGCGGTGACGATGAAGAACGGCGCACGACGCGACATGGACGACGGACCTCCTTGCAGAAACGCCCCGATGAGGGCGCGCGTATCTTCCACGCGGCCAGCACGAACGCAAGCGCCGACGCACGGCACGCTCGGACGGCACGCATCGGTTGGCTCGATGTGGAAACCGAAGTGCCGGTGTCCGAGTCCGCTTCCGTGTCCGAGCCCGAGGCCGGTTCTGAACCCGAGGCGGAGGCCGAGGCCAAGCGCGAGCTCGAGCCCGAGGGCGCGACGGAGACCGAAGCGGCTGGCGACTCGATTGCGCACCGGGCCGACTGCGAGCAGGCTGCGCGCCGATGACCGAAGGCGAGGTGCCGACCGCGGTGCTCGTTGGCGTCCAGTTGCCGGACGTCTCCGACGACGCGTTCGAGCGCTCCCTCGTCGAGCTCGAGCGGCTCGCCGACACGCTCGGATTGCGCGTCGTCGGACGCGTCGTGCAGCGGCTCGCGCATCTGGAACGTGCGGCCGTCCTGGGCTCCGGCAAGCTTCGCGAGCTGGCGCGCTGGACGGGCGGCCCGGGCGTCGTGCCCTCCGCAGTCCCGGCCCATCGACGCCGCAAAGCCGGCCGGCGCCTCGCCGATGCCTCCGACCAACCCGAGCCGGACGCGCCGCTCGAGGCGGCCGACGGCGACGACAAATCGCCCGCGACGGCCGAAGGCGAACGCGCAGCGCGCGCGCGCGTCGTGCTCGTCGATCACGAGATCACGCCGTCGCAGCTTCGCAATCTGGAACGGGCCACCGGCGCCGAGGTGCTCGACCGCACCGGCGTCATTCTCGCGATCTTCCATCGGCACGCGCGCAGTCGCGAGGCACGGCTGCAGGTCGAGCTCGCCCGACTGCGTCACGAAGCGCCGCGCCTGCGTGAAGCGGGGGCCGGCGCCGACCGCGTGCGCGGTGGCATCGGCGGCAAGGGTGCCGGCGAAAGCGCGCTCGAGCTGGACCGCCGCCGCATCCGGGATCGCATCGCAGAGCTGCGCCGCGAGCTCGACGCGATCGAGCGCTCGGCCCGCGTCCGGCGTGCCCACCGCGGCGAGGCGTGCACCGTCGCGCTCGTCGGCTACACGAATGCCGGCAAGTCCTCTCTCATGCGCGCGCTGACGGGCAGCGACGTGCTCGTCGCCGACGCTCTGTTCGCGACGCTGGACACGACCGTGCGCGTGCTGCGCCCCGAAACCGTGCCGCGCATCCTCGTGACCGACACGGTCGGGTTCATCGATCGGCTTCCGCACGCGCTCGTCGCCTCGTTCCGCTCGACCCTCGCCGAGGCGCGCGAGGCGGATCTGCTCGTCCACGTGGTCGACGCCGCCGACCCAGCCCACGAACGGCAGATGCAAGTCACCGTCGAGGTGCTCGCCGAGCTCGAAGCGGCGCATCTGCCCCGCCTGCTCGCCTTCAACAAGGCCGACCGCCTCGACGAGGCCACCCGGGGCGCGCTGGCCGAGCGGTGGCCCGACGCCTGGATCGGCAGCGCGCTCGACCCGGACGACGTCGGCCGGCTGCGGGACCGCATCACGGCGCATTTCGAGCGCGACCTCGTCGAGCACACGCTCGAGCTGTCCTTCGCGCAGCTGAGCCGACTCGGTGCGCTGCGTCGCGCCTGCCGCGTCCTCGACGAACGCTGGACCGAGGCGGGCGTTCGGCTCCGGCTGCGCGGCCCCCACGCGCTGATCGAGGCGCTGCGATCGGGTGGCGCCTGGCCCGCCGACGATCCGGCCGGCCCGCCCTGAACCGTGCGCATCGCGCCTTGACGCGCCGCGTCGAAGCGCGCAGAACCCCACTGCGATCCGGCTCTGCGCGAGGTCCGGCCGCACCCACGGCGAGGCGAACCCGTGAGCTCCAACAACTATCGCGTCGATCTACGCGAATTCCATTTCGTCCTTTTCGAGCAGCTCCGCCTGGGCGAACTGCTCGGCAAGCCCCCGTTCGAGGCGTGGGGGTCGGACGAGGTGCGCATGGTCCTCGAGGAAACCGCGCGCTTCGCACGCGAGGTGCTCGGGCCGCTGCAGGCCGTGGGCGACCGCGTCGGATGCCGGCTCGAAGGCGGCCAGGTGTACACACCGCCCGGGTTCAAGGAGGCGTGGGCGGCGCTCTCCCAGGCGGGCTGGAAGCTGCTCGCCGTCTCCGAGGAGATGGGCGGGCAGGGCGCGCCGCGGGTGCTGGCCGCGGCGGTCGAGGAGCTTCTGTCCGGCTCGAACACGGCGTTCAACATGTACGCCGGCCTGACGACGGGCGCGGCCGAGGTGATCGCGCAGTTCGGTACCCCGGAGCAAAAAGAGCGCTACGCGCGTCGTATGTTCCGTGGCCAGTGGACGGGCACGATGTGCCTGACCGAGCCGCACGCGGGCAGCGACGTCGGCGCGGCGACCACGAGCGCGCGACGCATGCCGGACGGAACCTATCGCATCAAGGGGACGAAGATCTTCATATCGGCCGGTGACCACGATCTGACCGAGAACATCGTCCACCTCGTGCTCGCGCGGGTCGAGGGCGCGCCGCCGGGCACGCGGGGCCTGTCGCTGTTCATCGTCCCCAAGTGGCGCGTCGCCCCCGACGGAACGCGCGCAGAGCGCAACGACGTCGAGGTGGCCTCCATCGAGCACAAGATGGGCCTGCACGGCTCGGCCACGGCGGTGCTCGTGTTCGGCGAGCGCGACGACTGCGTCGCCGAGCTCGTCGGGACCGAGGAGAACCAGGGCATCCGCCAGATGTTCCTGATGATGAATTACGCACGCATCGGCGTGGGGATCCAGGGGCTTTCGATCGCGTCGACGGCGTATCTGAACGCGCTCGCCTACGCGCGCGAACGACGCCAGGGGCCCAGCATCCGCAACTGGAAAGACCCGACCGCGCCGAAGGTGGCGATCGTCGAGCACCCCAACGTGCGCCGATTGCTCCTCGACATGAAGACGCGCGTCGACGGCATCCGCACGCTCATCTTCAAGCTCGCCATGCACTACGACCGCGCGGCCCTGCTGCGCGGTCGCGACGAGCAGGCGGCCGCCTACCACCTGGGGCAGGTCGAGCTGCTCACGCCCATCGTCAAGGCCTACGCGAGCGACCAGGCCTGGCGCGTCTGCGAATGGGCGATTCAGGTCTACGGAGGCGCGGGCTACCTGCGCGACCATCCCGTCGAACAATACGCGCGGGACGCGAAGGTCTTCTCGATCTACGAGGGCACCAATGCGATTCAGGCGCTCGATCTGGTCGGGCGCAAGCTCGGCCAGGCGGGCGGCCGGCACACCCAGGAGCTGTTCGCCGACATTCAGCGCTTCGTCGCCGCGCATCGCAGCCATCCCCGATTGGGTCCTGCGGTCGGCATGCTGTCGGCGGCCCATGAGGCGCTCGGGGGCGCGGCCATGCAGTTCCTGGGCTGGTTCGGTGCGGGCCAGATGGAGCGCATCCCGCTGTTCGCCGAGAGTTTCCTCGAGTCGATGAGCGAGGTCGTCGTCGGATGGCTTCTGCTCGAGGGGGCCGTGGTGGCGCTCGACGCGCTCGCGCGCGAACCGGGACGCGAGCGCGAGTTCTACGAAGGCAAGGTCTGCTCCGCCCTGCACTTCGCGCATTCGGTTCTGTCCCGGACTCCGTCTCGGATCGCAGCGCTGACCGCGGGAGACACGAGCCCGCTGGACATCCCCGAAGCCGGCTTTGGCGCCACCTGACGGCGGCAGACGGAGTCCTCGATCACGCCCCGGGACCTAGGCTCGGACGCGGGCTCGGGCTCTGAAAGCGTCGGTCGGGTTGCTCGATCGCGGTGCAAAGTCGCGCTTGGGCTCGCCCTCGAGCCCCCTCGACACCATCAATCGCCTCGTCCGCCGTCGTCGGAGATCAACGTCCCGGACGTAGCCTGCAAAACTGGAAGCCGCCGGCGCGCAGTCACCGGCTGCGCTCGCGAACGAGCCGAATGGGCCCCGGAGCGCCCCCATCGACGGATCGCGGCCGGTCGGGCGCGACGAGGATGGGCCTCCCAAAAATCCGATGGATTTCACAGCTGGTCACGGCCCTCACCGTCGCCCATCGCGTCTTCCTTCACTTTTCGATTGACATTCGGCCGCTCCTCGTGCCATGGGGAGCGCGCCATGGCCACCGACATCAATGCACTCGTCCGCAGTCGCATCGACGCGCTCGTTCAGGAAGTCCAGAGTCTCGTCCGTCAGGCCGCGCTCGAAGCGGTGCGCGCCGCGCTCGTGGGACCGTCGCCCGATTCAGCCGCTGCAAAGCCCGTCGCGGCGGTCCGTCCCGCCGCGCCGCCGGTCCGGCGCCCTGTCCCGCCGCCACGGCCGGCAGCTCCGCAGACTCCGAAGGCTGCGCCCGCCGCCCCGGCCGCGCCAAAGGGCAAGGCGACGATCCTCCGCTCGCCGCTCGCCCGCAAGCTACTGGACTACATCCGCAGCAATCCGGGCAAGCGCACCGAGGAACTGGCGCGTGCCTTGAACGTCCCGTCGGCGCGGATCAAGCCATTCCTGCGCCGATACGTCGCGCTGGGCCTGCTCCGTACTCTGGGCACGCGGCGCGCGACGCGGTACGTCCCCACCTGACGGCCGTCCCGCCGATGGGGGCAGCTGCGGAGGACTGGCAGCTTTACGTCGACGAATCGGGGACGTTCGAGCCGAACGGATTCGTTGGAGGCTGGCTCGCGCGTGGGCAGCATACGCCCGCGCGTGATGCCGATCTGCGAGAAGCCATTCGACGGATCGTTCCGCTGGTTCCATGGCCGCCCCACATGGCGGAGATGAATGTCGCGGCGGCGTGGCCGTTCTGGTACGAACGGCTCACACCGCGGCCGTCGGCCGTGCCCGACGAGATCTCGCACGCAGCTGCGGCGCTGGCTTCGTGGCCTCGGTGGGCGGAGCTCGTCCGTGAGGCTCCGGAGGCGCGATCGGCCCGTGACGCGCTCCTCGAAGCGACGAGCTGGCTGCAGCGGATGCACCCGTCGGTCTCCTTGTCGTTGCAGAGCATCGTCGACCGAACGGTGAACGGGCTCGTTCGGAAAGTGTCCTCGACCCTCGCCCGGCACCACGACAGCGTGTTCGTCGTCGGGGCCGTCGCGCCTCCTGAAACGTCTGCGACCAGAGGACCGGGCGCGGGCGACCACGCCCACTCCTACGACGCTGCCGCCTTTCCCGGTAATGACCCGGATCGTTCGTGGACCGACCGCTACCTGGCCACGCTCGAGGCGCTGCTAGAGCGCGTAACGACCGTCGTCTCCTCTCACCACGCCGGGGACGAAACGCCGCCTCGCGTGTGGGTACGGCTCGAGGGAAGAGCCGTCCGGATCCAGGAAAGCCCGCACGCTGAGCCGGGCGTGTCGCCGTCCACACAGTTCCTTTCGGCGGGCTTGTTGAAACTCATCAGCCGACGTGCGCAGACCAGCCCGAGAATTCCGGGGGCCCCGCGCGTCGATCTCACCGCCCTTGCGCCCCATGGCAAGCGCGACCCGGACTATCCGGTGGGGCTCGTCGTCGCGGACATGCTGTGCAACCGGCTCGGACGAATCCTGTTTGAGCGGGCGCGCAACTGGCCGGCGACACGCTCGGCCTGCCAGACCGCCGTCGGGCACCCCGTGGCCGTGGTGCTTCCGCTCGTCGCCGACGGCAAACCGCTGCCCACGCTCGCGGCCGCCGGCCCCGCTCGCGACCACGTCCGGCGCTGTGTCCGATCCGGATGCGCCGCCCCGATGGAGGCCACCGTCGAGCCCCGCCCCTGGGTGCGGGACCAGGCGAACCTGTGGGCGGACGCCCTCGTCGCCGCGGGAGCGCGGCTGACATGAAACTGGTCCAGGCCATCGCTCGACTCCGCGACCGCTCTCACGGTCAAGCCGCCTATTCGCTCCTGTTCGAGCGCACGGCCAGACACCTCGGGTGGCATCGCCGTGTGTCGTGGAACCGGGGTGGAGCGAAAAACGAAGGCGAAAGGGGCACGGGGTCGTCGGATACGCGCATCCAGCGCACCTCCGACCTCGATGCGCAGGAGGCCATCCACTCCGCAATCTGGAGTCTCGTGCGGGCTGTGGAAAGTGGCGCCGTGACGTTCCACCACGATGGCCAGGTCGTGCGTTGGCTCGCAACTGCGGCGCGCAACCACGAGATCAGCGTTCATAGACGGCGACGACGCTGGGTGCCGGTCGACACGCACGATGAATTCGACGACGAGCAGCCCACAGTTCCGGTCGTCGACGTGACTCGCAATCCGGAACAAGACCTCGGCGCGTCGCGAATGGCACGTGCCCTCGAAGAAGCCTGGAACCGGCTGGTGGAGCTCGCGACGAGTCGCTTACCGGAGCCGAATCGGCGCGACTTCCTCGCGGACTGCGAGCAGCTCTGGGGGCTCGCGGTCGACGAGAAGACGGTCGCCGACATCGTGGGCTTGCCGGAAACCCACGAGGAGTACCGAAAGGCCCGCAATCGCCTCTACCAGCGCCACAAGCGGGCGCGGGAGCGTCTCATGGACGCCGCCGACGCCCTGGAGCAGGCCGGCGAGCATGACGCGGAAATCCGCGCCATGCTGCGGGACGTCATCACGAGCCGCCTGACTCGCGTCGCGCGCGCGGCACGGGAGGACGATTCGTGAGCCCGAAGGCGGCCGTGTCTGCGTCAGAGGAGCGCGTCATCCTGCGTTTCAACCCAGGAGGACTCTTGTCGTGAAGCTCGACTGGCACGACTGGCTCGGGATCGACGCCGAAGCCCCGCTCGAACGGCTCGCGCGCATCGACGCCGGTGCCGGGTCGGGCTGGCCGCCCGAGGCGGCCGAAGCCCTCGAAAGCCTTCGGGGCTGCGGGATCGAATCGTCGCGCACGGCGGCCGATACGGTGCGCCTGCGGCTCGCGTTCGAGGGGGAGCCTCGCGTGGTGCACGGGGAGGTCGTTCGGGACGGCGATGGCTGGCTCTTGCACGCACCGGGCGCCGTCGTGGTCTCGTCGCCGTGCGGACCGATCGCGATCGCCTTCGACGCCGGCACCCTCGAGGCCGTGCGCGCGCGGCCGGGACCCTCGGCCTTGTCGAGGTTCACCGACGAGCTGGCCGCTGCATTCAGAAAGCCGTACGCGGACCCCTCGGTGAAGCTGCCACCGCTCGACGAGCTGCTGGGCTGGCCCCTCCATCCCACGCTGGGGTGGTTGCGCACGACGTACGCATCGGCCCGCGACGCGCTGAGCACTGCGGTCGCGCTCGGCGCGGTCGCGCGGTTCGCCCGGCCGTGGTCCTTCGACTCGCTTCGCCGTCGCGACGAGAAGCGACGCGCCCTTCCGTTCGATCGCGCCGAGAAAGAAGGGGCAGACGCGAGTTGGGCTCGGATGATGACGGCGTTCGGCCCTAGATTCGCGAGCGCGGGATTGGTCTCGGCCGTCTCCCCGTCGGCACTGCTTTCTTCCGGCAAGTATTTTCTTTTTTCCGGCATGTATTTTCTCCGCCACGCCACCGTCCGCGCCGGAGATCGACCCTCTTCGCCGACGGGAGAACTGCTGCTCGCCGGGATGACCCCGGTCGCCCGGGTGCGCGAATTCCTCGCAGGGCTCGACGCCGCGCTACGCAGCTCGTGGCTCGAGCTGCTGCAGACGTCCACGTACGGCGCACTCGACCGGCTCGACGAACTGCGCGACGCCGTCGAACGCGAGCTGGACGCCGAGGCCCCCACCGAAGACCGCCTCGAGTCCCTCGTCCACGCGGCCCGTCTCGAACGCGATCGTCTCGAGAACCTGCTCGTCACGGCGTATCTCGCCTCTTCCAAGCGCGGCCGGCATCTGCGCGAGCTCGCGCGCCCCGTGGACGAGCCGTGGTCCCTGCACGCGACGATGCTCGTCGACCTGCCTCTGCCGCGCGACGTGGCCGTCGAACCGGCTCTGCGCCTGACGGCCATCGACAACCCCGACGCGTGGTGGGGTTGGGGCCTCGATCCCGTCCGCTTCGCCGGCAAGCAACGGTTCTCCGCGCCGGTCATCGCCCTCGACACCGCGAGGAGAAAGAGCTCGCGCTTGCATCGCGCCCTGTTCGAGGTCCAGGCCGCCGCACGCGCCGGCGAGCCGCTCGTCATCCGCTACGCGCTGCACGGCCCCGAGGGGCCGACGGGTCTCGAAGCCCAGCTCGAGATGGACGAAGAGGACTTCGTGCGCCTCGTCGTCGACGTCGGCGACCGATGCAGGCCCCAGCTCGCCGTCGTCCTCGGTGTCGCCCAGACGCTCGACCGCTCGCTCGAGGGACGCGGCTTCGCGCGCTTCGATCCCGACGAGCTCGACCCGGACGCACCGTACGACCTGTGCATCAAGACCGAGGACGACCTCTGGCTCGTGGGCGAACCGCGCGACGAGCCGCCCTGACACGCGGCGCGACGCGTCCGTCGTATTCTTCCGGTTTCGACACGCTCTCGAACACAACCGAGGTGTGGATGGACCCCGTTCCCTTTCCGGACCCGTCGAACGACCCGAGCACCGACCCGGCGACCCCCTCGAGCTCCCCGACGAGGATCCTGTTGAGCTTCGTCGGGACGGGCGACTACGTACCCGCCCGCTATCGACTGGGCGAGCTGACCACCGAGCACGAGCACACCTATTTCGCGACGGCGATCGCCGAACTGCTCCAACGACGGGGCACCCCGATCCAATGCGCGTTCCTGCTGGCCACCGACGCCGCCCGCGCTCGCCACGGAGAGCGGTTGTGCGAGGCGTTTCGGGCCCAGTTCCACCCCGCCATCGAGGCTCGGATCGTCGCGATCCCCGAAGGTCGAAGCCAGGAAGAGATCTGGCGTCTGGTCGGCATTCTGGCGAGCCACGTGCCTCGCGGCGCGAGTGTCGTTCTGGACGTGACGCACGGATTTCGATCCCAACCCATCGTGGCGATGGCCGCCTTCCCGCTGCTGTATCGCTGCCTCTCGCTCCGCGCCGACTCGCGGATTCTGTACGGTGCGTTCCACGCCCTGGGCGAGCCGTCCGACGTCAAGAGTCGCCGCGAACGCGGCCAGCCCATCGAGCCGGCCCCCGTCTTCGATCTGACCGAGCTGTTCGATCTCGCGCGCTGGGCGGATGCCTTCGCGTCCTTCGCCCTCACCGGGGACGGCCGGCCGCTCGTGCATCGCCTGCGAGAGACCCGCAACGCGGCCAGAGACGAGCATACGCGGTACCTCCAACCCAAGATTGCGTCCCATCTGGAAACACCTCTCTACGCCTTCGTCGATGCCCTGGACACCGTTCGCAGCGACCTCGTACCCACGGCCGCGAAGAGACTTTACGACGCCCTCGGCGAGGGTTTTGCCGGTCTCGAGCGCAACCATCCGGCGACGGTGATCGCCGATCTTCTCCAAGCTCAACTGCGAACCGCGCTCGGCACCCTCGTCGATCCTCCTCGCGAGCCACCCGAGCGCCCCGAGGATTTCGAGGCTCCGACCCATGCGTATCTCGCCGCCCAACTCGCCACCGCGCGGTGGCTGCTCACGCACCATCGCCTGCTCGAAGCGGTGATCGTGACGCGCGAGCTGTTGACCTCCCTCGCGATCGCGCTCGTTCGCCCCTTCGCCCCCGACCGATTCGGCAGCTCGTCCCGATCCCACGGCAACCGGCTCACGCTCGCGGAGTGGCGCAGTGAGCTCGAGTGGACCGTGGAGCAAGCCCTTCGAGACGCCCTCGGGCGACCGCCACGGTCCGACGGCCTCGAACGAACCGCCGACGCCGAGAAGCCTCCGGAGGCGGGCTCGCTCGACACGTCCCCGCCGCCGCAGGGGCTCGTGCAATGGCTGCGCGACCATGCGTCGTTTAGCAATGCCATGGCGCAAATCGGGACGGCGTCCCGGGATCGGCGAAACAATTTGATGCATGCCTGGACGGGTTGCGAATCGGAACGTCTGGGCGCCTCCGCATCCGGCGAGCGCACGGTGCGCGACTGCGAAAGGTGGCTCGCGCGCATCTCCGAGCTCCTCGAGTCGCTGCCGAGGAGCGACGCGTGAAAGAGCTACGCGCCGCGGACATCGAAGCGGCACGCCGCGTGGGTCGCGCCCAAGACCTCCTCGGCCCCCTCTACCCGTGGTTCGAGCGCACGGCCCCGCAAGCCCCCGTCTTTCGCTCGCGACGAGGCGCCGCGGTCGTGCTGTACGCTGGCGAACAAATCCCAGGCGGCTTCGCCTTACCCGTCGAGTGGAACTGCGACCCGCTTCCCTCGAGCACGCCCGGCCTGCCCCAGTCCCTGCTCGACGTGGCCGACGCGGTTCGTTCCATCCTCGCGCGGCTTGCGACGTCCGCCGACCACCCGTCCGAGTCCTACCTTCGCTGGTCGCTGCGCATCGACCCGTCGGTCGCGCGCCAGCTGCATCCGGACTTCGCCGTCGAGTCCGAATCGGCGGCCCTTCCCCTCGCCATCGCGCTCGCCTTGGCCCAGCGCGCCCCTACCCTCGCGCCCGCGCCGTGGCTTCTCGCCACTGGCCGGCTCGACGAGCACGGCAACGTCCTGTCCGTCGGCGGCTACGAGGACAAACTCGCGTGGGCCGACCGTATCCTGCAACGAGGGCCCGACGGCCGCCGCCGTCTCGCGCTCCCCCGCGCCGACGAGCCGCGCGCGCGGGAAGCGCTCGGAAGCGTTCGTCTCCACGCTCCGATTGAATTCGAGCCCGTCGATTCGTTGCGGTCCGATCTCCATCGCCTCCTCGCGCTGCTCGCTGCCGAGCCCTCGCCGGATGCCTCCGTCGAGGCGCTCCTCGAATTCGCCAACCACCCCGTCGTCCGCGCCCATCGAAAGCGCCGCTCGGACTTCTACTGCGGGCGTCTGGCCCGGGAACTCGCCGAACGGCTCCGGCAGACGCTTCCGACCGCCCTCCGCGACGTCGACGCGCTGCTGCTGCCCGTCAGCGAGTCCGCGGACAATGCGCTTCTGTCGATCGCGACGCTACGCCCCCGCCGAGTCGCACTGCTCGCGACGGCCCAATCCCAAGCCGCCGCCGACAGGCTCGTGAGAAGCGCTCCGAGGCCGCCCGGCCTCGAGTCGATCGACGTCCACACGATTCCCATCGATGTACGCGACGTCGACGAGTCCGACGTTCGATGGGCGGAGCAATGGCTGCGCGCGTCGCGCCGCGCCGCGGTCGATCTGACCCCCGGCACGCGCGAGCTGATGCTCCTCCTCGTCGAGGCTTCCCTACGCACCGGGGCCCTCGCGTTCTACATCAAGACCGACAGCGAATCCGGCTTGCCCCTCTACGGCACCGAACGCATCCGCCTCTACGACCTGCGCGCTGCGGCGCTCGCCGCGCGGCACGCCGACCCATCGGCCTCCGAGGCCCATCCGCCCGCATCCTCGCGGTGTCTCGTCAACCTCACCAATCATCCCATCGCGCAGTGGCCCGAATCGCAGCGGGCTGCCGCCCTCGAGCGATTCACGCGACTCGTCGAGTTGCCGGAGGGCATGCCGCTGGTGCCGCCCGATGCGACGGCGGAGCAGGTGCGCGCGCTCGCCCTGGAGCTCGCGGACCGCGCCCAATCGCTCGGTGCGACCGACGCGCTCGTGAGCGGTGAGCCCACGCTCACCTTCGCCCTCGTCGAAGAGCTCGAGCGGCGAGGGATTCGCTGCCACGCCGCCACGACCGCACGCTCCGTCAGCGAACGGCCCGGTCCCGATGGCCGCATCGAGCGCGTGTCGACTTATCAGTTTCATTCGTTCCGTCCCTACCGACCCGCGCCCGGAGCCTGATCTCGCGTTCGCGAGCAGAGTCGGGCTCGGGATCGGACTCGGGCTCGGGCTCGGACTCCGACTCGGGCTCGGGCTCCGGCTCGGACTCCGGCTCGGGCTCGGACTCGGGTTCGGGCTCCGACTCGGTCTCGGTCTCAATCTCGGTCTCGGACTCGGACTCGGAATCGGGCTCGGACTCGGACTCGCGCTCGGACTCGGGATCGGACTCGGTCTCGGGCTCGGACTCCGGCTCGGGCTCGGACTCCGGCTCGGGCTCGAACTCCGGCTCCGGCTCGGTCTCGGAGACGGAGTGCCACGTCGAGGCTGTGCGTGAGGCCGCCAGCAACCACGTGACCGTCGCGAGCGGTCACGGCCACCGCCGCAGTCAGACCGGCCGCCCCCTCGGCGTCTCGATCGATGCCGAGTCCCATCGGGGCATCGGTACGACCGCAGGAGCCGCCATGACCGACCCCGCACCCGTCGCGCCTCCCGATCCCCAGTATCTCCTTCAACGCCTGCGTGAGTACCGCGGCCGCAACGACTGGGAAGCGGTCATCGCCGTGGGCCGGAAGCTGCCGGCCGAGCTGACGGAACGCGCCTGGCGTGAGGTTGCCGATGCCGTGGCCTTCGGC
>JANWZI010000101.1 GCA_025054695.1 Myxococcota bacterium | reverse complement strand
TCGCTCACGGCCTCGCCACGTCGCCGGTCGAGCCGTTGCCGGCGGAGCGCGGTTACCTCATCGAGGGACGCAGCCTGCTCTATCTCGCGTTGCTGCACGCGATTCACGGCCCCATCCCGGAGGGCCACGACGTCTTCCTCACACCCACGGCGTTCGCGGGCTGGGCAGGTCTGCTCGTCACGATGATCAATCTGCTGCCCGTCGCGCAGCTCGACGGCGGCCACGTCGCGTACGCGTTGCTCGGCCCGCGACAGGACGCGATCTCCGAACGTCTGCGGCGTGCGCTGCCCGCGCTCGCCGTGCTGGTCGGCGCGGGCTACTGGCTAGATGCACGTGTGCGCGGCGACACCGTGGGCATGCAGAACGACTGGCTCGCCGGGCTTCCGTGGCTCGTCTGGGCGGCGGTGTTGTGGCTGCTCGTGCGGATGGGAGGCGTGCAGCACCCGCCGGTCGAGGGGCCCCCGCTGGGTCCGGTGCGTCGCGCCGTGGCGTTCGTGACGCTCGCGCTGTTTGTGCTGCTGTTCATGCCCGCCTGGGTCCGGCAGCGTTGAGCGCAGCGGTGCTCAAGCTCGGAACCAGGGCCAATCGTGGAGTCAGAGTCCGAGGTCGAGCCCGAGTCCGAGCTCGGGTCCGAGACCGAGACCGAGTCCGATCCCGAGGCCGGGTCCGGAGAAGCGGGGCAATCACGCGGGCCGATTACCCCCATGTGGCGCGCGCTCGTCGCGGGCGTTCGGGGCGCTCAGCGGCGCATCAGCGTGACGTCGCAGCCGCCCACGCAGCTCAGGGAAAACGCACCCCCCGCGTAGCTTCCCGCACAGCGCAGCGGCCCTTCGTCGGTCGCAAGCATCAGATCCGACAGGTTGCCCTCGGCGTCGATGCGTGCCGAGCCGGCGATCGCGCCGCTCAGGCCCAACAGGCATGCGTCCTCGCCGGCGCTCACGGTCACGCTCGGCGAGCCTGATAACAGCGAGCCCGGGCATGCCATGCTGCTCGCCGACACGATGTACTCCCCGGCGACGGTGGGGCAGCGCGCGCCGTCGGTGGGACCGTCCGCGGGCGGGCCGTCGATCGAGCTCTCCGTGCGGCCGTCGTCCACGGGGCCGTCGGTGCGGCCTCCCTCGACGGACGCGTCGAGCCCGCCCTCGCGCCGCCCCGCGTCGGTCGGGCCGAGCGCGATGCACCGGTTTCGCTCGCACCGCTGAAACAGCGGGCAGTCCGTGTCGATCACGCATTGCGCATCGGAGCCGCCACAGGCGGCCAGTAGCCCGAACGCGACGTGAACGGCGCAGCGGGTCATCGGTGCCGCGAGCGTAGCCCAATGGCGCGCCAGCAGGCCATCGCCCGGCGCGACCCATCGCGGAACGTCACGCGCGAAAAACCGGAACGCCCGGCCGGCCATCGCCGGACCGGGCGTTCGCGGCTGCGACGGGAAGGCGGAAGCGCTCAGGGTGCCGCCATGGGGGGCGCGTCGATCACCGGGATGAACGTGGGGATATGAGTGGGTGGCGACGTCATCCCCGCAGCCGCCGGATCGATGCGACCGATGGCGAACACCGTGAGCGTCCGGCCCGCCTCGAGCGTTTTGCTCGTGCCGGGGAACATCGACGTGCCGATCGGGTCGGGTGCCGGGATCGGAAGGCCGCCGACGAGCAGGCTACAGGGGCCTGCCGCCATGCTGGGGACGTACAAACCCAGAAAGCCGGTCGTGATCGGGTCGATGTCCGCGTACGTGCGATCCGCCGCGTCGTACGCGACCGCCGACGCCACCGCCGAGGGCATCATGGGCATCGTCGGTCCGTCGGGGTCGTGGCAGATGCTCATCGGCGCGGGCGAGTTGGCCACCGCATTGAAGAAGCGCACGCGCACCCGGCCCGACGCGGGCCCGCCATGGTCGTCGCGCATGAGGGTCAGATGAGGACGCAGCCGCTCCTCGTCGGGGCACGTCATCGAGAACGTCGGGCCGCAGAACTCGGGGCGGCTTCCGTCGGAGTCGTTCGCGAAGCCGACGGCGACCACGGAGTAGAACGAGCCGGCCTCGAGCGTGCCCGCGGGCACGTCCTGCTGGATGATGGGCGCCGGTGCCCCCGCCGCTCCCTCCATCGGACACATCCCGCCGCCGCTGCCGAGGAAGCTGTCGAGAGCTTCGGCGGAGAAGACGCGAATGCGATAGCCGGCCATGGCTCCGGTGGGCAGTCGCGCCGGGAACGGAAGGTATCCAGAGACCGCGCGGTACATCAGTCCCGGGCTCCCGGGAGGAGGAAGGGGATTTCCGGTGGGGCCGACCGTCATCGACCCGACGAGCAGCTGAGCGCAAATGCGCACGGGCGGTCCGTTCGGGATGAAGTGACCCGCGCGAACGAACGCGTTCGCCATCATCATCATGCCGCCGTCTCCACCGGCGTCGCCGGTCGTGGCGTCGGTGCTGCCGCCATCCGTGCCCCCTCCGCCCTCGGGCATGCCGTCGGCGTCTGGGGTGCCGGTGTCCACGCCCGTGTCGGCCGTCCCCGTATCGCGTCCGGCGTCGGACGGTCCCGCATCCGGAGTCGTGTCGTCGTCGTCGTCACCGCACGCGACGAACGACGCCGCGGCCAACGCAAACAAGATTCTCTTCAGACCCCTCGTCAAATCGTCCATGACACTCTCCTTCTCCTTAAGCCTCCGCACGAGATCCCCGCCCCCGTGCGGCCGCGCGCACGATGACACGGACGCGTCCCAATTGCAAAGACGTGAGCGAACGGCCGCGGCGCGCGCGCCCCCCACGGTCATTGCGCCCGACGGCTTTCCACGTCCGCCCCCGTAGCACACGCGTACCCGAGACGGAGGCGGGTTCTGGCTCCGACTCGGACTCGGTCTCCCAGTCGGACTCGGACTCGGTATCGGTCTCCGAATCGGGCTCTGCCTTGATTTCGGACTCGGGCTCGGCTCGGCTCGGCCTCAGACTCGCCGTCGGACTCGGACTGTGTTCGGGATACCACGTTCGATTCGTACCATGACTCGACCTGACCGGTGCCGTGAGCCTTGGAGAGCGAACCAGTCCGATTCAGGCAGGGAGGCTCGGTTCGAGTCGCCAGTGGGAGCCCGAGCTCAAGTCTGCGACCCCGATCGATGGCGCGCGCCGGTACCCGACTGGCCTCGAGCGCGTGTGCACCGCGACCCCAAAGTGCTGGCCGGATGCGTCAGAGCCCCGGGCAGTTGACGATGCGAATCGTGGCGGGTGGCGCGGCGTGCGCGCCGTCCGGGCCGTACACGGCCCCCGGGAACGTCACCTCGCGCCGCAACGTCCTGGCCGCGGGGGACGGGATGTTCACGCAGAGCAGCTCGGCGAACAGCGTGACGCCGTCGGGCTCGTTGCTGACACGCATGTTGCCGAGCCTGCACGGCTGGTCGTCGGAAGGCGTCGTTCCCCCGGCATATCCCTCGAACCGGTTGCCACCTTCCTCGACACGCACGAGCGCCTGTCCGAGCACGGAGCTTCCCGCAGGGTTGAAGCGAGCCGACCGAACTTCGAGGCCGAAACCCCTCCCGTATCCGCTGAAAGTCACGATCCGCTCGGCTCCTGCTCGCGTTGCCGAGCATTCGATCTCATGTCCTTCCTCGCCGTCCAGGTGGTTGATGGATCGCTGGGGGATTCCGCTGCATCCGCCCATGACCCTGCACTGCACTTGCCACTGCATGTCGGCGAAGAGCGGCGGCGGATCGCTCCCTCCGCAGCCGACGAACGAGGCGGCGAACATCGCAAGTGAAGCCGTGCGGCGGCCCATCGACCGACCTCCGTCGGCGCGCACGATAGCATGGGCGCGGCGGTTCGCGAGCGTTTTGCGGGGGACGCGGCTCGATGTCGCGATTCGGTGTGCGGCTCGGATCCCCGGTTCGAGACACGGCGACGATCGGTTGACTCGCTGTTGCCGACGGGTGTTTCGAGTCCGAGTCCGAGTCCGAGACCGAGCCGGAGACCGAGCCCGAGACCGAGTCCGAGTCCGAGACCGAGTCCAAGCCCGAGTCCGAATCGACGACTCGATGCAGACCGATGCGGCGCGATGTGACGGTCAGCGCGTCACCCAGCTCTTGCAGTGGCCTTCGGGATGGATCGGGCCGCGTATGAGCGTACAGCCGCCGCATGCCCCTTCGCGGGGAGCCGGAACCCAGAACCGGCAGTTCGCGCAGTTCTGACCGGCGACCGTCGATCGATCGACGTACTCGAGCTGAGCCCGAATCGCCTTTTCCTGGTCCGTGAGGCCCGTCGTGTCCGTGCAGGCGAGCGCGCCCCCGTCAGCGGGCTTGGAGCATCCCACGAGCCAGCGGCCGAGACCTCCGCACGCGACAACCGCCGCTCCGGTGATCCATGTCCGACGTCCGAGGCTTCGCACGTTTGTTACGGCGCAGGTTCGTGCCGGTTTCGGTTCGCGTCAAGGATCAATGAGTAGCGGCTCGCTCCGGCTGCACGAGGCACGCGAGGAGCCGACGTGCCTGCGCGGAAGGACACCGATTGGGCTCACTCACCGCGATGCTGGGGGTCGCAGCCCCCAATCCATCGTTGGATTGACACGTCTTTTCGTAGAGAACGCGTCTTGCAGCCGCTTCATTACGTGGGTGCCTACGTCTTGGCGGCACGTCTGTCGGCCCTCGGCCTCGATGCCGGTCCCGCGCTCCAGGCGGGACCGCATGCGAGGCTCTCCGACGTGTGGGCGCGCAGCGTGCGGCCGCAGTGGATGGTCCGGCTCGCCGCGGCGGTGGGCGTCGACCGACGACGGCTCGTCGCAGCCGTCCTCGCGTGCGTCGAGCAATGTCTCGAGAACACTCGTCCGGATCACGACGGCGTGGATCGGGCGCTGGATGCCGCGCGACGCTGGACGGCGGGCTCGGCGTCCGGATTCGAGGCATGGGCGGCGGGGCGCGAGGCGCTGGAGGCGTGGCGGCACGCGAGGAAGGGACCACAGGCGCACGTCGCGAGGCTCGCGGCGGCTGTGGCCCGTGCCTGTGACGCGGATGCGGAGGCGTCGTATTACGCGCGGCAAGGCGCGCTCGAGGAGGCACTCGAGCATCTGCAGCGCGCCTGTGGCGAGGACCGCGGTGTGGTCGCCAGGCGTTGCGCCGACGTTTTGAGGTCTCGCATCGACGTGGTCGACGTCGAGCAACGCCTCGAGCGCGCGGCGGCCGAGTCCCGCATGACCATCGTGCCGGCGCCGACCGGGCTCGAGGTAGCCTGGTCGCTCGACCGTCAGCCGATTTCTTGACGCGGCCGCAACCGTCCCGTTCCCTGCGGTGCCGCGGGCACGTCGCGAGCGGGATCGGGCGACGAGGACGCGGCGGACGGGAGGTGGTGCCATGCGACCCATCGAGTGGTTGGAGGCGCTCGGCGAGCCCGGAGCCTACGACCGATTGCTGCACGAGTCGGGCACGCTCGCGCTGGCGGCCTGGCGGCTCGCCTCGGCGCGGTGTGCGACACGCGAGGTCGCGACGAGCTGGCCGACGCGGCTCGAGTTGCGCGCGGCTGCGCGCGAGATCGCCCGGCGCGTGCACGGTTCGCTCGCGGTTCCAGCATCCAGGGTCCTCGCCGAGCAGTGCGAGTCGGCTGGATTGCCCGTCATCTGATGGCGCCGGCCGCGAACACCGGTGCAGGTGCGCGCGGGCTCGTCGGAGCTCGAGCGCGACCGGCGCGACTCCGGAGCGAAAAGGGGTTCATGGCGGGCCTCATCGCGCGACGACGCGTCCCGGGATCGGCGCGGACCCCGCGCGGCTCGTCACGGTCGTTTCGGTGTCGTAGGATGCGATTGTGACGAGCGAACGCGGGTCCGGGCCGAGCTCCTCCGGTACGGACGCCGATCGGACGATCCAAGTCGACGGGGTCGCCGATGCCCTCGTCGAGACGAGCGACGATGCAGGAACGGTCGGGGCCATCGTCACCGACGAGGTGGCGGGTGTGGATCCGCCCCGGACCACGCGCCCGCCGCCGTTGCCGCGCCGCTGGAGTCGTGGCCGTGCGGTGTTGCTCGCCGTGCTGGCCTTCGTCGTGCTGGCCGGCGTGACGCTCGGCGTCATGGCGCTCGTCAACCGACCGACGCGCGATGTGTCCGGTGGGCCAGAGGCGCCGTCGGCTGGCGCTCCGTCGCAATCGAGCGAGGCGGAAGCGGAGCGAGATCGGGCGCCCGCGGACATCCGACTCGACGAGGTCGTCATCGAGCTCGGGGGAGACACCCGCGACGAGCCCGGCTCGTCGTCGGGGATGTGACCGGCGCACGTCCGGCGGTCGCGTCCCGTCCCATCGGTCGGGAGGCGGCGCGCGGCACCGGGCGTCGACGGGACGAACGGGATCGTGGGATGCTCGTGCCGGTTTCATGGGCCGGCCGGCGCTCGTCGTCTTCGCGTGCGTGCACAACGCAGGCAGGTCGCAAATGGCCGCCGCGTTCTTCGAGCGGTACGCCGATGGGCGGCTCGCGCGCGCCGTCTCGGCGGGAACGTCGCCCGCGGATCGCGTCCATCCGGAGGTGATCGCGGCGATGCGGGAGCTCGACGTCGATCTGTCGGCAGCCAGACCGAAGAGGCTCACGGCGGATCTGTGCGCCGACGCGACGCTGCTCGTCACGATGGGCTGCGGCGAGGATTGTCCGGTGGTGCCTGGACTTCGACGCGAAGACTGGCTGCTCGACGACCCGAAGGGACAGCCCCCGGAGCGTGTGCGCGAAATCCGGGACGAGGTCCGGGCTCGCGTGCTCGCGCTGATCCAGCGCGAGGGCTGGGCGCGGCGCGACGACGAGCCTCGCTGACTGCAGGGCTCGAGGGCCACGAGCGGGCTGCGGGCTCACGTCGGCCTGCGTCTCGGACTCGGACTCCGACTCGGTCTCGGACTCGGACTCGGTCTCGGTCTCGGTGTCGGACTTCGTCCACGGCCCGGTGTCCAACCGTTGGGCGTCGCCCCCCGTCCGACGGAGCGGTTCCGTCATGTTCCGTCAGACTCGTCCTCGCACACGGTGGGATTCCAGAGGGTATCGATCGTCCCCAACCGGCGCACGGCGACGTCGGCACGCGACAGGTACGCCCCGAGAAAGTGGTGCCGACCGGCCCGGCACGGGGGCGGCACACGGTGCCAGGTGCGTTCATCGAGCAGCAACAGGGTGCCCGCCGGCAGCGCGATGCGGAGCGCGCGCGACTCGTCGGCGGGCGGAGCACGGAGCTCGTCCTCGTCGCCCCGGCGCGGCAGCACGAGCCACCCGTCGTCCTCGTCGAGGGACTCCAAAGAATTGTAAGCCACGATACGAACGGTGGGTCCCCGCGGCGGCGCCCGTCCGGCCTCTCGCCATCGCTCGGCTGCGGGCCCGCCGAGATGGGTTTCCCATTCGGTGCGTGGTCTGTGCTCGTCGTACAGAAGGGCTCCGACGAGCTCGAGGGTCGCGTCGGGGCCGAGCAGGCGACGGGCCACCTCGCGCAAAGGCGGGGGCAGGGCGACCGATACGATCTCTGGGGCGAGCGCTTCGAGCGCATAGATGGCGAGTCCGGTGGGCGCCGTCTCGACGTCCGGCCGGAGCCAACGCGAGCGGGGCCCGTGAAGCGGCGGCTCGCCGAGCTCGGAGAGGAGGACACCGAGTCGGCGGCGGGCCTGCTCCAGTCTGCGCGGCTCGAGGCCCGAAGGCAGCAAGCCGAATCCGCGCCCGCGCAGCTCGTCGACGGCACGCTCGATGTCCACCGCGCGCGATGACGATGCCACGGCCGCGGCGACGCGGTCAGGGCGCACGCCTCGGATGGCCGCGGCCTCGGTCTCGGCCTCGGTCTCGGACTCTGACTCCGACTCGGACTCGGATTGCTACGGCCTCGGATTCGGCCTCGGTCTCGGCCTCGGTTCCGACTCGGCCTCGACTCGAGCCGACCGACGCGCGGTTTCCGGGTACACTGGATGCGGTGTCGTCGCCTCTACGAGCCGCGCGCGAGCCGCGGGTGGCCTTCGTCGCGCTGCGGATGCAGTCGGAGGATCCCGGCGAGTCGTGCGAGGCGTTCACGTACGCGGCGCGCAAGCTCGACGCGTCGGTGCGTGGCGATCCCCGGCTTGGGGACGTCGAGACGGCGGTCTTCGACGTACCGTCGCGCTCGCCGCAGGCGTTTCTCGAGGCGCTTGAGGGATTCCGGCCGACGCTCGTCGCGATGTCGGCGTACATCTGGTCGATCGACCTGCTGCTCGAGGTCGCTCGCGAGCTGCGCGCGCGCGATCCGTCGGTGCGGATCGTGCTCGGGGGACCGGCTGCGCGGCCGTCGGTGCTCGCGCTGGCTCCGTATCGCGACCGCGCGCGGGCCCTGGACGCGGTCGCGACGGGCGAGGGCGAGGAGCTCGTCCGGCGACTGGCGAGCGAGCACCTGCGCGAGGACTGGCTCGGCCGCGTGCCGGGGCTTCTGGTTCCGCACGCGCTCGGGTGGCGATCGACCGGTTCGCTCGAGCGCATCGTGCTCGACGACTATCCGTCTCCGTACCAGCTCGGCGTCGGGCCGGCGCGCGCGACCGGCTTCCTGGAAACGTTCCGCGGCTGCCCCCTGAGCTGCGCGTTCTGTCAGTGGGGCGTGGAGCGCGCCGACCGCGTACACGGCGCTGATTATCTCGAGCGGCACCTACGCGGACTGCAGCAGGCCGATGCGCCGCTCGTGTTCGTGCTCGACGCGGCGTTCAATCTCAGTCCGCGGGCCTTCCGCGCGCTGGTCGAGGCGGAGCGGCGCACCGACGCGCTGCGGGGCCGTTGCGTGATGGGCCACCTGTATCCGAGTCACGTCCGCGAGGAGCACCTCGCGTTCTTCGAGCACATCGGTCACGTGCAGGCGGCGATCGGGATCCAGAGCTTGCAGCCGGAGGTGCTCGAGCGGATGGGCCGCCCGTTCGACGTCGCGCGTTTCGAGCGCATGCTCACGGAGCTGCGCGGGCGCATCGCCATCGAAACGGAGCTCATCCTCGGATTGCCGGGCGACGGGCCCGACTCGTTCGTGCGCACGTTCGAGCGGACGCTCGAGCTGTCGGACGCGACGCGGGTGTATCGCGCGCTCGCCCTGCCCGACGCGCTGCTCGAGCGCGCCGAGGCGTTCGGGATCGACGTCGACCCGTACACGTTCCGGATTCGATCGACGGAGGGCTGGACGCCCTCGGACCTGGAACGCACCTGGGAGCAGATCGTGCGACGTACCGAAGGCATGCCGGGGCGGTACGTCGCGGACAGCTCGCTCGGCGTGCGCAATCCCGCTTCGGGTCGCGGGTCGGCCGCCCGGCCCCTTCCACTGCCCAGACCGCTCGCCGCGCGCATCGCGGCGCTGCTTCCAGCTGGTTCGGGATGGACGCTCGCCTCGGCGCGGCGGCTGAGCGACGGGGTGTGGTTGACCGTGCGGGCGGCGGAATCGGAGGCGCCCATCGATGTCGAGATGCGCCTCGCGCGCGAGGGGCAGCGTTCGTTCGTCGTCCGCGACGGGGTCGGCTTTTCGTATCGCGGGTCGTTGCCCACGGAGCGGCTCGCGCACGTCGGACGGATCGTGGAGGCGCTGGCGCCGCAGGCCGAGTCCATCGTTCGCGAGGCACTCGCGGACCCCGCGTGGCGTGCCGACGGGGTCGCGGCATGAGGTGCGCTCCGGTCGCGGCGCTGCGGCCGCAGCGCCGTCGTCTGCTTTGGAACGCGGCCGCGGAGACGCTCGAGCGCTGGCCGCAGCGCGCGCGGGCGGTGCGCGCCTGGCTGGAAGAACACGACGTCGAGGAAGGCAGGCTGGAAGCGTCCGTGCGATGGAGGCCGGGGGTGTCGGTCCGCGGGGGCAGGCTGATGGTCGAGCGGGTCGAGCCGCGCGCGGCGCTCGCGTTGCTTGACGTGCTCGCGGGCCCGGGGCCCGAGGGGCGTCGCGCGGCGTGGCTCGTCGAGCAGGCGGCGTCGGAAGGCGTCCACGTCATCGTGGGTTGGGACGCGGCGGCCGACGGGACGCTGCGGGCAAAGGTCTACGCGAACGCGTCGGATGCGGCCGAGTCGGTGCGTGTGCGTCTGGCGGGGCGGTGTGCGGGTCGGGCCGCCGCGGAGCTCGCACCCTCGGTCGTCGGGATCAACGTGGGCGGGGGACGGGCGCAGCTCAAGGTCTACGTGCAGCGCGCGTGTCCGCCCGCATCGCCGCCTCCCGAGGTGGCGCGCGCGTTCGAGCAGTTGGCGCGAGCCGATCGATGCGCCGGATACGTGACGGCGTTCGACGTGCTCGACGAGAGCTGCGGCGTACGGGCCTGGTTCGCGGCTCTGCGGCCCGTACCGTGGGGCTCGGACTGCCTCCGGGTATCGGTCCTCGGGCCACGCGTCGCGGCCGCCATCGCCCGCGCGGCGCCGTTCGCGCCGGGCCTTGCGAGCTCCCTCGGGGCCTCGGCCGACGGCAGCTGGACGCTGTATTTTCGACCCGCCGGGGCCCATGGCGCCCCGTGGCAGCTCGAGCCGTCGTTTCTGGTGCGTGGCGGTGCGACCGAGCTCGGCGTGTACGTCGAGCCATGGCGATCGGACGAGCCTTGTTACGCCCGAGTCGGACCGTGGGCCGTCTCCTACCGAGTCCGGTCGGGACGGCCCGAGGGCCGTGCGGTGGCGCGCGTCCTCGCTGCGCTCGTGGCGCGCCTGCGCGAGGTCGGCTGGCCGAGCGCGCCCGCGGCGCTCGGGCCGCTGCCGTACCCGTGGACGATCGACGAGGGCTTCGGAGACGCGCGTGGACCCGTTCGATGACGATCTCGTCGAGGCCGGGCCCGACGACCGCTACTTCGACTACTGCCTCGAGCCGTACGAGCCGCGGCGGCCGTGGCGGGGCAAGCTGCGCGCCGAGTCGTTGTTGTGGGCGGCACTGCGCATCGCCGACGAGCGTGAGTGGCTCGAGGCGCCGTTGCGCGCCGTCTCGACGGCCGTCGGGCGCGATCTCGTCGTCTGGGGTTTGAAGTGGGACGGCCGGCGCATCGGGCTCGAGCTGTACTTCTACGACCCCCGCAAGGAGGATGCGGCGGCGACGATGACGGCGGTCGGCCGCGTGCTCGAGCCCTGGATGAAGCTCGAGCCGCAGGTCCGAGAGTCGATTCCGTATTTCATGGCGAGCCTGGAGCCGTCGGCGGACGCCGTGCGTGCGGGCCGGCTCGAGGCGATGCGGCTGTATCTGGCCGGCGAGCGCGGGCATGCGGGCCGTTCGTACCGCCTCGACGCGAGCGGATTCGAGCTGGAGAACACCTACCGATTCTTCGATCCGCGGCGGGACATCGAGGACGTGCTCGCGCTCGCGCGCGCGAGCGTCTTCGTCGACTACGGGGACCGCCGTGTCCTGGCGCAGGTGCTACCGCCGGAGCTGATGGCCTGCCGCAAGGTGTGCATCGCCAAGAAGCGCCGCGCGGACGGTGTGTATTTTTCGGGAATCGACGTCGAGGCGCTCGCCTGGTTCCTGCGACGGCACGCGTGGCCCGGAACACTCGTCGAGATCGTGTTGCGGCACCGGACGCGATTCGAGCACGTCTGGTTCGACGTCGGCGTTGACGTGCGCACGGACGCGACGAGCGGTCGGATCGAGTTTCCGAAGTCGAGCTTCTACGGAACGATGTGACCGAGCCGGGCGCGAGTGCTCCGCGACCGAGTCCAAGTCCGAGCCCGAGACCGAGCCCGAGCCCGAGACCGAGACCGAGACCGAGTCGGAGACCGAGTCCGAGTCCGAGACCGAGCAGAAACCGCGATGAACCGCTCCGACCGCCGCGGTGAGGCGTGTGGGCGCCCGTCGACGATGGCGACCCGGGGGCTGCGTCCGAGCATGGGTCCGAGGGCGGTCCCGGCTCCGCTCGGCAGGGCGGGAAGGGTTGCGCTAGCCTCGAAGGAGCGACGTGCAGACGCCCGAGGGTCGATTCGAGCCCACGCGGTTCGAGGAGCTGACCATCACCGTGGGCTTTCGCTGTCACAGTGCGTGCAAGTTCTGCATTGTCCGCGAGGGTATGAACGACTTCCGCGGCGTGCCGCTCGAGCGGTTCGCATCGCTCGCCGCGGACAACGCGCGCCATCGACGCTACCGGCGCGTGGTTTTGACGGGCGGGGAAGTGACGCTCGAGCCCGCGCTGTTCGATTACCTGGCCGTGGCGCGCACAGGCGGCTTCGAGCACGTGCGGCTGCAGACCAACGGTCGTCGGCTGCGTGACGCGCAATTCGCGCGTCGATTGATGGAAGCCGGGGTCGACGAGTTCTTTGTCTCGTTGCACGGTCCCGACGCCGCGACGCAGGACCTCGTATCCGAGCGGGAGGGGTCGTTCGACGAGGCGTGGGCGGGGATGTGCAACCTCGCCGCGATGGGGGCCTGCCTGATGACCAACACGGTGATGACGAGCCTGAACGCGGACCGGCTCGCGGACATCGTGGAGCGCGTCGCGCCCCTGCGGCCGGTGCGGATGGAGTTCTGGTACTACCTGCCGATGGAGGACGTCGAGGATCGTCGGGATTTGCTCGTGCCGATGGCCGAGCTCGCCCCCCGGTTGCGCACCGCGCTCGACCGGTGCGTGGCGCACGGCATCGAGGCGGTCGTCAAGTACGTGCCGCGTTGTTTGCTCGGGGAGCACGGAGACCGGCTCGACAACGCGCAGCCGGACGTCGTGATCGCCGAGGACTTCTACGAGCACTATCCGAAGTTCTCTTGCCTGTGGGAGGCGCGCTGCGAGCATTCGGAGCACTGTCTCGGGCTGCACCATCCCTACGTGCACAAGTACGGTTGGGAGCAGGACCTGCTCGTGCCGCAGCCGCGCACGCGGCCGTGGCGCGCGCCGACGTGGGGGCCGGCGGCGCCCGTCGATCGCCCCGGCCGGCGCCATCTGCCGGTGCACCCGGACGAACGAGCCGAGGGTCATGCACCGTGGCGGGCGCTCGTCGAAGGGGTCGCCGAACGGCACGGGGCGCGGCTGGCCGAGGTGCTCTTGCAGCGCCGTGCATGCGTCTTCCGCTTCGAGATCGGAGACGGCGGCGTCGACGTCGTGCTGACGGCGCGGAGCGAGAACGGGCCCGCACTCGTGCGCACGGCGTCGTTCGACGTGCACTATCGGAACCCGTCGGGCGCGGATCGCGAGGCATGCATCGCGCTCGTGCGCGACGCCGCCCGTGCGATCGCCACGCGTGACCCCGGCGGAATGCGGCTCGAGGCGCGCAAGGGCCTCGTTGGGGCCGAGGCGCGTCGAAGCGCGGCACGCTGACCGCGGCGGTCCCGTGGGTCGATTTCGGTCTCGGGCTGCGTCTCGTCCTCGGCCTTGGAGTCGGGGTCGGTCATCGACTCGAGCTCGAAACACCGCTCGGCGCCATCGACGGACCGGCGGCCGGCGAGGTCAGCGATCGTGCTCGGCGCGCACCGCGAGGCACGCCTCGGCCCACTCGAGCGCACGGCGCAATTCGGCGAGTCGCGGCGCGTCGGGGTCGTCGCGGTAGGCGGCGAGCTCGGCTTCGGCGCGCTCGCGCTCCTGGCGCATGGATTCGGCGTCGATCTCCGCCGCGGGTACGAATCGCTCGGTGAGGACGAGCACGCGATCGTGCTCGACCTCGACGAAGCCCGGTCCGGCGACCGCGAGCGAGGGCTTGCCGCCCACGTGCCAGCGCACCGCGCCCGCACGCAGCGCGCCGAGCAGCGGCACGTGCCCGGGCAGCACGCCGAGCTCGCCCTGCACGCTCGGCAGCTGCACGTGCTCGACGTCGGCGGCCAGCGCCTTGCCGAGCGGCGTGGCGATCTCGAGCCGGAACGTCGGCACCCGATCGCGCACGCTCAGCGCTCCCGCACGCCCATCCGCTCGGCGGCTTCTTTCACCTCGTCGATGTTGCCCTTCATGTAGAAGGCCTGCTCGGGAATGTGATCGAGCTTTCCGTCGAGGATTTCCTCGAACCCCGCGATCGTTTCCGCGATGGGCACGTACTTGCCGGCCATGCCCGTGAACTGC
>JANWZI010000100.1 GCA_025054695.1 Myxococcota bacterium | reverse complement strand
CAAGCAAAGCCAACGCTACTTCGCGCGCGGGCAACCCACCCCCCGCGCTCGCAACGGGCCACGACGGCTTCGAGTGTTTCGTGCGTCGCCGTCGCGCCGGATGGCAGGTCGCATGCGGTAGACTCGGGACATGACGCACCCAACCAAGCCGCCCCGTCGGCGCGACCCACGTGCGATCTCGAGCGATCCGCCGCCCGCCGATCTCGTCGTCGCGCCTCGTCCGCGTCAGGGGGCGGTGCGGGGCACCGGCGTGACTGCGGCGACGCCCCCGGCTGCGGCCAGGCGTGCGGTGACGCCGCTCGTCGCGCAGGTGCCGTCGGTCGCTCGAGCGCACCGCGTCGGCGCGTCCGCGGCTCGGACGACCCCCCCGCGCGGCTCGGCGCGAGGCGTCGTCGCCGACGTGGGTCCCATCGAGGGGCCGGTGATCGGGCGGGACCGGGTGAACGAGGAGCAGGACGCCGGCGCGGGTCGCATCCTGCCGCTGCAGGAGCGCGTGGCGGAGCTGGAAGGCGCCCTTTTGCGGGCATCGGCGGAGCTCGAGCGGATGCGTGCATCGCGGGACGAGGCTCGCGCGGCGCTCGAGCGGCTGCTCGCCGAGATCCGCGCGGAGCGCGCGCGCCTGGCGCAAGCGATCGCGGCGCTGGTGGAGGTGGCGGAGCACGAAGCGGTCCTCGCCGTTCGGCGCAACGACGCCGTCGACACGCTGCGCGAGATCCTGCTTTCGACCCCGTCGGTTCCACCGGTCGCCGTTCGGGCGGAGGCCGGCTCCGAGGCGAACGCGGACGGGGACGCACGCGATCACCCGCACGCCCTGTCGACGCCGATGGGCTCGCCGCCGCGACGTGCCGGCGCCGGAGACGAGGGTTAGCTGGAGTACGAACCGCGTGCGTGTCCGCGCGACGGGGCGCAGGAGGCCGAGGGCGCGCTACGACGGCTTCGCGTCGCCGGGCGGAACCGGTTGTGGGGGACTCGTCGGGTCGCACCGAGTTGTGTCCGCGGGTGGCGGCGATTATGGTGGTGTCCACGGGGTGTCGCACAGCCTGGTAGTGCACGAGCTTTGGGTGCTCGTCGTCGGGGGTTCGAATCCCTCCACCCCGACCAGGATCGCGCCGCGCGAGGCGGGACGCCCAGACGGGGTCGTCGTCGTCGCTGCGCACGAAGTCGACTCCATCACGCTCTACTCCGACGCGCCCGTAGCTCAGCTGGACAGAGCGGCGGCCTTCTAAGCCGCGGGTCGCAGGTTCGACTCCTGCCGGGCGCGCCCGATCGGAGCGCAGGCGATGGTCCTGCGACTCGGGCCGACGCCCGAGTCCCGGTACTGGGCCGAGCGCGAGTCGGCGTCCGAGGCCGAGCCCGAGCCCAAGACCGAGTATGAGCAGCGATCGGGCGCCCTGGCCGGCGCCGTGGGACCGCGGCCGGAGCGTCGCCGTTTCGAGCCGCGGACTGCGGCGGCCGATGCCCGTCAAGGTCGGCGGATGCCTGCGAGCTCGTCCTTGAACTCTCGCGCGAGCAGGCTCTGGAGCGCGTCCGCGAGGGGGCGCCGCTCGTGCAGCACCAAGTAGACCTGCTCCGTGATCGGTGCCTCCACGCCGAGGCGGCGCGTGAGGGCGTAGGCGGCCGCCGCGGTGTGGTAGCCCTCGGCGACCGTGCGCTGCGAGGCGAGGTACTCGCGCGGATCGACGCCCTGAGCGACTTTGATGCCGAGCGTGCGATTGCGTGACAGGTCGCCCGTCGCAGTCAGCACGAGGTCGCCGACCCCTGCGAGACCAAGGAAGGTGAGCGGGTCGGCTCCGAGCGCGACGCCGATGCGGGTCATCTCCGCCAGGCCACGCGTGATCAGCGCCGCGCGGGCGTTCAGGCCCAGTCCGAGGCCGTCGCACGCCCCCGTGGCGATGGCCAGCACGTTCTTGAGGGCGCCGCCGACCTGAACCCCGATGGGATCCTCGCTCGTATAGACACGGAACGTGGGGGCATGCAGCAGCGGCTGTACGCGCCGCGCGGCCTGCGCGCCTCGCGAGGCGACGACGACGTCGGCGGGCCGACCGAGCCCCACCTCGCGGGCGAAACTGGGCCCGGACAAGAACGCAAGGCGGTCGGGTCCGACGTGGGGCATCACCTGCGCGGCGACGTCCGAGAGCAGCGAGAGGGTCGACTCTTCGATACCTTTCGAAGCAACGAGGACGAGCGCGTCGGCGGAGAGAAGTCCGGAGGCACGCGCGGCGATGTCGCGGAAGAAGCGGCTCGGCGTGACGAGAAGCACGAGTCCGGCATCGCGCAGCACCGGCTCCAGATCGTGGCTCGCGCGTAGCGAGGGCGGGAGCGGCACCCCGGCGAGAAACGTCCGGTTCTCATGCGACCGTTCGATGTCCTGCGCGACCTCGGGCTCGCGCGCCCACAGCCACGTTTCGTGGCCCAGACGGGCCGCGTGCGCGGCCAGAGCCGTTCCCCACGCTCCAGCGCCAACGACGCCGACCTTCACGACCCACGTTTCCTAGCACCGACGATTGCCGTGCGTACAGCCGACCTCGTCGCATCGCATCGCCGAGCGGCTCCGACGGCGCTGGCCGCCCCGCTCGATCGGCTCGATAGGGGTGTGGTCTCCGGGCGACTTGGCCACGGACTCGGTCTCGGGCTCGGACTCGGCCTCGGAGTCGGTCTCGGGCTCGGTCTCGGACTCGGGCTCGGGCTCGGACTCGGCCTCGGACTCGGACTCGGGCTCGGCCTCGGACTCCGACTCCGACGCCGACCTTGACGCCAGACAGACTTCGCTCATGGCGAGGGGCGCGATCGTCGCCGTCAGGCATCCGAACCTGCCGAGCGCGATCGGTCCATTGCCGGCAGGGTGGGTGCGGTTTCACCGACCTGTCGCGCCGACGTGTCGCGACTGACGCGCGTCCGCACCCCGGTCTGGTTGGGCGTCCAGAGGGGCGGCTTCCAGTGCCCCGCGCACTGACATTGAGCGAGCGCCTCGGCCAACGCGTGGCCGTCCGGATAACGTTCGTCGGGCTGCTTGCGTAGGGTGCGAAGCACGACCTCTTCGAGGTCCTGGGGAAGCGGACGGCCGAGCTTGCGGCTGGGAGGGACCGGTTCTTCATGAAGATGGGCGACGAGCAGGGCGCCGACGGATTGTCCGTCGAACGGCGGCCGGGCCGCGAGCGCGAAGTAGAGCACCGCGCCGAGGCTGTAGACGTCGGAGGCGGGAGTGACGGGTGCGCCGCGCGCCGCTTCGGGCGAGATGTAGCGCGGGGTTCCCGCGATCGCGCCCACCTGGGTGAGCGTCGCTCCCGGTTCGTGCTGCTGCCACTTCGCGATGCCGAAGTCGAGCAGCTTGACGAAGTCGCCTTCGAGGCCCGCGTGGGTGACGAATACGTTCTCGGGCTTTAGGTCGCGATGGACGATGCCGCGTCCGTGCGCCTCGGAGAGTGCGCGCGCGGCCTGCAGCACGAGGTGGACGGCTCGTTCCGGTGGCAACGGACCGGTCCGGGACACCAGGGTGGCCAGGTCCTCGCCCTCGAGTAGCTCCATCGCGAAGTAGCAAAGGCCGTCCTCGGTGACGCCATGGTCGTAGACGCGGACCGTATTAGGGTGCGTCAGCTCGCCGAGGGCCTGCACTTCGCGGCGGAACCGCTCGAGCGCCACGTCGTCGACCCCCTCGGGGCGCAGGATCTTGAGCGCGACCTCGCGCCCGAGGCCGGGATGGAGCGCCGCCCACACTTCCCCCATGCCGCCGCGGCCGAGCAGCCGACGCATCTGGTATTTGCCGATGCTGCGCGCCTCGAAGACCTCGCGGCGAAGTTTCCAGGCTACGTGGCTGCCGTACGCGGTGAAGCCGGCGACGTTGACGACGAAGGCCTGGAACTGAGCGAATGAGGCCAGCGCGACCGGGTCCGTGAACTGCGCGCGATGCTCGGGTACCGCGGCCGAGGCGACGAGGATGCCGAGCAGGCCACCAAGCACGACGACGCCTTGGTGCGCCGCGCCCTGACGCCAGTGCTGCATCACGCTGACGCCGCGCGCCGCGCTCACCACGCTCACACCAGCCGCGTAGGGGCTACCGAGACCGCCGTGCCAAGCGGTCATCAACCCGACGCAGAAGGCACACGTTCCGAACCCGACGACGTCGAGCCACGCGAGCTGGCGTGGGGTCGGCGGAGGCTGTCGCCCCAAGCGCCAGATCAACGCGATCAGCACGGGAAGGAAAGCTGCGCGCACGACCGCGAACGGCCATGCCGGCCCCGGGGTAATCCACGTCGCGACGAGCAAATCGATGACGAAGAACGCCAGCCACGCGAGCACGCCCAGGCGGACCACACGCCCCATGCGCACGATGTTCGTCGCGTGCTCCTCGGCGCGTAGACGGCGCTCGCGGTCGGCGAGCGATTCGCCGGTGCCTCCCGAACGGCCGATGCGTCCGTCCTGCGTCACGCGCGGAGAGAGTATAGGTTCGGGAGCGCGCAGGAGCGTGTCGCAAACCCGCTCGGGGTCGCCATCGCTGCCGGCGCAGGGAGTACGCGATTGACTCGAGGGGCTGGCGCGGTCAGCCTCGCGCGGCCGGGAGGGAGCGATGCAGCCCGTGGACAGAGCCGTGGCGACCGATTCAGCTGCGGAAGAGCAACGCGACGCGATTCGCGCGGCCTTCCGGGCGCAGCTCACGGTGCGCGCCGTGCTCACCGGGGTCCTGCTCGGAGGTTTGCTGTCGATTTGCAACATCTACACGGGACTGAAGGTCGGCTGGGGCACCAACGTTTCGATCACCGCGGCGCTGGTGGCCTTCGCCGTCTGGCTCCTGCTGCGACCGCTGGGCACGCGACCGTTCGGCATCCTCGAGAACAACGTCAGCCAGACTGCCGCGTCGGCCGCGGCGGCCGTCTCGTCCGCGGGCCTCGTCGCGCCCATTCCCGCGCTCACCGTCATGAGCGGCTACGAGTGGAGCTGGGGCGTGCTCGTCCTGTGGACCACGAGCGTGATGCTCGTCGGCATCGTCGTCGGGGCGGCGCTGCGCAGGCAGCTGGTGGTGGAGGCCGGTCTGAAGTTTCCCGGCGGGTATGCGGCGGCCGAGACGCTCCAGCAGATGTACGCGCGCGGCAGGGAAGCCGTCTCGCGCGTCGCGGTTCTCGGCGCCGGCGGCGTCGTGGCCGCGGCCGCCGCGCTCGTCATCCACTATGCGAAGATTCCGCGCTGGCCGCTGCCGTGGTCCTTCCCGGCGCCGGCGGCAGTGGCCGCCAAGGGGGTCCCGTCGATTTCCGCCGGCAACTTGACCTTCATGCTGGATCCGTCGCCGCTGATGATGGCCATCGGCGTGCTGGTGGGTCCGCGCGCGTCGGTCTCGTTGTTCGTCGGGGCGATAATCGCGTGGGCGGGGCTGGCGCCGTGGGTACTGGGGCTCGGCTGGGCTCCGCCGGGGCCGCCCGACCCGGCGAAGCCGTGGTTCTCACAGGTGAGCGGGACGTGGCTGCTTTGGCCCGGCGTCGCGATGATGGTGACTGCGTCGCTGGCCTCGCTCGCGTTTTCGTGGCGTTCCATCGCGCGATCCTTCGGGCTCGGGACGGCGGCGCCGGCGGGGTCGCAAGCGGGTGCCGCGACCGAGGCCAACGGGGTGGACGAAGTCCCCCGTCGCTGGCTCGCGTTGGGCATCGTCGCGGTCGCGGCATTCGCGTCGATCACGCAGGTGGCGTTCTTCGGCATCCGCTGGTGGACCGCCCTTCTGGCGGTGCTGCTCACCTTCGCGCTCGCGGTCGTGGCTGGACGCGTATCGGGCGAGACGAACGTCACGCCCGTCGGCGCCATGGGCAAGGTCACCCAGCTCGTCTTCGGGGTGCTCGAGCCGGGCAGCGCGGCCGCCAATCTCATGTCGGCCAACGTGACGGGCGGCGCTGCGTCGCAGACCGGGGATCTGCTGCACGATCTGAAGACCGGCGCGATGCTGGGCGCCTCGCCGCGGGCGCAGTTCATCGCGCAGATCTGCGGTGCGGTGGGGGGTGCGTTCGCGGGCTCGGCCGCGTACCTGGCGCTCGTGCCGGACGCGCGCGCGATGCTGGGCACCGAGGCGTGGCCCGCGCCGGCGATGCTCACATGGAAAGCGGTCGCCGAGCTGTTCGTGCGAGGCTTGGAGGCCGCCGCTCCGGGGACGATGGAAGCGATGGTCATCGCCGGCGTCGCGGGAATCCTGCTCGCCGCGATGGAGAAGTACCTGCCCAAGCCCGTCGCGCGCTGGGTGCCGAGCCCTGCGGCGCTGGGTCTCGGATTCGTGATTCCCGCGTACAACGCGACGTCCATGCTGATCGGTGCGCTCGTCGCGCTCTTGATCGGCCGGGTCGCGCCGCGCTGGTCCGACCGGTTCCTCGTGCCGCTCGCCGCGGGCATCATCGCCGGCGAAAGCCTCGCGGGGGTGGGGATCTCCCTCGCCGAGATGGCGCGCGGCTGACGGGCCCTGGATCGGCCGGCTTCGAGGTCGTCGCGGCTTCGGGCTGGAGTGCCGGCGCGGTCTCGGTCTCACAGCGGTGGTCACATGAGTTGATGCGAAAGAGGGGTGTTGCGGTTTCGAGTCCGAGACCGTGACCGAGTCCGAGACTAAGCCCGAGGCGGAGACCGAGTCCGAGTCTGAGAGCGAGCCAGAGACCGAGTCCGAGACCGTGACTGAGCGCGAGGCCGAGTCGGAGTCCGAGACCGAGACTGAGCCCGAGGCGGAGACCGAATCCGAGTCATGAGTCCGAGTCCGAGCCCGAGTCGGAGTCCGAGACCGAATCCGAGCCCGAGTCCAAGACCGTGACTGAGCCCGAGGCCGAGTCGGAGTCCGAGACTGAGCCGGAGTCCGAGGCGGAGACCGAATCCGAGTCATGAGCCCGAGGCCGAGCCCGAGACCGAGCCCGGGTCCGAGTCCGAGCCCGAGTCCGAGACCGGGTCCGAGTCCGAGCCCGAGTCCGAGTCCGAGACCGGGTCCCAGTCTGAGCCCGAGACCGATCTAGAACCGCCATCGACCAACCCGAACCGCCGCCATCAGACGGGGACGCGGATTCCGATTCGGGCCGGTCTCCGCATCCGCTCCCAACATATGCGATCGGAACCGGCCTCGACGTCGATGCGAAACCGCGTGCCGCGCAGGCGTGCGGTTGCCACGCGCCTCGGGTCGGATCTATCGTCCGCGGCCCGCGCTGAAGCGCGGTTCATTCCGACCGGTGGCGCGGGCGAGCGTCGTTCCGGTCGGGGCCCACGGGACGGAGCGGCATCATGAGCAACGAGCTGCGATTCGACGGAAAGGTCGTCATCGTAACGGGAGCCGGCCAGGGGCTCGGTCGCGCGCACGCGCTGCTGTTCGCGAGCCGGGGCGCCAAGGTGCTCGTGAACGATCTGGGCGGCACGCACACCGGCGAGGGCAGGTCGAGCGCGGCGGCCGATCGCGTCGTCGAGGAGATCCGCGCGGCCGGTGGAACGGCCGTCGCCAACTACGACTCGGTGGAAGACGGCGCGCGCATCGTGCAGGCGGCGCTCGACGCCTTCGGGCGCATCGACGTCGTCGTCAACAACGCCGGAATCCTGCGCGACGTGAGCTACGCGAAGATGACCGACGCCGATTGGGACCTGGTCTACCGCGTGCATGTCCGGGGCGCGCACGCGGTCACGCATGCCGCGTGGCCCCACCTGCGCGAGCAAAAGTACGGACGCATTGTCTTCACGTCGAGCGCGGCGGGCATCTACGGCAACTTCGGTCAGGTCAACTACGCGATGGCCAAGCTCGGCCTCGTCGGCATGATGCACGCGCTGGCCATCGAGGGCCGCAAGAACAACGTGCTCGTCAACGCCATCGCGCCCATCGCCGGCTCGCGCATGACGGAGACGGTGTTGCCGCGCGAGCTCGTCGAGGCGTTGCGCCCCGAGTACGTCTCTGCGCTCGTGGCGTGGCTGTGCCACGAGTCGTGCGAGGAGACCGGAGGCCTGTTCGAGGTGGGCGGGGGCTTCTTCGCGAAGCTGCGCTGGAACCGCACCGAAGGGGTGACCTGGCGCATCGGGCGCACGATCACACCGGAGATGGTGCGCGACCAGTGGAAGCGCATCGTCGACTTCTCGAAGAGCACGTTCCCCTCGAGCGTCGCCGAGTCGATGGCGCCCATCCTTCGCAACGTCGAGGCCGGCCCGAGCCGCGGCGGCAACCAGTACATCGACGTCGACGAGGCGCTCGGCTGGGAAGCCCCGCCGGTGCGCAGCAGCTACGACGAGCGCGACGTCGCACTGTACGCGCTGGGGGTCGGGGCGGGTGCCGATGCCACCGACCCGCGCGAGTTGGGCCTCGTCTACGAGATGCATGGCGGGGGCTTCCACCCCTTGCCGACGATGACCGCCGCCATCGCGGTACAGCAGATCATGAAGGCCGCGATGGAGGGGCGGCAGGCGCCCGGGCTTCGTTTCGGCCTCGACCGCATCCTGCACGGCGAGCAGTACACCGAGGTGCTCTTCCCGTTGCCGCCGCGGGCCACGCTCGAGCATCGCGCCAAGATCAAGGCGATCTGGGACAAGGGCAAGGGAGCCGTCGTCGTCAACGAAGTGCGCAGCTACGACGAGCAGGGCGAGCTGGTCGCGATCAATGAGGTCTCCACGTTCGTGCGCGGCGCGGGGGGATGGGGCGGGGAGCGCGGCCCCGCCGGCGAGTCGGCCGATCCGCCGGAGCGTGCCCCGGACGCGGTGGTGCGCGAGGCCACGAGCCCGGATCAGGCGCTGCTTTATCGGCTCTCGGGAGACGTCAACCCGCTGCACGTCGATCCCGGCTTCGCGCGCGCCTTCGGGTTCGAGCGCCCCATTCTGCACGGGTTGTGCACGTTCGGCTTCGCGGGTCGGCATCTGATTCGAGCGTTCTGCGGCGGCGACCCGCGGCTGTTGCGGTCCATTCGGGTCCGCTTCGCCGAGCCTGTTTATCCGGGCGAGACGCTCGTCACCGAGATGTGGAAGGTCGAACCGCTGAAGATCGTATTCCGGACGCGCGTGCAGGAGCGCGACAAGGTCGTGCTCGCCAACGGAATTGCGACGCTGCACCCCGAGGTTCCGCAGCGCAAGAAGCGCCCCGCGCCCGCCGCGGCGGCCGCGGCGGCCGAGCCGACGAGCGCGGACGTCTTCGGCGGGATCGCGCGGTTCATGGCACGTGAGCGCGACGTCGCGACGCGCGCGCAGACGGTCTATCTGTTCCGCCTTTCGCAGCCCGACAGCGAATGGACGATCGACACGCGCGAGGGCCGCGTGCGCCCAGGAGCCCCCGAGCGGGCCGAGTGCACGCTCGAGCTGACGGACGCCGACTTCATGGCGATGGTCACCGGCAAGGCCGACCCGATGAAGCTGTTCTCGAGCGGGCGGCTGCGCATCTCGGGCAACGTCATGGCGAGCCAGAAGCTCGACTTCTTGCGCAAGGTCGATCCGAACGACGTGCTCGAGGCGATGCGCGAGCGGACCGGTGGCGCCGGCGCGCCCGCGGCCGGCACCGCGGGTACGATCGGCGCCGCGCCGCAGGCCGTCACGAGCGAGGTCGTCTTCCGCGCCATCGGCGCCTGGTTCGCGAAGAATCCGGAGCTCGCGCGCAAGGCGGGCGTCGTCTACCTCTTCAAGCTGTCCAATCCGGACAGCGCCTGGACGCTCGACACCAAAGAAGGCGTGGTGCGGCCGGGAATGCCCGATCGCCCCGAGTGCACGCTCGAGCTGTCGGACGCGGATTTTCTCGCGATGGTCCAGGGGCAGGCCGATCCGATGAAGCTGTTCACGAGCGGGCGGCTGCGGATCTCGGGCAACGTCATGGCGAGCCAGAAGCTCGAGTTCCTCACGAAGCTCGACAGGAACGAGGTGGCCGCCGCCATGGGCGCCCCTGCATCGAGCGCCCCGAGCGCCGCGGCCGCCTCGGCCGGTGCATCCGCCCAGGCCGCTGCGCGTCAGCCCGTCGCGCCCAGGCTGTTCGAGGCGCTCGAGCAACGGCTGCGGGCGCAGCCGGCGCTGGGCGCCGAAGTCGGTGCCACGGTTCGCTTCGTCGTCGGGGAGCAGAGCTGGACGGTGGATTTCCCGGCGGGTCGCGTCGAGCGCGGCGGATCGGCCGCGGCGGCGACGGTGATCGGGATTTCCGACGAGGCGCTCGAGGAGATTGCGCGCGGCAAGCTCGGCCTCCAACAGGCCTTCCAGCGCGGTCGGATGCGGGTCGACGGGGACGTGGCCCCCGCGCGTCGCCTGGGCGTGCTCGTCGGGCTACTCTGACCGGGTCGGGCCGCCACGCGGCGGCCGACACGAGGACAACTCGAACGCGGGAGTCGAAACGATGGGTCGTCGCGTCAACGTCATCGGCGTGGGCATGGTGAAGTTCCAGAAGCCCGGAGCCAGCGATAGCTACGACGTGATGGCGCGCGAAGCGGCGCGGGCGGCGCTCGCCGATGCGGGCGTCGAGTACCGCGACGTGCAGCAAGCCTACGCGGGCTACGTCTACGGCGAGAGCACCTGCGGGCAACGAGCGCTGTACGAGTTGGGGATGACGGGCATTCCCATCGTCAACGTGAACAACAACTGCGCGACGGGCTCCACGGCGCTGTGGCTGGGCCGGCAGGCCATCGAGGGGGGGATGGCCGACTGCGTGCTGGTCGTCGGTTTTGAGCAAATGGAGAAGGGCGCGCTCGGCACCAAGTGGAACGACCGGCCCAACCCGGTCGAGCGCCACGTGGGCATCATGAACGAGCAGCAGGGTTTCAACGAAGCCCCTCCGACGGCTCAGATGTTCGGTGGGGCCGGGCGCGAGTACCGCTGGAAGTACGGCACGCGGCGCGAGACCTTCGCCAAGGTGGCGAGCAAGGCGCGCGAGCACGCGAGCCGCAACCCGTATGCGTTGTTCCGCGAGCGGCTCAGCGTCGAGGAGGTGCTCGCCTCGCCCGAGATCTTCGACCCGCTCACGCGCTACCAGTGCTGCCCGCCCACGTGCGGCGCGGCGGCGGTGGTGCTCGCGAGCGACGAGGTGGTCCGACGTCGAGGAATCAAGTCGCCGGTCTACATCGCGGGTCAGGCCATGACGACCGATCCTGGGTCGAGCTTCGGCGACTCGATGATCAAGATGGTCGGCTACGACATGGCTGCCGCGGCTGCGCGTCAAGTCTACGAGCAGACGGGGCTCGGGCCCAGGGACGTGCAGGTCGTGGAGCTGCACGACTGCTTCACGTCCAACGAGATTCTCACGTACGAGGCACTCGGTCTGTGCGGGGAGGGCGAGGCGGAAAAGCTCGTCTGGGACGGAGACAACACGTTCGGCGGTCGCTGGGTGACCAATCCGTCGGGCGGGCTCTTGAGCAAGGGCCATCCGCTCGGAGCGACCGGCGTCGCCCAGTGCGTCGAGCTGGTCTGGCAGCTTCGCGGGCAGGCCGAGGGGCGTCAGGTCGAGGGCGCGCGCGTGGCGCTGCAGCACAACCTCGGGCTCGGCGGCGCCTGCGTCGTGACGATGTACCGGCGGGACTGACGGCACAGGCCAGGGTGCTCGATCGCGATTCGGACAAGGCTTCCGGCTCGGTCTCGGAATGGGGCTCGGACTCGGGCTAGGACTTAGGCCGGACTCCGGACCGCGGTCCGACTCGCAACATCGGTGCGTACCGTCGACCAAACCGATCGCCGCCGTGAGGGCACGCGCCCGCGTTTTGCGGCGCAGATCGAGGATCTCGCCGAGACGAGCTCGGGTACGGACGGGGTCGTCAAGAGCGCTTGGGTCATCGAGCGACGCGGCCGGCGCCGAGCGGTGCTGCCGGGCGGCCATCTCGCACGGCGTCGCGAGCTGCACTTGTTTTGCAGTATGCTGCGCGCGATGTCTGCGAGGCTTCGACGTGCGACGGCGTGGGTCGTGCTGTTTGTCTTCGTCTGGGCGTGTGGCGGCGATCATTCGACGCGCTCGGATGCATCGACCGGGCCTGGACGGGATGCCGACACCCGGGATGCCCCGTCCACGGACGCGATGCCGTCGGACACGGGGACGGCGCTCGACGGACCGAACGACGGTGCGCCCGGCATGGACGCCGTCCTCGAGGATCGTCCCGAGCCGGCGCCCGATGCGATGCGCGATGCGGCGAGCGCGGACGCGGCTGCGGACGCCTCGAGCGACGCACCGCCGGCGAGCTGCGATCCGCCGACGCTTCCCGCGCTGAGGCTCGAGCGGCTTTCGGGGACGTTCCGGCAGCCGGTCTACGTGACCCAGGCGCCGGGCAGGCCAGACGAGCACTACGTGGTCGAGCGCGCCGGCCGCATCGTGCGCGTGACGGGGTCGGGAAGCTCGACGTTTCTCGACATCTCGGCACGCGTCGAGTCCGGGATGAACGAACAGGGACTGCTGGGCCTCGCGTTCCACCCCGATTACTCGCGCAACGGCCGATTCTTCGTCTACTACACCGCGCGGTCCGCCAATGAGGACAACGTCGTCGCCGAGTATCGCCGCTCGGGCACCGATCCGAACGCGGCCGACCCGACGGAGATCCGGCGCCTGATCGAGCTGCCCGATCCGCAGTGGAACCACAACGGCGGTCACCTGGCCTTCGGGCCCGACGGCATGCTCTGGGTCGGGACGGGTGACGGGGGCGGTGGCTGCGACAACGGGCCGGGCCACGGGACGTTCGGCCATGCGCAGAACCTGATGTCGCTGTTCGGCAAGCTCCTGCGGCTCGATCCGGACGCGGCCTCGAGCGGTTTCGCGGCGGTGGGCAACCCGTTCGCCGACGGCCGCGGGCTGCCCCAGATCTGGGCCTACGGGCTGCGCAACCCCTGGCGTTGGTCGTTCGACCGCGACACGGGGGATCTGTTCATTGGGGACGTCGGCCAGAATGCCTGGGAGGAAATCAGCCTGGCTCCGGCGTCGACGAGCTACGGTCGCGGGTCCAACTACGGCTGGCGGGTCTACGAGGGGCGCGAGCTCGCTTCGAGCGCTTCGGGCTGCACGGGCATGATGGCTCGGGTCGATGCGCACCACGAGCCGGTCGTCGTCTTCGGTCATGGGGCGCGCTCGCTGTTGCGTGGGGCCTGTTCGGTGACCGGCGGATACGTCTATCGCGGTCGGGCGATCCCCGCGCTGCGGGGCGTCTACCTGTTCGGCGACTATTGCTCCAACGACTTCGGCGCCGTCCGTTCGTGCGGCGGCGGTCGCGTCTCCGAGCCGGTGCGCTTCTCGATCGAGGGTGCCGGTCAGCCCGCCTCATTCGGGGAAGACCTCGAGGGCGAACTGTACGTGGTCCGGCTCGACGGAACGGTGGGCCGGATCGTCGCGCGCTGACCACTCGCGTCGGGCGTGCTACAAGCGCCGCGCCCCGCGCCCCCATCCGGGCTAGTCTGCGCGGCGGCGAGGCGAAAACATGGCGAGGCGCAGGAAAATCGCGGTCATCGGCGCGGGCAACATCGGCGGCGAGCTCGGCATGCTCGCGGCACGCCGGCAGCTGGGCGACGTGGTGTTGCTCGACGTACCCGAGCGGCTGGGCGTCGCGCAGGGCAAGGCGCTCGACATCATGCAGACGGGCGCGCTCGACGGCTACGACGTCCGCGTCGTCGGGACGGCCGACTACCGGGACATCGCCGGCGCCGACGTCGTGATCGTCACGGCCGGGGTGCCGCGCAAGCCCGGCATGTCCCGCGACGACTTGCTCGGCACCAACCTCGCCATCATCCGCAAGGTGGCCGAGGGGGTGCGCGCGAACGCGCCCGACGCCTTCGTCGTGGTGATCAGCAATCCGCTCGACGCGATGGTCTGGGAGATGAAGCGCGTGACGGGCTTCCCCAAGCAGCGCGTCGTGGGCATGGCGGGGGTGCTCGACAGCGCGCGGATGCAGTGCTTTCTGGCCGACGCGCTCGGCGTCTCGGTCAAGGACGTGCGCGCCCTGGTGCTCGGTGGGCACGGCGACACGATGGTTCCGGTGCTCGGTTACTGCACCGTGAACGGTGTTCCCGTGCGCCAGCTGCTGCCGGCCGATCGGCTCGAGGCCATCGTGCAGCGCACGGCGGGCGGCGGCGGCGAAATCGTCAAGCTGATGGGCACGAGCGCGTATTACGCGCCGGCC